>NZ_JBLWIT010000038.1:307932-509011 GCF_048381435.1 Rhodococcus mengyinensis | reverse complement strand
GGCGTTTTCAAGCGGCCGTCGCAACAACGAGTTTCCCGAGACGCTCGGCTGGACTGTCCCAGTCGAGCGTCATACGGGGACGACGATTGAGTTTATCGGCCACCACGTCGAGGTAGACCTCTTCGAACCCGTCCAACGCGATCCCCTTGGGGAAGTACTGGCGCAGCAAGCCGTTTGTGTTCTCGTTCGTCCCGCGCTGCCACGGCGAACGCGGATCACAGAAATACACCGGCACCCCCGTCTCGACAGTGAACCGGGCGTGCTGACTCATCTCCGCACCCTGATCCCAGGTGATCGACTTGGCAAGGTGCTGGGGAAGCTCGGTGATCTTGCGGGTCATCGCCGACCGCACCTGCTCGGCGGAATGCCCATCCGGCAGGTGCAACAGCATCACGAACCGGGTCGACCGCTCCACCAACGTCCCGATCGCCGACTTGTTGTTCGCCCCGATGATCAGATCGCCCTCCCAGTGCCCGGGCACCGCCCGGTCCTCGACCTCGGCGGGACGCTCGGAAATCATCACCATGTCCGGGAACTTCCCCCGCCGCTCACCGACCGTGCTTCGGTGTTTACGCAGGTAGCGGCCGGTCCGCAGATGGGCGGTCAGCTCCCGCGTCAACGCTCCCCGGGACTGGACGAACAACGCCTGATAGATCGATTCGTGTGACACCCACATCTCCGGCCGGCTCGGATACTCCCGCCTGAGCTTGTGCGAGATCTGCTGCGGTGACAAGTCCTCACCCAGCCACCCCTGCACCTGCTCCCGCAACTCGGCGTGGGCGGCGAGCTTGGCGGTCTTGGGGCGCCGGGCGCGGGCCTCGGCGTCCCGTTGGGCCCGTGAGGCCAGATACTTCCCGCGAGAGGACAACGCCCGCCGCAGTTCCCGGCTGATCGTGGACGGGCTGCGGCCCAGTGCGTGGGCGATCGCCCGGATCGTCCACCCGTCCCGGCGGAATTCGTCGATCTGCTCCCGCTCGGACAGCGACAGATACCGCCCCGACGGGGGAACAGGTCGGCGGGGACGCACTCCACCGACCTGCACCAGCCACCGCCGCATCTGGGTCAGCGAGACCTGCACCTCACACGCCGCGCTGACCGTGTCCTGCCCCGCCCGCAAACACTCCCAGAACTGCTCCCGCACTCGCCGCTCGATCGGCGGCCGCCCCTTGAACACCATCCACAACACCCTTCCTTACCAGGGATGTTGCGTCGACCGACTGAATACGCCGTTGCTGGAACAGCCAAAAAGGCGCACGGGTGGCGGAGCCGCCTACTCCGGTGCGCCGATGTTCAACTCGTCCGGGTGGGCTCCGACACGGGTGCCGTCGTCCATCGTCTCGATCTCGCTGAGGTCCTGCTCGCTGAGCTCGAAATCGAACACGTCGATGTTCTCGCGGATCCGCGACTCGTGGACCGACTTGGGGATGACGATCAGCCCGCTCTGCAGATGCCAGCGGATCAGCACCTGCGCGGCGCTCTTGCTGTGCCGGTCGCCGATGCGGGTGATGATCGGATCCGTGAGCAGCGTGTTCGGCTTCGAGTTGTCGCCCCACCCCGAATTGCTGGTGCCGCCGAGCGGGCTCCACGATTCGACGGCGATGCCGTGGTCGACGGCGAACGCCCGGATCTCCTGCTGCGCCAGATGCGGATGCAACTCCACCTGATCGACCGCCGGAACGACGCCGCCCCGGTCGATCAGCAACTGCAGGTGACGCGGTTCGAAATTGCACACACCGATCGCCTTCGCGCGACCCGACTCGGCGATCTTCTCCAGCGCATCCCACGTGCGGAGGATGCGGTCGTCGTCCTGCAGCGGCCAATGGATCAGGTACAGGTCGACATAGTCGACGCCGAGACGTCCGAGGCTGGCGTCAAACGCCTTCAACGCCGGCTCGTAGCCCTGATCGGCGTTCCACAACTTGGTGGTGAGAAAGACGTCTTCGCGGGCGACTCCCGAGTTCGCGATGCCACGGCCCACCCCTTCCTCATTGCCGTATGCGGCGGCGGTGTCGATGTGCCGGTAGCCCGCCTCGTCCAGGGCGAACCCGACGGCGTGTTCGGTCTCGTCGTTGTCCGCCTGCCAGACTCCCAGGCCGAGCTGCGGGAGGATTGTTCCGGAATTCAGCACGATGCTGGGTACTCGAGGACTCATGCTGTCCAGGCTATCGACTGTGGTGGGGTCGTGAGGGGTACATGCGCTGCCTGGCATCATGCGGAGGTGACGCAAATTCGGCTGTTGGCGACGGACCTCGACGGCACCCTGCTGCGGTCGGACCGCACGATCTCCCCTCGCACCGCGCAGGCCATGGAAGATGCGCGACTGTCGGGGGTCGAGGTGGTGTGGGCAACGGCCCGCGCCCGGCACTCGGTGCACGAGCTGGCGCAGTCGTGCGGATTCCGGGGCAAGGCGATCTGCGCGAACGGGGCGGTGGTCCTCGACCTGGCCGACGGAACCCCGGTGATCACGGCGACGACGACCATCGCGATGGCGTCGGCCGCGGCGGCGATGGACCGGGTGCGGACGTTGATGCCCGGTGTCGTGTTCGCGAACATCGGCCCGACGCGCTTCGTCGCCGAACCGGCGTACGCGGCGTTGTGCGAGTTCGCCGACCACCACCGGCACCCGCACGAGATGGCGCTGTCGGAACTGCTGCCCGACATCGACGAGCCGATGGTGAAGATCGTCGCCCGGCACCCCGAGGTTCCCAGCGCGGAGCTGTACCGGGCGGCGGTGGCGGCCGGCGTCGACGGTGTCGAACTGACGCACTCCGGCGCGCCGTACGTCGAGATGGCGGCGTCCGGCGTGTCCAAGGCGAGCGCGCTCGCCGAGCTGTGCGCGGTCGACGGGATCTCGACGGAGGAGGTCGCCGTGGCCGGGGACGCCATCAACGACGTCCCGATGCTGACATGGGCAGGCACGGCTCTCTGCCCGTCCAACGCGCTGCCGGAAGTCCTCGCCCTCGCCGACCACGTCCTGCCCAGCAACGACGAAGACGGGGTCGCCAGCTACCTGGAGGGGCTGCGCCCGTGAGCCTTTTTGGTTGTTCCAGCTACCAGAAAGGCGCACGGGCGGCGAAGCCGCCTACAGTCCCGCCGCCGAGGCGAGCTCGGGCAGGTACTCCCGCGGCTGCCCGAACAGCTGTGCACTCCCGTGTGCACGTTTGAAGTACAGCTGCGCGTCGTGTTCCCACGTGATCGCGATGCCGCCGTGCAACTGGATGGCCTCCGCCGCGACGTGCTGCAGTGCCTCCGAGCAGTACACCTTCGCGATGACGGCGTCCTCGTGCGTCCCCGACAGCGCCGCGGCGTACGACATGGAGCGGGCCGTCTCGACGAGGGCGTACATGTCGGCCATGCGGTGTTTGAGGGCCTGGAACGATCCGATCGCCCGGCCGAACTGCTTGCGTGACTTCGCGTACTCGACCGTCTGCTCCAGCGCCGCGGACGCCGCACCCACCTGTTCCGCCGACAACGCGACCAGTGCGACCGTGCGCACCTGGTCGACGAGGTCGGTGGGGGAGACGAGCCTGCGCGCCGCGACCCCGTCGAAGGTCACCTCCGACAGCGGACGCGTCGGGTCCATCGCCGGGACGCGGCGACGCGTCACGCCGTCCGCCGCCGGGTCCACCTCGAACAGGCCTTCGGACGTGAGAACCAGCAGCACGTCCGCGACGTCACCGCCGAGCACGTACGACGCCGTCCCCGACAGCGTCTCGCGCGACGCGGTGACCCCGAATCCGGACCAGCCGCCCGCACCCGCCCAGCACAGCGCGGCCACCGAACCCGCCGCAATGCCGGGCAGCAGTCGGGCGCACGCGTCGTCGTCCCCCGACAGCACCAGCGCCTGCGCGGCCAGCACGGCGCTGCCCAGCATCGGCGACGGCGTCAGCGTGCGGCCCAGCTCTTCTTGCACCACATGCACTTCCAGCAGCGAGGCCCCCACTCCGTCGTATTTCTCCGGAACGGCCAACGCGGCGACGCCGATCTGCTCGCACAGCTTCGACCACAGGGCGTCGTCGTAGCCGTGGTCGGTGGTGATCGCCCGGCGGACGGCGGCCGAGTCGGAATGCTTACCCAGCAGATCCCGGACCGACGACCGGAGCGCCGCCCGCTCCTCGTTGTCGAAACTCATGACGCCTCCACGAGCGAGTCGACGACGCGGCCGCGGTGGAACGCCGGCGTGCCCCAGGCGGTGACCAGTGCCCGGACCTTGGTGAGCCACAGCGACAGGTCGTGTTCCTGGGTGTAGCCGATGGCGCCGTGCACCTGCAGCGCCACCCGCGCCGCCCGGTACGCGGCATCCCCGCACGCGACCTTCGCCGCCGAGACGTCCCGGGAACTGTCGACGGACCCGTCCCGCACGGACAGTGCTGCACCGTGCAGCAGCGGCCGCGACATCTCCAGCCCGACCGCGACCTCGGCCAGGTGATGTTTGATGGCCTGGAACTGTCCGATCACCTTGCCGAACTGCTTGCGCTGCTTGGCGTAGTCGGTGGTCACGTCCAGCAGGGTCTGTCCGAGTCCCTGCAGTTGGGCGGCGGTGGCCAGGGCGCCGAGATCGAACGCGGGCGCGAAGTCGGCGTCGCCGAGGGCGTCGCCGGCGGACAGTGGGAACAGCCGTCGCGACTGATCCACCGAGGTCTGCACCGCCCCGGCCTTTCCGAGGCGCACCGTGGCGCCGTCGACGAGCAGGACGAGGTCGGCCGAGTCGGCATCGACGGCGAACGGGACGTGCGGCGCGGCCGCGACCGTGGCGAGTGAACCGGAAGCCAACGCCGCCAACCGGTCCGGGGTCACCTGCACGAGCAGGGCGGGCGCGACGGCCACGGTTTCGGCCACCGGACCGGGAACGGCATGACGTCCGAGTTGTTCGACGGCCACGACGAGGTCGACGGCGTCGGCGCCCAGGCCGTCGTGCTCATCCGCGATGAGCAGTCCGTTGACGCCGGTCTCGGCGAGGCGCTGCCACACCTTCAGGCCCGGACCCGTGTCGCCGGTGTTCCACGACCGGATCACCGCCGGCATGTCCGCCTTCGACAGCAGCGCGTCGATGCTGGACGCGAAGTCCTGATGGGAGGAGTCGAGTGTGAATCTCATCGATCCGCCTTCGGTAGGCCGAGCAGCCGCTCGGCGATCACGTTCTTCTGAATCTCGTTGGTGCCGGCATAGATCGGACCGGACAGGGAGAACAGGTAGCCGTCCATCCAATTGTCCGCGAGCTCCGCCGAGGCGCCCTGCAGTTCGAGTGCGGTCTCGTGGGTGGCGATGTCCCATTCCGACCAGAACACCTTGTTGATCGACGATTCGGCGCCCAGCTGCCCGCCATCGGCGAGCCGGGTGACGGTGCCGAACGTGTTCAGCTGGTAGGCGCGGGCACCGATCCAGGCGTCGGCGACCTTGTTCCGCAGGGCCGTGTCGTCGGTGTGGCCGCTGTCCCGGAACAGTTCGACCAGCCGGTCGACGGTCGCGAGGAAACGGCCCGGGCTGCGCAGCGACAGTCCGCGTTCGTTGGACGCGGTGCTCATCGCCACGCGCCAGCCCTCGTTCACGCCGCCGATCACTCCGGACTCGCCGGGGTTCGCGGGGTCGTCCGGGACGAAGACGTCCTCGAGGAAGATTTCCGCGAAACCGGGTTCACCGTCCAGCTGATCGATCGGGCGCACGGTGACACCCTTCGAGCGCAGGTCGAACATGAAGTAGGTGATGCCCTTGTGTCGCTGGGCGTCCGGGTCGGACCGGAACAGTCCGAAGCCCCAGTCCGCGAAGCTCGCCCGCGAACTCCACGTCTTCTGCCCGTTCAGCACCCAGCCGCCGTCGACGCGCCGGGCGGTGGAACGGAGCGACGCGAGGTCGCTACCCGACTCCGGCTCCGACCAGGCCTGCGCCCAGATGTCGTCGGCGCGGGCCATCCGCGGCATGATGCGGGCCAACTGCTCGGCGTTCGCGTGCTCGAACAGTGTCGGGGCGAGCAGGAAGATGCCGTTCTGGCTGACGCGTCCGGGCGCACCCGAGCGGTAGTACTCCTCCTCGAACACCACCCATTCCAGCAGCGACGCGTCCCGTCCGCCCAGTTCCTCCGGCCACGACACCACCGACAGCCGGGCGTCGGCGAGAGTGCGTTCCCACTCGCGGTGCGCCTCGAAACCCTCGGCGGTGTCCATCGACGGCAGCGGTTCGGCGGGAACGTTGTCGCGTAGGAAGGTTCGCACCTCCTCGCGGAAGGCGACGGTGGCGTCGTCGAACTCGAGATCCACTTACTTCGCCCCTTCGTTCGAGTTGCGCGCACTGGCCGCCATCGACTTGGCATCCATGCCGCCGAGCGGATCGGTGTCGATCTCGGCGTTGTGCGCGTGCGCGAAGTGGTGGAGACCGAAGACGGAGTCCATGCCGTTCCGCATGCCCATCTGGTCCTCGCACTGGTTGACGGCCTTCTTGGTGAGCGCGAGCCCGAACCGGGGCATGGCGGCGATGCGTCCGGCGATGGCGAGGGTCTCCTGCTCCAGGTCCTCGCGCGGCACGACGTGGTTGACCATGCCCACCTCGTACGCGCGCTGCGCGGTGAACCGGTCGCCGGTGAAGAGGATTTCCTTCGCGAACCGCGGTCCGAGCATCCACGGATGCGCGAAGTACTCGACCCCCGGAATGCCCATACGTACGACCGGATCGGAGAAGAACGCGTCGTCCGACGCCACGATGAGGTCGCACACCCACGCCAGCATCAGGCCGCCGGCGATGCACGCGCCCTGGATCATCGCGATGGTCGGCTTCGGGATCTCGCGCCAGCGACGGCACATCCCGAGATAGACCTCCATCTCGCGGGCGAACCGCTGGTCGCCACCCGGCTTGTCGACGTGGTCCCACCACATGACGGCCTTGTTGTCGTAATGCACGTGATGGTCCCGGCCCGGGGTGCCGATGTCGTGCCCAGCACTGAAGTGCTTTCCGTTGCCTGCGAGGACGATCACCTTCACGTCGTCGTCCTCGACGGCCCGCTCGAACGCGGCGTCGAGGGCGTACGTCATCACCGAGTTCTGGGCGTTGCGGTAGTCGGGGCGGTTGAGCGTCACGACTGCGACACCGTCACGCACCTCGTAGGTGACGACGTCACCCTCGTCCGGAACCGTCATTTCTTCTCCTCACGCAGAACGTTTTTCATGACCTTCCCGGAGGGGTTCCGGGGGAGGGAGTCGACGAAGCGCACCGACCGGGGCACCTTGAAGTTGGCGAGTCGCTCCTTGCAGAACGCGACCACGTCGTCCTCGGCGAGCGTGACGCCCGGCTTGGCGACCACGTAGGCCCGGCCGACCTCGCCCATCCGCTGGTCGGGAACACCGATGACGGCAGACTCCGCGACGGCGTCGAGTCGGGCAAGAGCGTTCTCCACCTCAGCGGGATACACGTTGAAACCGCCGGAGATGTACATGTCCTTGAGGCGGTCGGTGATATCGACGTAACCGCGGTCGTCCAGGGTCCCGACGTCGCCGGTGTGCAGCCAGCCGTCCGCATCGATGGTCTTGGCGGTCGATTCGGGGTCGTCGAGGTAGCCGAGCATCACGTTCTCGCCGCGCACCAGGATCTCGCCCTGGTCGCCTATCCGGACCTCCATCCCGGGGATGGCGCGACCCGACGTCGTCGACACGGTCACCGGGTCGTCGTCGGTCCGGCACATCGTGACCACCACCGCCTCCGTCTGACCGTAGGCGGTGAGGACGGCGTCGAAGCTCAGCTCCGACTGCATCCGTTCCACCAGTGCGACCGGAACCGCGGCCGCGCCCGTGATCGCGACCCGCAGGCTGGACAGGTCGTACTTCGGGCGGTCGGGGTGGTCGAGGATCGACTGGAAGATCGTGGGGGCGCCGGGGAGCACGGTGATCTGCTCGTCGTGCACGGTCGCCATCACCTTCGGAACGTCGAACACCGCCATCGGCACTACCGTCGCCCCGTTCAGCAGGCACACCAGGAACCCCGCCTTGTACCCGAAGGTGTGGAAGAACGGATTGATGATCAGGTAGTTGTCGTCGGAGGTCACCTCGGCGCACTCGCCCCACGCCTGCGCGATGCCCACCGACTGCCGGTGCGCACTCATCACGCCCTTGCTGCGGCCCGTCGTGCCCGACGTGAACATGACGTCGGAGACGTCGTCGGGGGAGACGGCGGCCGCGCGGGCGTCGGCCTCGGCGCGCGTGTCCTCGTCGGCGAGGGCGAGGAAGTCGTCGAAGTCGAAGACTCCGGGAACCTCGGCGTCGCCGCCGTCGACCGGAACCCGGACGACCGTCGGCAGGTCGAGGGTGCTCGACTCGTCGCGCAGCGCCGCGTACCGGTCGGTGCCGAGGAATTTGCCCGCGACCACCAGTGCGGTGGTCTTGGTGCGCTGGAGAATGTCGAGGGCCTCGGTGGCCGTGTACCGGGTGTTGATCGGGACGAGAGTCGCACCGGCGTAGTGGATGCCGAGCGCCGCGACCACCCAGTGATACGTGTTGGGCGACCACACCGCGACGTGATCGCCGGGTCGTACGTCCTGTGAGCTGAGTGCGGCGGCGAAATCGCGGACACGGTCGTGCAGTTGTGTGAAGGTCAGACGGACGTCGCCGTCCGCCACGGCTGTGAGCTCGCCGAATTCGCGTGCGGCCCGTTTCAGGGCGGACGGGGTGGTTGTCGGTTGTTCGGTCACTGGGCTCCCTACCTACCTAGCAAGTGCTTGGTAGGTTATCTTACAGACGTGGAACAGAGCGAGAGCCCGGACGGGCTGATCACCGACGACGACTTTGCGCAGACCGTCAGGACGTGGCTGAACGACAACCTCACCGGCGACTTCGCCCGGCTGAAAGGCAAGGGTGGCCCCGGCAGCGAGCACGAGTTCTTCGAGGAACGGCTCGCGTGGGACCGTCATCTCGCTGCGGCGGGATGGACCTGCCTCGGCTGGCCGAAGGAGCACGGCGGGCGCGGAGCCACCCTGGCGCAGCAGGTGGTGTTCCATCAGGAGTACGCGAAGTCGGGGGCGCCGGCGCGGGTCAGCCACGTCGGCGAGGAACTGCTCGGCCCGACGCTCATCGCGTTCGGCACCGAGGAACAGAAGCGTCGCTTCCTTCCCGGCATCAACACCGTGACCGAACTGTGGGCGCAGGGCTATTCCGAGCCGGGCGCCGGTTCCGACCTCGCGAACGTGTCCACCACCGCGCGCCTCGACGGCGACAAGTGGGTGATCAACGGACAGAAGGTGTGGACGTCCCTCGCGCACGTCGCCCAGTGGGCGTTCGTCCTCTGCCGCACCGAACCGGGATCCAAGCGGCACCAGGGCCTGAGCTTCCTGCTCGTCCCGCTCGACCAGCCCGGCGTCACGGTCCGGCCCATCCAGCAGTTGACCGGCACGTCCGAGTTCAACGAGGTGTTCTTCGACGACGCCGTCACCGACGCGGATCTGGTGGTCGGAGAGCCCGGCGACGGCTGGCGGGTCGCGATGGGTCTGCTCACCTTCGAGCGCGGCGTGTCCACGCTCGGGCAGCAGATCGGTTTCGCCCGCGAACTGCAGGGCGTCGTCGACCTCGCGAAAGCCAACGGTGCGGCGACCGACCCCAACATCCGCGAGAAGATCGCCCGCGCGTGGGTCGGGCTGCGGGTGATGCGGGCACACGCCCTGCGCACCCTGGAAGCGGTCGACGCCGGGACCTCCGGCGCGGAGGCGTCCGTCGCGAAGCTGCTCTGGGCCAACTGGCACCGCGACCTCGGACAGCTGGCCATGGAAGTGCAGGGCGCGGCGTCGCTGCTCGCCCCGGCCGATCCGTCGTCCGACGTCACGGACCCCGAACATCTGGAACTGGGCGACTGGCAGAGGCTCTTCCTCTTCACCCGCGCCGACACGATCTACGGCGGATCCAACGAGATCCAGCGCAACATCATCTCCGAGCGCGTGCTCGGACTTCCCCGAGAGGCCCGTTCATGACTACTACTCCGCTCGCCACCGCGCCCGTCGAGACTCCGGGCCACGACCTGCTGAAAGGCAAGAAGGTCGTCGTCACCGCCGCGGCGGGCACCGGCATCGGATTCGCGTCCGCGCGACGCGCCCTGCTCGAGGGCGCCGACGTGCTGGTGTCCGACTGGCACGAGCGTCGCCTCCTCGAGACCAAGGAGAAACTCGCCGCCGAGTTCCCTGGGCAGGCGGTCGAGGCGCTGACGTGTGACGTGTCCAGTACGGAACAGGTGGACGCGTTGATCTCCGGGGCCGCCGACGCGCTGGGCAGGATCGACGTGCTCGTCAACAACGCCGGGCTCGGCGGCGAGACCCCGCTCGTCGACATGACGGACGAGGAGTGGGACCGCGTCCTCGACATCACGCTGAACGGAACGTTCCGGGCCACCCGCGCCGCACTGCGCTACTTCAAGGAGGTCGAGCACAACGGCGTACTGGTCAACAACGCGTCCGTCCTCGGGTGGCGGGCGCAGCACTCGCAGGCGCACTACGCGGCGGCGAAGGCCGGAGTCATGGCGCTGACCCGGTGCAGCGCGATCGAGGCCGCCGAGTACGGCGTCCGGATCAACGCCGTCGCGCCGTCCATCGCGAGGCACGCGTTTCTCGCGAAGGTGACCAGCGAGGAACTCCTCGACAAGCTGGCGTCCGACGAGGCGTTCGGTCGTGCCGCCGAGGTGTGGGAAATCGCCGCCACCATCGCCATGCTCGCCAGCGACTACACCACCTACCTCACTGGCGAGGTCGTGTCGATCTCGTCGCAGAGGGCGTAGCCGCCCTGTGCGCCTTTTTGGTAGCTCCAGCAACCAGAAAGGCGCACGGGGCCGAAGGCCCTAACAAGCGCTTGGTTGATAGGATGTGACGATGACGCCACCCCCCGCCGACGACACGTCCGGCAAGTCCGGACGCCGGACCGAACTCCTCGACATCGCGGCCACCCTGTTCGCCGAACGCGGCCTGCGGGCCACCACCGTGCGCGACATCGCCGACGCCGCGGGCATCCTGTCGGGCAGCCTGTACCACCACTTCGACTCGAAGGAGTCGATGGTCGACGAGATTCTACGGGGCTTCCTCGACGACCTGTTCGGCAAGTACCGCGAGATCGTCGCGTCCGGACTCGACAGTCGCGCGACCCTCGAAGCACTGGTCACCACGTCGTACGAGGCGATCGACGCGTCGCATTCCGCGGTCGCGATCTACCAGGACGAGGTGAAGCACCTCGTCGCCAACGAGCGTTTCGGGTACCTGTCCGAACTGAACACCGAATTCCGCGAGCTGTGGATGGGTGTGCTCGAGGCGGGTGTGAAGGACGGCAGCTTCCGGTCCGACATCGACGTCGAGCTCGCCTTTCGATTCCTCCGCGACACCGCCTGGGTCGCCGTCCGCTGGTACCGGCCCGGTGGCTCCGTCACGGTCGACACCGTGGCCAAGCAATACCTTTCGATCGTCCTCGACGGACTTGCGAGTCCCCACCACTGACTAGGAGTTTCACATGACCGAGGCCTACATCGTCGACGCCGTCCGCACACCGATCGGCAAGAAGAACGGCGGCCTGTCCGGCGTGCATCCCGCCGACCTGGGCGCGCACGTCATCAAGGCCCTCGTCGAGCGCACGGGCATCGACCCGGCCGGTGTCGATGACGTCGTCTTCGGTTGCGTCGACGCGATCGGCGGGCAGGCGGGCAACATCGCCCGCACCGCGTGGCTGGCTGCCGGCTACCCGGAAGAGGTCCCGGGCGTCACGGTGGACCGGCAGTGCGGGTCGAGTCAGCAGGCCGTGCACTTCGGTGCGCAGGCGATCCTGAGCGGCACCGCCGACCTGATCGTCGCAGGCGGTGTGCAGAACATGAGCCAGATCCCGATCGCCTCGGCGATGATGGTCGGTCAGCAGTACGGATTCGACACCCCGTTCGGCGGATCGACGGGCTGGACGGAACGCTACGGCGACCAGGAAGTGTCGCAGTTCAACGGCGCCGAACTGATCGCGGACAAGTGGGACATCAGCCGCGAGGAACTCGAGCGCTGGGCGTTGCAGAGCCACGAGCGGGCGCGGACGGCCATCGCCGAAGGTCGCTTCGACCGCGAGATCGTCCCGTTCGGTGACGTGACGACGGACGAGGGTCCCCGCGAGACCAGCCTCGAGAAGATGGCGGCGCTGAAGACCCTCACCGACGGGGGACGTCTCACGGCCGCAGTCGCGAGCCAGATCTCCGACGGTGCGAGTGCGGTGCTGCTGGCCTCACCGGAAGCGGTCGAGAGGTACGGCCTGACTCCCCGTGCCCGCATCCACCATCTCAGCGCCCGGGGCGCCGACCCGATCTTCATGCTCAGCGCCCCGATCCCGGCCACGCGTTACGCGCTGGAAAAGACGGGCCTGAGCATCGACGACATCGACCTGATCGAGATCAACGAGGCCTTCGCGCCGGTCGTCCTCGCATGGATCAAGGAGATCGGTGCCGACCCGGCGAAGGTCAACGTCAACGGCGGCGCGATCGCCCTCGGCCACCCACTCGGCGCGACCGGCACGAAGCTGATGGCCACCCTCCTCAACGAACTCGAGCGCACCGGAGGCCGCTACGGTCTGCAGACCATCTGCGAAGGCGGCGGCACTGCCAACGCCACCATCATCGAACGCCTGTGAGTACTTGCTAACCGCGGGCGGTTAACAAGAACTCACAGGTCAGGTGCGGGCGTGACCGGCGATGTCCTCCGTGAACGCCTGCATCATCTCGGCGGTGAGGGTGGGACGCACCGTGCCGATCACGTCCAGGTAGTCCTGGGTGCCGGCATGGCAGCGTCCACCCGAGTCGACGCTGCACTCGAACGTCGCCTGCGCAACGGTCCGTGCCGCGTGCGCGACGTCGGCGGGCGTGTAGCCCTCGGTCGCGGCGACGAGGGCGGACACGTCGACCTGCTCGTTGCCGAGGTAGCGCTCCCACAGGGCGTGCCGGGCCTCCGCGTCGGGCGCGCCGATCGGCAGCACGTAGTCGAAACGTCCGTGACGTAGGAACGCATCATCCAGTGCGCGAACGGAATTGGTGGCGCACACCAGCAACCGTCCGCCGCGTTCACGGAAGTGGACGATCGACTTCAGCAGTTCGTTCACCACCCCTACGGACTGCGATCCGGGCCGGCGCCGCGCCGCCACCTCCTCCACCTCGTCGATGAAGACGACGACGTGCTCGAGTTCGCCCATCGACGTGAACGCCTCCCCGAGACCGGCGGCGAGACCATTCTCGCCGGCCGCGAGCCGCGACGGGAACAGCTCGACGAACGGCCAGCCGAGCCGGCTGGCGATGGCACGCGCGAACGTCGTCTTCCCGGTTCCCGGTGGTCCGAACAGGACCACGGCGCGCGGCGGTGCCACGCCGTGGTCGGCGGCCAGCGCCGGCCGCGACAGTGGGAGCACGATCCTGCGTTCGATCAGCGATTTCTCCCGCGTCATGCCGGCGACCTGTTTCCACAGTCCGGCGGGCGGTACCGCGCCGCCGAGCGTCGCCAGGACCCCGGCCGTGCGGGGCGACACCGTCCCGAGTTTCTCGTAGTACGTGACTCCGCTGCGGGCGGTGAATCCGGAATTGCTCAGCGCGGTGGCACCGGTCTCCCCTTCGGGGAGGAGGGCGGCCACCCGTCGCACTCCTCTGGCGAGGAGCCGGTGCTCGAGCTGCGACAACAGGGCGCTGCCGAGCCCTTGCCCACGCCATTCGGGATCGAGGGAGATCCGCATGACCCAGGCGCGGTCCTCGTCGACGCGAGCGACCGCCGTCCCGATGATGTGCCCGTCCCTCGTCGCGACGACCGCGGGGTGACGGTTCAACAGACTCCCCACCACGTCCGAGAGCGCGAACAGGGGCAGTTGGTCCGTGGTGGTGGAACTGCTGTCCATGCGCACGACAGCCTCGAGATCCTCCGGTTCGAAGTCTCGGATGGTCCAGGCGTCCATGCGCCCTCCCTGAAGTGGATGGCGGATCCTCAGACTACGTCTGCCGTGAGTACTTATTAACCGCCCGCGGTTAATAAGTACTCACGGGCCGCGAAGCGCTACGCTCGAATCCACAGGTGACGAGTCCTGAACGGGGCCGTGATGCACGAGTTGGCAATCACCCAGAGCGTCGTCGACGCCGTCTGCGAGACCGCCGCGGGACGGACGGTCCACAGTGTGCGCGTACAGGTGGGGGCGTTGACGGCCGTGGTCGCCGATTCGATGCAGTTCTGTTTCGAACTGGTCACCGAAGGGACCGTCGCGCACGGTGCCCGTCTCGACATCGACCACACCCCGGGCGGTGCGCACTGCCGTGAGTGCGGCGAGGATTTCGCGCTCACGGACCTGGTGTTGCTGTGCCCGTGCGGAAGTGCGGACGTGGAGGTCACGTCGGGTCGGGAACTACGAATCCTCTCTATGGAAGTGAGCTGACGCAAATGTGTGCCACCTGTGGATGCGGAGACGAGACCGGAACCAGGATCACGGTGCCCCACGAGCACCCGCACGACCACGAGCACGACCACCCGCACGCCCACCCGCACGACCACGACCACCCGCATGACCACGAGCACCCGCATACTCACGAACACCCCCACGAGCAGGCGACCGAGACGGTGACCCTCGAGCAGAAGGTGCTGGCGAAGAACGACCTCACTGCGGAGCGCAACCGGGGCTGGCTGGCCGGACGCGGGGTGCTCGCGCTGAACGTGATGAGCTCGCCGGGATCGGGGAAGACGACGCTGCTCGAACGCACCATCGCCGACATCGGTGGGCAGCGACGCGTCTCGGTGGTGGAGGGCGACCAGGAGACGATGCTCGATGCCAACCGCATCAAGGCGACGGGATGTGCTGTGGTGCAGGTGAACACGGGAGCCGGGTGCCACCTCGACGCCGAGATGATGCGGGACGCGCTGACCGCCCTCGACCCCGAGCCGAACTCGCTGCTGTTCATCGAGAACGTGGGGAACCTGGTCTGTCCGGCACTGTTCGATCTCGGTGAGAAGAGCCGGGTGGTGGTGATCTCGGTGACCGAGGGGACGGACAAGCCGCTCAAGTATCCGCACATGTTCGCGGCAGCGAACCTGGTGATCGTGAACAAGGCGGACCTGTTGCCGTACGTGGACTTCGACGTCGATCTCTGCACGAAATACGCCCGGTCGGTGAACCCCGACCTGCAGGTGATCACGTTGTCGGCGACGACGGGTCAGGGCATTGCGCAGTGGTACGACTGGATTGCGAAGCAATGACGCCCCTACACGACGGGGTCGAACTGCCCGGTGCGACGCGCCGAGGACCGTTGACATCCGCTCGACGGCGGAGCTAAATAAATATCAGCGCCACACAGGTGGGCCGACGGTCGACTCCGGTGGCGACAGGAGTTGTGTTCACTCCGGAAAGCGACCTGATATGCCGACACAGGAAGCAATCAACGCCGAGGACACCCTGATTCACGTGCTGTGGATCAATGCGGGACTCAGTTGCGACGGCGATTCGGTGGCCTTGACGGCTGCGACGCAGCCCAGTGTCGAGGAGATTGCTCTGGGAGCCCTGCCGGGCCTGCCCAAAGTGGCCGTTCACTGGCCGCTGATCGACTTCGAGAACGGCCCCGAGGGCGGCGCCGACGACTTCCTGGAGTGGTTCTGGAAGGCGGATCGCGGCGAACTCGAACCGTTCGTCCTGGTGGTGGAGGGTTCCATCCCGAACGAGCAACTTCACGACGAGGGCTACTGGTGCGGTTTCGGCAACAATCCCGAGACCGGTCAGCCGGTGACGACGAGTGAATGGCTCGATCGTCTCGCTCCGAAGGCGACGGCGATCGTCGCGGCCGGGACGTGCGCCACATACGGCGGTATCCACGCGATGGCGGGGAATCCGACCGGTGCGATGGGCGTTCCCGACTATCTCGGCTGGGATTGGAAGTCGAAGGCGGGCATCCCGATCGTCTGCGTTCCCGGCTGCCCGATCCAACCGGACAACCTGTCGGAGACGCTGACGTATCTCCTCTACATGGCCACCGAGCAGGCGCCCATGATTCCGCTCGACGACGCTCTGCGTCCGCAGTGGCTGTTCGGGGCCACGGTGCACGAGGGCTGCGACCGCGCCGGCTACTACGAGCAGGGTGATTTCGCCACCGAGTACGGCTCACCCAAGTGCATCGTGAAGCTGGGGTGCTGGGGTCCGGTCGTCAAGTGCAACGTCCCGAAGCGGGGCTGGATCAACGGTGTCGGTGGGTGCCCGAATGTGGGCGGTATCTGCATCGGGTGCACGATGCCGGGATTCCCGGACAAGTTCATGCCGTTCATGGACGAACCGCCGGGCGGCAAGATCTCCACTGCGGCGTCCGGACTGTACGGATCCGCCATTCGGAGTCTCCGCAAGATCACCAAGACCACCTTGGACAAAGAGCCGCACTGGCGCAGTCGCGGTACGAAACTGACCACGGGCGCCACACGCACCTGGTAGTCCCGCTCGGGGTCTCGGGCGGTAGTCCGACGGCCTCGAACACTGAGAGGTACGTCGATGACAACGATCATTCCGGAACCTTCGCACAAGTCGGAATCCGACGGCCTGGTCGAGATGGCGTGGGATCCGATCACGCGCATCGTGGGCAGCCTGGGCATCTACACGAAGATCGATTTCAAGCAGAAGGAAGTCGTGGAGTGCCACAGCACCTCGTCGATCTTCCGCGGCTATTCGATCTTCATGAAGGGTAAGGATCCCCGCGACGCCCACTTCATCACCAGCCGCATCTGCGGCATCTGTGGTGACAACCATGCGACGTGTTCGTGCTACACCCAGAACATGGCCTACGGCGTGCAGCCCCCGCACATCGGCGAGTGGATCGTCAACCTCGGCGAGGCCGCGGAATACATGTTCGACCACAACATCTTCCAGGAGAACCTCGTCGGTGTGGACTTCTGCGAGAAGATGGTCTCCGAGACCAATCCGGGGGTGCTCGCGCAGGCCGAGAAGACGGAGGCGCCGCACGCCGGCGAGCACGGCTACAAGACCATCGCCGACATCATGCGTTCGCTCAACCCGTTCACCGGCGAGTTCTATCGGGAGGCGTTGCAGGTCAGCCGGTGGACGCGAGAGATGTTCTGCCTCATGGAAGGTCGGCACGTCCATCCGTCCACCCTGTATCCGGGTGGCGTGGGCACGGTCGCGACGATCCAGTTGATGACCGATTACACGACGCGTCTGATGCGCTACGTGGAGTTCATGAAGAAGGTCGTCCCCATGCACGACGACCTGTTCGACTTCTTCTACGAGGCGATGCCCGGCTACGAGAAGGTCGGCCTGCGCCGGACGCTCCTCGGCTGCTGGGGGTCCTTCCAGGATCCCGCGGTGTGCAACTTCTCCTACAAGGACATGGAGAAGTGGGGACGGGCCATGTTCGTCACGCCCGGCATCGTGGTGGACGGCAAACTGATCACGACGTCCCTCGTCGACATCAATCTGGGTATCCGAATCCTGCTGGGCAGTTCGTATTACGACGACTGGACCGACCAGGAGATGTTCGTGAAGAACGATCCGCTCGGGAACCCGGTCGACCGCAGGCATCCGTGGAACCAGCACACCAACCCGCACCCGCAGAAACGCGACATGGAAGACAAGTACAGCTGGGTGATGTCGCCGCGGTGGTTCGACGGCACCGATCACCTCGCGTTGGACACCGGCGGCGGGCCGCTGGCCCGACTCTGGAGTACCGCCCTCGCGGGCCTCGTCGACATCGGGTACGTGCAGTCGACCGGTCACAGCGTGAAGATCAACCTGCCGAAGACCGCGCTGAAGGGCCCGGTCGAGTTCGAATGGAAGATCCCGCAGTACGGCAGCAACACGATCGAGCGTGACCGGGCGCGGACCTATTTCCAGGCGTACGCGGCGGCGTGTGCGCTGCACTTCGCGGAGAAGGCGCTCGCCGAGATCCGGGCCGGGCACACGAAGACGTGGGAGAAGTTCGAGGTCCCCGACGAGGGCATCGGCTGCGGCTTCACGGAGGCGGTGCGCGGAGTCCTGTCGCACCACATGGTCATTCGCGACGGCAAGATCGCGAACTACCACCCGTATCCGCCGACCCCGTGGAACGCCAATCCCCGCGACAGCTTCGGGACGCCGGGGCCGTACGAGGACGCGGTGCAGGGTCAGCCGATCTTCGAGGAGAACGATCGGGAGCACTTCAAGGGCATCGACATCATGCGGACCGTCCGCAGTTTCGATCCCTGCCTGCCCTGTGGTGTGCACATGTATCTCGGCGAGGGAAAGACGCTGGAGAAGCTGCATTCGCCCACCCAGTCCGTGACCGGCGAGTGACGAGGTACGCATGGAGAGTGGCGGATCGGAGACGTGGGGGAGTGACGAAGTAGGAGACGACCCCGATCGGTGGCGGACAGCCGGCGAGAGGATCGACAGCCTGTTGGACGCGAGTTCGACAGGTGGCTCGGTGGCACGTGAGCGCGCCGAGCAACTGGTCCGCGAGGTGGTCGAACTCTACGGCGCCGGGCTGCAGCGTGTCCTCGAGATCATCGGTGAACGCGACGACGACCTTGTCGAACGACTCGCCGCCGACGAACTCGTGGCCAGTCTGCTGCTGGTGAACGGACTCCATCCGCACGACGTCGAGACGAGGGTCGCGACAGCACTCGACAGTGTGCGCCCCTATCTGGGCTCCCACGGCGGCGACGTCGAACTGCTCGGCGTGGTGGAGGGTGTGGTGCGGCTTCGGCTGACCGGCAGTTGTCAGAGCTGTCCGTCCTCGGCGGTGACGTTGGAACTCGCCGTCAAGGACGCCGTGCTGGCCGCCGCACCGGAGACCGTGGACATCGAGGTGGTGGGTGCCACCCCCGCGGCCGGGTCCGGGCTGATTGCCGCGGAATCACTGTTCTCCCATGTTCATCCGGACGGGTCCGACGGATCGAGTGGCACCGGGACGTGGGTGTCGGTGCCCGAACTCGAGGACCTCGCGCCCGGTGAGGTGGCCGGATTCTCCGTGGCCGGGCTCCCGATTCTGGTGTGCCGGATCGGGGAGCAGTTGTTCGCCTACCGCGACCGCTGCGCCGCCTGCACCAACTCGCTGGCCGGGGCCACGATGCAACGGAAGGCGGGTGGGCAGGTGGGTGACGCGGTGCTGCGCTGTCCGTCGTGCCGGGCACACTTCGACCCGCGCCGGGCGGGCCTCCGCCTGGACGGCGACGCCGATGCCGAAACGCTGTCGCCGCTGCCGGTCCTCGTGCGTGACGGGGTCGTGTCCGTCGCGGTGCCCGCCGCGGAGGTGGCGTGATGAGCCCGTCGGGGAACGGGCTGCGCATCCTGCAGCGCATCGCGTCCGAGCGGCCCGCACCGGTGGTCGGGGAACGGTGCGACATGTGCGCCGTGCCGATCGCGGACGCGCATCAGCACGTCGTGAACGTTCAGGATCGGCAACTGATGTGCGTGTGCCGTGGGTGCTACCTGCTGTTCACCGACGAGAGCGCCGAACTGCGCTTCCGGGCCGTCCCGGAACGCTACCTGTCGTTTCCCGACTTCGAACTCGCACCGGGCCGCTGGGACGAACTGGAGATCCCCGTCGGGCTCGCCTTCGTGTTCCGGAACTCGCTGCTGGCCAAGACCGTCGCCTTCTATCCCGGTCCGGCAGGCGCCACCGAATCGGAGTTGCCCCTCGACGCCTGGGACGGCGTCCTCGCCGCCAACCCGGCCCTCGGCCGGCTGTCCGCCGACACGGAAGCGTTGCTGCTGCGGGTCCCCGAGCACGGTGGCGGCGACCCCGAGTGCTACCTCGTCCCCATCGACGCCTGCTACCAGCTGGTGGGCGAATTGCGGCAGGTGTGGCGGGGATTCGACGGCGGCCAGGACGCCCGCCGGGTCATCGACACGTTCTTCGAGACGGTGCGTGCACGCAGTCGCGTCGCGAAGGAGCCGACGTGACCGAATTGTCGTTCCACGTGGAGGACGTGTTCCCGGAACCGTTCGCGGTTGCGCCGAATCTCACTGCGCGAGTAGAGGTGACGGAGTCCAGCGGTGCCGCCGTGCACGCGATGGCCGTCCGGTGCCAGGTCCGCATCGACCCGCAACGCCGCCGCTACACGGACGGTGAGGCGGAGGGCCTCCTCGATCTGTTCGGGCCCCGTGAGCGGTGGACGGCCACGCTCAAACCCTTCCAATGGATGCAGACCAGCACCGTGGCCCAGGGGTTCACCGGGTCGAGTGTGGTGGAGTTGCCGCTGCCGTGCACGTACGACTTCGAGGTCACGGCATCGAAGTATCTGCACGCCCTGGACGAGGCCGGGTCGACGGTGCCGCTGGTGTTCCTGTTCAGCGGGACGGTCTTCACCCGCGGCGTCGCCGGTTTCGGGGTGGAACGGATCCCGTGGGACCGCGAGTCGACCTACGACCTGCCGGTCGGCGTGTGGCGCGAACTGGTTCAGGCGCACTACCCGAACACGGGGTGGGTGCGCCTCGACCACGACACGCTCGCCGCGCTGGCGCGCTACAAGGCGGCGCAAGGTCTGATCGGACTGGACGTCGCCATTTCGGACCTGCTGCAGGGAGCCGGGGAGGTGATCGCATGATCTCCCCGGCGTCCCTGCAGCGAGTACGTGCCGTGGCCGACGCGGTCCTGTACGAGGGCTACCTGCTGTATCCGTATCGTGCGAGTTCGTCGAAGAATCAGTCGCGGTGGCAGTTCGGCGTCCTCGGACCGTCGGGTGCGGCGAAGTCGGGGGTCGGCGAGGAACCGCGCATGTCCTGTCAGACCCTGATGCGGGCAGGCACCGGAGCAGGGGTGAACGTCACCCTCCGATTCCTGCAGCTTCAGGTGCGCAGCATCGAACGCGCGGTGGCGGACTCGGCGGAGTTCGTTCCCGTCGACGAACTGACCGTCGCGGGCGCGAGCTGGCTCAGCTGGGACGAGGCGGTGGAGCGCGAATTCGATCTCGGCACCCTGCACCCCGCGGAGTGGCCGGGCGAACGCAACCTCGACGTCCACATCGACGGCGGCACGGACGTGGAGGAGCTGCGGGGCGAGGACGGATCCCTCGCCGGCCGCGTGGTGCGCACCCGGTGGCCCGCACACGCGGTCGTGACGGTGGGCAGCGACGACGTCGACGGGCTGAACCGGGTGCGGGTGTCGGTCGAGAACGTGACCACCGCGCAAGACGCCGCCGGCTGGGACAAGGACTGGGCGATCCGGCAGTCGCTGATCGGCGCCCATCTGATCCTGGCGGCCGAGAACACCGAGTTCGTCTCACTCCTCGAACCTCCCGCGGAGGCGGAGCAACTCGCGGGCACGTGCGCGCACGAACGGTGCTACCCGGTGCTGGCCGGGCTGCCGGGGGAGACGGACCTCGTCCTGGTGTCGCCGATCATCCTGTACGACCACCCCGAGGTGGCCGAGCAGAGCGACGGGGCACTGTTCGACGCCACCGAGATCGACGAGATCCTCACACTGCGCGTCATGACCCTCACCGAGGAGGAGAAGCGGCAGGCCCGCGCCACCGACCCGCTGGCCGCCCAGATCATCGACCGGTGCGACCAGATGTCGCCGGCGACGCTCGCCCAGATGCACGGCATCCTCCGAGATCCGCACCTCCCGGACCCGCATCTCCCGGACCCGCATCTCCCGGACCCGGACCTCCCCGACATGGGTCTCGTCCCGGAACTGACCGACGACACGCCGTGGTGGGATCCGGACGCCGACACAGCCGTTCGCCCCGACGTCGACGGCGTGATCGTGAACGGCGTCCGGGTGGCGAAGGGCACTGTCGTGCGGATCCACCCGTCGCGGCGCGCCGACGCCCAGGACCTGTTCTTCGCGGGACAGCTGGCTCGCGTGGTGACCGTGCACGCCGACGTCGACGGTGGCACCCACGTCGGCGTCGTGCTGGAGGACGACCCTGCGTCGGAGTTGCACGAGTGGTACGGACGGTATCTGTACTTCGCCCCGGACGAGGTGGAGCCGGTCTCGGCAGACACCGGAAAGGATGGACAGCCATGAAGATTCTCGGAGAGATGACCACCGCGGCTCTGGCGTTGGTTGCGGTCGCGGGTGTCGCGATCGCCGTCATCGCGATACCCGACATCAGGCGATATCTGCGTATCCGGAAAATGTGAGACGCGCGTGACGGTGGGCAGGCGGGTTCTGGTTGCCGGTGTGGGCAACATCTTCTTCGGCGACGACGGTTTCGGACCCGAGGTGCTGCGCGGGGTCGCGACGAGGTCGCTGCCGCCGGGCGTCCGCGCCGTCGACTTCGGCATTCGTGGAACGCATCTGGCCTACGAGTTGCTCGACGGGTGGGGCGCTCTGCTGCTGGTGGACGCGGTGCCCGGCCGCGGTGAGCCCGGTGCGCTGAGGGCGTTCGAGGTGGGACCCGATTCCGTCCCGGTTGCGCCGCTCGACGCGCACAGCATGGATCCGGGGGCGGTGTTCGGGAGTCTGCGCGCGCTCGGTGGCACCCTGCCGCGGACCGTGGTCCTCGGCTGCCAGGTGGCGAACACCGGCGAGGGAATCGGGCTCTCACCGCGGGTCGAGGCCGCCGTAGGACCGGCCGTCGGCATGGTGTTCGAGATCGTGGATCAACTGCTGGAGTCCGACTCCGCGGCAACGCTGCAACCGGACGGGACGGAGGGCTGAATCATGTGTCTCGGTATTCCCGGTCAGGTGGTGCGCATGTTGGACGGCTACGGCAATCAACTCGCGCTCGTCGACGTCGTCGGCGAACAGCGCAAGGTGAACGTCGGCATGCTGCCCGAGGACGTCAGCCTGGAACCGGGCGACTGGATCGTCATCCACATGGGTTTCGCCATGGAGAAGGTGGACGAGGCGGGCGCCGAGAAGGCGATGGCCGGGCTGGAGATGATGGGGCGGTCGCGGACGGCCGACGACGACTGACGGCCCAGATCACCGCATCCCGGCCTCACGGACGTCCGGTGGTCCGGCGACGAAGTCGCGTGCCCGGTTCCAGCGGGCGTGGTAGCGCTCGCCGAATCGTGACCGGGCACGGGCCATCCGGCGCGGTTTGTTCGGGTAGCGGCGCATCGCCCACCAGGAGTCGGGTTTGGCGAGGCGGATGGCGCCGATGATCGCCACCGGCTGGAACACGATCCCCACGATCCCGGTGACGAATTTGCCCTTGAGCATGCAGATCACCGAGATGGCGAGGGAGATGGCCAGATAGCCGATCGACGACCACCACTCCGGGGTGCCGATCCGGCCGGTCACGAGTTCGGCGCCGCCGATCATCAGACCGGTGATCATGAGCGCGCAGAAGATTGCGTCCACCGACTTCCGGCCGGACGTGCTCCAGTACACGTCGTCGAGGTGCACCCACAGCGCGAACTCGTCGAAGGTGAGCGCGAGGCCGACTCCGAAGAGGGCGGCGAACACGTTGAGTGCGGTGCCCTCCGGGGTGGTGGCGATCAGTGCCAGCCCGGCCAGCGTCATGAACAGGATCCCGAAAACCTGGTGGTGCAGGTGCACGCCGCCGACGGTGATGTCGTTGATCAGCCCGCCCCCCGACTCCGCGCCGTCGTCCGTGGGCGCCGCTCCCGACCGCGACCGGATACGGCGGGTGATGGTCCGGGTGACGACGAACGTGACCAGGACCGCGAAGAACAACCACATCATGGGAAACAGGACCACTACCCGGCTGTCGCCTTCGGTGTCCACGACGATCTCGGCGAGAAGGGCCATCTCGACACTCCGTCAGGTCGGGGAAATCATCCTCTATCCGGGTATACACCCCGCTCGCGGACGGCGGACGAAGACTGGATGTTCGTCCCTGGACTCGTCGACGGACGTCACGCCGGGAAGTGGTCCAGGGGACCGTGGCCGACGGTCGCGCCCGTGGCGGTCCACAGGCGGGTGGGGTCGTACCAGTGGTCGCGGCCGATGAGGTCGAGATGTCGTTCGGTGAGACCGTGCCGGCCGCCGGCGGTCACCGCGTCGTCGAAGGTGAGACTCGTGGCAGGCAACCTGAGGCGGCCCGAGTCCGCGAGTGCCTGCCCGAGTTCGCGGACGGTCACCGGGTCGGGGTGGCAGGCGTGGAACACGTCGCCGGTGCGTGCGGGGTACTGCGCGGCGAGGGCGGCGAGGAGTCGGGCGAGGTCGTTCACCGCGATGATCGAGATCCGGGATCGGCCCTCGTCGACCCAGGCCCCCAACGCCTCGACGATCTGGATGAAGCCGGGGACGAACCAGCGGTCGCCGGGGCCGTGGACGAAGCCGGGCCGGACGACGCAACCTCCCCGTTCGAGGACGCGGTGTTCGGCGGTCAGCCTGCTCGCGCTCAGCGCCGAGACGGGTGCGGGCGTGGCCTCGAACTCGCCGATTCCGCTGTGCGGCCCGGACCCGTACACGCCGATGGTGCTGACGTAGATCACCCGCCTGATGCCGTTCCGGGCCGCGGCGGCAAGCAGATTCTCGGTGCCCGTGACGTTGACGGTGACGCAGTGCGCCGGGTCGTTCCCGGTATAGGAGGCGGCATGGATCACGACATCGGCGCCGGTGAGCGCTGTTTCGAGGCTCGCCCGATCGGTCAGATCCGCCCGGGCCGACACGACGCCCGGAATATCGGTGTGTGGAGGTGTGCGCGCCACCGCGGTGCACTGGATTCCGGCCGACGCCAGTGCCGTCACGGTGGCCGATCCGACGAAGCCCGCGGCTCCCACCACCGCGACACGGACCGGCGTGGAGGGTGTTCGACCGTCGTCGGTCGCGGTCGACGCTGGTACCGTCTCTCCGGGCAATGGGCGCGTAGTCCGTGCTTTCATCGTCATCGTTCTTCTCTCGTGCGGCAGGGAAAGGTGTGAACGTGGTTCAGCAGGCGCGTGCTGCGGCGACCCGACAGCAGATCGTCCGCGGGGCGGCGGAGATGTTCGAGAAGTCGGGGTTCGAAGGAGCCAGACTCGGCAACATCGTCGAGAACGCCGGAATCACGAAGGGGGCCTTGTACTTCCATTTCCGCTCCAAAGAGGATCTGGCGCGATTCATCATCGGCGAGCAACACCGGATCTCCATCGCGTCGGTCGAGGCGATCGGCCGCGAGCAGGTGTCGGCGATCGAGCAGATCGTGATGCTCTGTCACGAGATGGCCCGGCAGATCGTGAACGACCCGATCGTGCGGGCCGGTATCCGGATCACCCTCGAACTCAGTGCCGACGACCAGGGCCCCGCCGACCCCTATCTCGACTGGATCAACAGTTGCGAGATGCTCGCCACGCGGGCCGTCGAGCAGGGAGATCTCCTCCCGGACATCGACCCGCCGAGGCTGGCGCGGTTCGTCATCGGCGCCTTCACCGGCGTCCAGACCGTGTCCCAGGTGTTGACGCAGCGCACGGACCTCGAACAACGTGTCGACGACATGTGGGGTTTCCTGCTCCCCGGGATCATGCCCGCGACCCGGCATCAGGACATCGCCCGGATCCGCCGGGCCCGCTGGACACCCGACGACGCCGACTAGCGCGCGCATGCGCTCACCGCGGTAGGCGCCAGCGCCGCGGTGCCTCGCACGACCGCCACTCCGCCCTGTACCAACGATCCGCGGATCGACAGCGCGCCGTCGTCCACCACGTCCAGCCGGATCGTGGCCCGCTCGTCGAGTTCGGCGAAACGGTGGAACGTGGCGCCCAGCGAAACGAGGTGTGCTTCCGGCACGTCGAGCCGGGCGCAGGCGGCCTGCCGGAATACCTCGAGCATCAGCATCCCGGGAATGTGATCACACGGATGGTCGAACAGCACGGGGTGCGCGTCGTCGATCCGCAACTCCCACTCGTTCTCGGAACACCGGGGACCCAGGACGACGTGCGCGTCGTCGACGTGACCGACCAGCCCCGCCGGGGCGGGTGCGGTACACCACGGCGCCCCGATCGACCGCGGTCCGTGCTCACCCCACCGGGCCCGCGAGTACGCGGCCGGCGGAAACACTGCTGCATGACCCGTCGCGGTGCCCACGTCCTGTCCGCCGAGCCGGAACCGCAGGTCCACCCGGAAGGCGGACAGCGCCCCACCGCGGTACACGTGCTCGGACACAGCGACCTCGACGATCACGTCGGCGGCCGCGGCGCCCACCTCGAGCGCGCCGGGCACCGCCTGCACCCGGAGGTGCTGCATGACGAACCGGTTCGGCAGCGGAACGGAGAAGCGGGTATGTCCCAGGTAGATCGCGGTCTGCCGGAGCGTTTCCGCCAGCAGCATCGTGTCGTAGCGCCCACCCCGGGCGCGGTAGAAGCCGTGCAGGCGGGGCCACTGCGCGGCGAGCACGAACCGATCCGGTCCCGGTAGCGACACACAGTCGGTGAGGAAGACCTCGGCCACGGACTGGCGATGGACGTACCTGCGCGGCACGGTCCGCTCGAACGACATCGGAGGAAGCGCATCGGGCACCGGACGGGAAACTCGCGCCACAACCCCATC
The DNA here is from genome assembly GCF_048381435.1 of Rhodococcus mengyinensis. Classification (NCBI taxonomy): domain Bacteria; kingdom Bacillati; phylum Actinomycetota; class Actinomycetes; order Mycobacteriales; family Nocardiaceae; genus Rhodococcus; species Rhodococcus mengyinensis. Next base: position 482,656 of record NZ_JBLWIT010000038.1, on the reverse strand, counting down.
TCCCCACAGAACCGGTCGGCCCGATGCCGCGGACCCGCCGAACTATAGAACACAGACCGCGCGGTCTGTGATGTGGGGAGTGCGTCGTTACCGGCCCTTCAAGCTTCCGATCCGAAGCGACCCCGCGCTGCTGTCCTCGTCGAGTTCCTCCTCGACCTCCCGGACGTACTCCTGCGGATCTTTGTCCGAGGTGTCCACATCTTTCGTGGAACGGTGAACGAGGAAGTATTCGGCGAAGCGTCGCCCGAGCGACTCGCGAAGTTCTGCCGGGGCGGTCCGGAAATCTGCCAGCCCCTCGCGTTCCTCCTCGGCCATGTGCTCATCGTTGGCCCGGCGCGTTCGGCCGACAGCCGCCCACCACTCCTCGGAGAGGACCGGATACCCCGCCGCCGCACGGACGCCGTCACGGATGTCGTTGTGGTCCCCGATCGCGTCGAGGGTTTCTTCCTCGGCGTCCTCCTCGCCGATGCGGAGAAGCTGGGGATAGAAGATTTCCTCTTCGGCTGCAGCGTGCAGATCCAAGCGTTTCGCCAACGGGGTCCACACCGCCTCGACGGCAGTGATGTCCACCCGGCGTCGAGCCTTCAGTTCGTCCAGTGCGGCGAACTGTCGTCGGAACCACTCGTGGTCGTCGAAAATCAACTCGATGATGTCAGGCATGATGCGATCCATCGTCGCACATCGGACTTACCGCTTGTCCTTCTTCGCTTGCCGCCGTGCGCCTGCGGCGATGGTGGATGCTTCGAACTTCTTGCGGCCGGAGGATTTCCGGGTGGTGTCGACGCGTGCCTTGCCGGACGAGCCGACCTTGCCGTTGCTGTCGCCGAGTTCGCTGAAGGACGGGGCGTCGCTCCGCGCGCGGGCGAGTCGCGCGTCCTTCAGGTCGCGTGCGCTTGCGCGGGCAGCCGTCGCCAATTGGCCGCTCACCCTGCTCAGTGCTGCCTCGAAGACTTCCACCTTGTCGGCATTGCGCCTGTTGGCCGCCTTACCGGCTCCGCGCGCGCCCTTGTCCGCGACCTTCGCTGCGCCTTCCTGGCGATAGAGCTTGACGTGCTTGTTGCGGGCACGGCGAATGCGGGTGTGCAGTGTGATCAGCTTGTCCTCGTCCAAGTCGGCCATCTGAGCCTTCTTGGTCTCGCGGATCAGCACGAACTCGTCTTCGGACAGGGAGTTCAGGATCTTCTTCATGTCTGCTCCGATCCGGCCGCAGGCCGTGAGTTGTAGTCATGGTAGCTGGGAAACGTTCTCGCCGGTCCGTTTCCGTGGGGCCGGGGTCGCTTGCCGAATCAGACGCTGATTGGTTTGTGCAAGTTGCCATTCCGTCTGCTCGCGTAACCGGTCCACCCGATCCGGGTCGAGACGGTCACACACGAAATCCCAGTGCACCGCCACCCGGTCGCCCACGGTGAGGTCGTTCACGAAAGCGCCCTCGGGCACGCGGTAGTCGGCCGGGTCGTCCTGCTCGGTCCCGAGCGACAGCCGGGTGCCGTCCCACGACAGGCGGCGCGACCGGACGACGGCACGATCGTGATCGAGACCGACCACCTCACCCCAGCGGATGCGGCACGAGTCGAGAACCTGTAGCGGCTGAGGCATCCCGGTGTCCAGTAGTCGCGACCACGGGTACACGCCGAACACGTGAAAGTTGTGGGTGGGGGCCGCCTCCCCGAGCAGGTCCTCGGTGAGGTGCTTCCAGTAGTGGCCGGCCTGCGACGCGAGGCGGGCGAGCAGTGCCGCGCCGAACTCCGCGCGATCGATGCGGCCCGAGAGTTCGTCCGAGGTCCAGTAGGCTCGAACAACCCTCTCGTCCAAGGGGTCCGGGATTCCGGCGAGCTTGGCGATCACCTCCTGGTACGGCCAGGCACCGCTGAACTGCTTCGCCAGCGCCACCACGTCGGTGTCCGGCGCCCCACCGCACGCGACCGCCTGTAGTCGCTCAGAGCCAGGAGGGCCGCAGTAGCCCAGGGCATTCGGGGCGTGCGCGTATTGCGCGAACACACGGTGCCCGGACGGCATCGTGTGTTCGCGCGGCATCACCGGTCAGCCTCGCTGACCCAGCAATTGCGCCGTCTCGCGGTGGAGCCGGCCGAAGTTGTAGTACGCGGCGCACGCGCCCTCGGGGGACACCATGCACGTGCCGATCGGCGTCTCCGGAGTGCACGCCGTCCCGAACACCTTGCATTCCCACGGTTTGATGACGCCCTTGAGGACCTCACCGCACTGGCACGCCTTCGGATCCGCCACCCGCACACCCGGCATCGAGAACTTCTCCTCGGCGTCGAACTCGGCGTAGTTGCGGTGGACCTTGAGCGCGCTCTGCGAAATGAAACCGAGCCCACGCCATTCGAAGTGCGGCCGCAGTTCGAACGTCTCGGCCATCAGTTTCAGTGCCTGCACGTTGCCCTCCGCGCGCACCACCCTCTTGTACTGGTTCTCGATCTCGCAGCGGCCCTCCCGGATCTGCTGGAGCAGCATGTGCACCGACGCGAGGATGTCGAGTGGCTCGAAGCCCGCGACCACCATCGGTTTGCCGTACACCTCGGACACGAACCGGTACGGCCGCAGTCCCACCACGGTGGACACGTGGCCCGGGCCGAGGAAGCCCGACAACCGCAGGTCGGGGGACTCGAGGATGGCCTTGATCGGCGGCACGATCGTGACGTGATTGCAGAACACACTGAAGTTCTTCACGCCCAGCGCCCGCGCGCGCACCAACGTCACCGCGGTGGACGGCGCCGTCGTCTCGAACCCGACGGCGAAGAACACCACCTGGTGGTCGGGATTGTCGAGCGCCACCTTCAGCGCGTCCAGCGGCGAGTATACGAAGCGGACGTCCGCGCCGCGGGCCTTGGCCTCGATGAGATTGCCCTTGGATCCGGGCACCCGCATCATGTCGCCGAACGTGGTGAAGATGACGCCGGGCTGTTCGGCCAGCCACATGGCGTCGTCGACACGGCCCATGGGGATGACGCAGACCGGACATCCCGGTCCGTGCACCAGTTCGACCGATTCCGGCAGGAGATGCTCGATGCCGTGACGGTAGATGGTGTGGGTGTGCCCGCCGCACACCTCCATGAACTTGAACTCGTCGCCACGGGCCAGTTCGGTGATGGATTTGACCAGGGCGCGAGCTGCCGCCGGGTCCCGGAATTCGTCGACGAACTTCATCCCTGTTACCTCGTTCTTGCTGTAGTCACGCGATTTCGGACGAGTTGAACGCGTCGATCTCGTTCACGTAGTCGGCGCCCATCTTCTGCACCTGATCCAGCGTCAGCTGCGCCTCGATCTCGTCGATCTTCGCCATCGCGAAACCGACGTGCACGAGCACCCAGTCACCGACGACGAGACCTTCTTCGGCGAGCAGTCGCACACTGATCGTTCTCTGGACGCCGTTCACGTCCACTTTGGCCAGATGCTGTTCGGCGTCGACGATGTCGACCACCTGACCGGGTATCCCCAGACACATCGTGGTTCTCCTTCTCGGGCTGTTCTTCAGCAGATTCGGGGGAGCGGGTCACCGACGAGCATGTCGACGATCCGGCTGCCGCCGAACGAGGTTCGCAGTGCGACGATGCCGGGCGGTTCGGCCAGGATCTCGCCGACCACGGTGGCATCGGCTCCCCGCGGGTGGGCTCGCATCGCCGCGACGGCCGCATCCGCCTCGTCCGCCGCGACGACGGCGACGAACTTCCCCTCGTTCGCGACGTACAGCGGGTCGATGCCGAGCATGTCGCAGGCGCCCAGCACCTGCGGCTCGATGGGCAGGGACTGCTCGTCCACGATCACGGCGAGCTGGCAGGCGTGAGCGAGTTCGTTGCACACGGTGCCGACGCCGCCGCGGGTGGCGTCCCGCATCCACCGCGTCGACGGGGCCGCCTTCAGAAGCGTCTCCACCAGCGCGTTCACCGGGGCGGTGTCGGAGGCGATGTCGGCCTCGATGGCGAGGTCACCGCGGGCGAGCATGACCGCCATGCCGTGGGCGCCGATGGTTCCCGACAACAGAACCTTGTCGCCGGCGCGCACGAGATCGGCCGACAGCCGCCTGCCCTCCGGGATGACACCGACACCGGCGGTGGAGATGTAGACGCCGTCGGCGGCGCCCTTGCCGACGACCTTGGTGTCGCCGGTGACGATCTGCACGCCGGACAGGACGGCCGCCTCGCTCATGTCGGCGACGATCTCCCGTAGTTCGGCGATCGGGAAACCCTCCTCGATGACGAACGCCGCGGACAACCACTGCGGGCGCGCACCGGACACGGCGAGATCGTTGACGGTCCCGTGCACCGCGAGATGCCCGATGGAACCGCCGGGAAAACGCAGTGGCTGAACCACGTACGAGTCGGTGGAGAACGCGAGCCGCTCACCCGAGGGCATGGTGAGCGCGGCCGCGTCACCGAGTTGCTCGAGTTCCTCGTTGCGGAACGCCTCGACGAACACCGCGTCGACGAGGGCCGCCGACGACTTCCCGCCCGCACCGTGAGCGAGGGTCACCACCTCGTCCAGCAGCCGCGGCCGGCGTTGCCGGAACTTGTCGATCCGCTCGAGGACCCGGTCTTCGCGTTCCGCCGAGGTGGCCGGTTCGGTGGTGCTCATGAAGCCTCCACGGAGTTGGGAGCAGGCCGCGTCATGTGTTCCTGGGCCACCGACCACAGCCGGTACCCGAGCATCGCGTGGCTCTCCTGGATCCGGTGGATGCTCTGCGAGTGGACGGTGTAGCAGAAGTCGAGTTCGCCGGCGGACGCCATCGCCGCCATCCGGCCGCCCTCGTGCCCGGCGAACCCGATGGTCAGCAGCCCCCGCTGTTTCGCCTCGGTGAGCGCGGTCATCAGGTCGTCGGAATTGCCCGACGTCGACAGTGCGATCGCGACGTCGCGGTCCCGGGCGTGCGCGATGATCTGCCGCTTGAAGATCAGATCGAAGCCGACGTCGTTGCCGAGCGCCGTCACCACCGCCTGATCGGCGGCGAGCGACCACGCCGCCACCGGGCGTCCGCGGGCGGGACGGCTGAACAGCGATGCCAGGGTGGCGGCGTCTGTGGAGCTGCCACCGTTGCCGAACGTGTAGAGCCGGCCGCCGCGACGGAACCTGTCGGCCATGTCGATGCCGGCAGCGATCAGGCCGTCGCCGTACTCGTCGAGGGACTCCTTCTGCAGGCGAGCGCTCTCGGCGGCCTTCCCCCGCGCGGAGGCGGCGAGGTCGTCGAGGAGGCTCTGGGCGTCGGTTTCCTCCGAGTCGATGAACGGGTAGAGGAAGCTGGTGCTCTCCGAGTCGTGTGTCGTCATCGGTTCGCCTCCTGACCGGCGTCGTCGAGTCGCGTGATCGCGGCACCCGCGTGCACCAGGACGAGGTCGTTGGGCTGGACATCGCCGAGGACGCTGACGTCCACCCACTCCTCGCCCGCGGCGGTGCGGACCAGGGCGGGTCCGAGCGGTTCGGCCGGCTCGATCACCACCTCACCGAGACGCCCCTCATCGCTGCACGTGACGCAGACCGTCTCGTCGCACTCCTCGGCGTCGGGCTTCAGCAGTCCCGAGTGCTCGAAGCAGACGTGGGTGAGTTCCCACAGCAGGTGGTACATGAGGACGAACCGCCCGGTGGCCGGCACCATCGGATCCTCCGAATCGACCCAGAGGATGTGGTTCGCCGCACCGGCCGGAGGTCGGGGGCCTGCCCCGATCCACAGCGTCATCGCGCCCCACGCCGGTGCGCGGCGCATCGCGTCGACGACGGCGGGTTCGTTCGCCGACGCCACGGCCAGCAGGATGTCGCCGGGCCTGCTCGCCACCCGGGCCTGCGCCACCGGATCGGGTTCGACGAGTGCCACCGACGGCAGCGCCCGTTTGCCCATGATCACGGGATGCACGAATTCGACGGCGACGTGATGGGCGTGCGGTTCCCACTGGGGTGAGATCACCCAGAGCGTCGCGCCGTCATGGAATCTGCGGGCGAGTGACAATGCTGCGGCGGCGAGATCCGCAGACAGATCCGTGTCGACAAGGTGCCCGCCCGCCTCTGCGGTGGTGGTCATTCACTAGCTCCCGTCCCGGACCGGCCGGTCGGGGGCTGCCGACGTCACGGTCCGCGCATGGTTGCCGCGGCACCGATCACCGCCTGGCCGAGGGAGAGTCCTCCGTCGTTGGGAGGCACCCGGTGGTGGGTGAGGACTCGATAACCGCTGCTCTCCCAGTGTGCTCTCACCAGTGCGAGGAATAAACGGTTTTGAAAGACTCCTCCGGTGAGTCCGATCGTCGACGCGCCGGTCGCGGTGACGGCCCGGTCGACGAGGCCGGCGGTGGCGGCGGCGAGGGCATGGTGGAAGCCTAGTGCGAGCGCAGCGGGCGGGGTCCCGTCGCGGAGTCCGGCGACCAGTCCGGACACCAGAAGAGGCAGCCTGAGCTGGTCGTTCTCCACGTCCATGGCCAGGGGAGCCGGGTGGAGGGCGGTCCGGGCGAGGGCCTCGAGTTCGATGGCCGCCTGCGCCTCGTAGGTGACCCGGTGCCGGACCCCGAGCAGCGACGCGACGCCGTCGAACAGGCGGCCCGCGCTGGTCGTCCTGACACAACCGAGACCCGACTGCAGTTGCGACTCCACGGCCGCGCGTTCCGAAGTGGGGATCGCCTCCACGCACGGGAACCCGTCGACGTCGGTGATCCCGCACTCGTGCAGCAGAGCCAGCGCCACCCGCACCGGATTCCGTACGGCGGCGTCACCGCCCGGCAACGAGAAGGGCTGGATGTGCCCCACCCGCCTCGTGTCGAGGATGTTCGGGCCGACGAGGAGGAGTTCGCCGCCCCACACGGTGGTGTCGCAGCCGTACCCGGTCCCGTCGAACGCGACACCGAGCACCGTCGTCCCGACCAGTCCGTGTTCGGCCATCAGCGACGCGACGTGCGCGTGGTGGTGCTGCACGGTGAGCAGGGGGACGCCGGTCCTGTCGCTGTAGCGCCGGGCCCAGTGGTGCGTCGAGTAGCCGGGGTGCCGGTCGGCGACCACCGCCTCCGGGGTGATGCCGTGCAGATGCGTCAACTGCCGCACCGACGTCTCGAAGGCGCGCTGACTCTCCAGGCTGCCCATGTCGCCGAGGTGCGCCGAGCAGAACGCGTAGTCCTGCCGGGTCAGGCAGAAGGTGTTCTTGATCTCCGCGCCCACCGCGAGGATCTCCGGGCCGTGCGCGGGGAGCACGACGGGCAGCGGTGCGAATCCGCGCGAGCGGCGGATCGGCAGCACCGCCCCGGCCTCCACCGCGAGTACGGAATCCTCGCAGGGCACCGCGATGCGGCGGTCGTGCATCAGGAACACGTCGGCGATGTCCGCCAATCGAGTGCGGGCGTCGTCGTTGTCGAAACAGAGGGGCTCGCCGCTCAGATTGCCGGACGTCATGACCAGCACCCGCGGAGGGTCGACGTCGCTGCCGGGGGTCCGGGTGAACAGGAGATGGTGCAGCGGGGTGTAGGGGAGCATCACGCCGAGGTCGTCGATCCCGGGCGCGATGCCGTCGGCAACCGACGCTGTGTTCTTCTTGTGCAGCAACAGGATCGGCCGGGCCGCGTGTCGCAGCAGGGCGCTCTCGGGCTCGGAGATCTCGCACAGCTCGGCGGCGGCGGACAGGTCCGCGGTCATTACCGCGAACGGCTTGTCCGGGCGGTGCTTGCGCGCCCGCAGAGTCTCGACGGCCGTGGGGTCGGCGGCATCGCAGACGAGGTGGAATCCGCCGAGGCCCTTGACCGCCACGATCCGGCCGTCCCGCAACGCCCCCTGCACCGCGGTGAGGACGGCGTCGTCCCCGTCGATCCGGTGCCCGTCGACCTCGGCGAACAGGTGCGGACCGCAGTCGGGGCAGCACACCGGCTGGGCGTGGAACCGTCGATCCGCGGGGTCGCGGTACTCGGCGAGGCACTTTGCGCACAGCGGGAACTCGGCCATCGTGGTGTTGGGCCGGTCGTAGGGGAGGTCGGTGATCACCGTGAACCGCGGCCCGCAGTTGGTGCAGTTGACGAACGGGTGGCGATACCGCCGATCGTGCGGATCGGCCAGTTCGCGAAGACAATCCGCGCACGTCGCCACGTCCGGCGACACCAGCGTCCGCGCGCCGGGGACGTGCCGGCTGTCGATGATCCGGAACGACTCGTCGCCGCGCACCGGAACGGGCTGAGTGGTCGCGTCGACGATCACGGCCATCGGCGGCGCGTCCGTGCGGAGCCGGCGCACGAACTCGGACACCGACGCCGACTTGCCCTCTATCTCGATGAACACGCTGACGTCGTCGTTGCCGCAGTGGCCGTGCAGTCCCAGGTCGTCGGCCAGTCGCGCGACGAACGGGCGGAAGCCGACCCCCTGCACGACCCCGTGGACCGTGATGCGCGATCGTTCGACCGTCATCCTCGGATGATTCCCCCGTCGAGGTGCGGGGCGCAAGAGTCTGCCCGTGCACGTCCGGCGGCACAGACGCACCCTTTCTCGGTTCACGCACTCGAAATTGCGCCTGAATTCGTGCGCGGGAGCCGAAAAGGAGTGCGGCTGCCGGATTACTCGCCGTCGGCGGAGCGTGCGCCGGTGACGGCGTCGATCAGCCCGTAGTCGCGCGCCTCGTCGGCGGTGAGGATCCGGTGGTCCCGCATGTCGCCGATCACCGTGTCGACGGGACGCCCGCAGGAGTCGGCGATCCGCTGCTGCAGCCTCCGGAGCTGCTGCTCGTGGTGTTCGGCGGCGATGGCGACGTCCGACGCCGGACCGGTGCAGGACGTCTGCGGTTCCCGGAGATGGAACGTGGCGTGCGACGCCGACGTCCGGCGGTCGGCGGGCGCGAGGAGGGCGATCGCCATTCCCCGGACGTCGCCGCGGCAGTGGACGTGCAGCGGGACGCCCATCAGATCGAGGGTGTCGAGGAGGACCGCGGCCGCGTCGATGTCGGCGTCGACGCCGTGCAGCCACAGCTGGACCTCCCCGTCGTCCGAGGCGTCGAGCAGTGCCAGCGACGCCGCCGCGCGGTTGGTGGCCTCGGCGTCGAGCCTGCCGGTCAGCGACACGATCCGTTTGTCGAACAGGCGCTCGGCCAGCCAGTCGGGACCGGGAGCGGGAGCGGGCACGGACGTGACGGGCATCGGGGCGGGCGGCTGCCGGGGGTCCGGCTGCCAGGGGGTGTGAAACGGCGGGACCGGTGGTGGGGTGGGTGGTGGCCAGATCATGGTGATGACTCCCGGTGCGCTGAGATCGTCCAGTCGACCGTCCGGCCCACGGCCTCCGCATACCGTTCGAGCGTCGACAGGCGGGGGTCGACGTCGCCGCGTTCGAGCCGTGCCACGGCCGATTGTGACGTGCCCATGTGGGCGGCGATCTCCGTCTGCGTCAGGCCGCGCTCGCGGCGAGTGGTGACGAGCTCGTCCAGCAGCGCTCGACGCCGATCGGACAGGTGCTCCAGTCCGGGAAAAGACGTGCGTCGAGGGGTGGTCGACATACCATCGATGGTATCTCGAAAACGGTATATACGGAGGGGTGCTCATGGCGAAGGTTCGTGCCGCCGTCATCGGCGGCGGCATCATCGGTCTGGCGGTCGCCCGGGAACTTCTGCACCGGATGGACGTCGTCGAGGTGACGCTGTTCGAAAAGGAGACCCGGGTCGCGGCCCACCAGACCGGACACAACAGCGGCGTCGTCCACGCCGGCCTGTACTACCCGCCGGGCAGCCTCAAAGCTCGCCTGTGCCGCCGTGGTGTCACCCTCCTGCAGCAGTACGCGGAGGACAAGGGTGTGGCCTACGAGGAATGCGGCAAAGTGGTGGTCGCCCACGACTCGTCCGAAGTGGCGCGGATGGACGCCATCTTCGACAGAGCGGTCGCCAACGGGGTCCCCGGCATCCGCAAGGTCGCGGGGGAGGAGATCCCCGAGATCGAACCGCATGCACGCGGAGTCGCCGCCGTACACTCGCCGCACACCGCGATCATCGACTACGTGGCGGTCGCGGAGGCTCTCGCCGCGGACATCGCCGCCGCGGGTGGACGCGTGCTCCTCGGCCGGGAGGTCGTGGGCCTGGACAGCCGGACCGCGGAAACGGTGGTCACCACCCGGAACGGCAGCGAGGTCTTCGACCTGGTGGTCACGTGCGCGGGACTGCAGTCCGACCGGCTGGCACTGATGTCGGGTGAACCGCGATCGCCTCGCGTGGTGCCCTTCTTCGGCGACTACTTCCTGCTCGAGCCCGAGCGGTCCTCGCTCGTGAAGGGGCTGATCTACCCGGTTCCGGATCCGCGGTACCCGTTCCTCGGGGTCCACCTCACCAAGCGAATCGACGGGCGAATCATGCTCGGACCGAACGCCTTTCTCTCCTTCGGACGGGAGGCGTACGACCGTCGGGGGTGGTCGGCGGCGGACGTGGTGTCGGCGGTCGGGTTTCCCGGGTTCTGGCGGTTCGCCGTGCACAACACCGCGGCGGCGGTCCGCGAGGCCCGCACCGTCCTCAGCACGGGCCAGTTCGTGAAGGAGGCGCAGAAGTACGTGCCCGACGTGTGCCGCTCCGACGTCACCCGCGGACCCCGGGGCATCCGCGCTCAGGCGATGAACGCCGACGGCAGCCTCGAGGACGACTTCGTCATCACCGGGTCGGAACGCGTCGTTCACGTCCGGAACGCGCCCTCACCGGGTGCGACGTCGTCCCTCGCCATCGCCGAACACGTCGTGACGGAAGTTCTGGCCCGCCGGGTCTAGCGCCTGCGGAGCTGGAGCGTGAAGCCCTCGGGCATGAGGGTGAGGCGCTCGGCGACCTTCAGTCGATAGTCCGGGTCGCCCACGATGTCGTAGCGCCGCAGGATCGTGCCGAGTACCAGGACCGCCTCGTGGAGGGCGAACTGTCGTCCGATGCAGGCGCGCTCGCCGGTCCCGAACGGCTTGTACACGTGCGCGGGCCGGGACCGGATGCGCTCGGGGAGGAAATGGTCGGGGTCGAACGCCTCGGGATCGTCACCCCACACGGGGTCGCGGTGCAGGGCGGGGATGAGGACGAGCACCCAGTCGCCGACCTTCATCGGGTACTTGCCGACGAGGGTCGTGTCGACGGTCGCCTCCCTGCCGTACGCGGGGGCCGTCGGCCACAGCCGCAACGATTCGTCGAGCACCCGGCGCACGTAGCGGAGCTTCGCGATCTGCTCGAACGCGGGCTCTTCGTCGCCCCAGACCGCATCGACCTCCGCCTGCGCCTTTGCGAGGACGTCGGGATGACGCGACAGGTAGTACAGGGCGAACGACAGTGCCCCGGAGGTGGTCTCGTGTCCCGCGACCAGGAACGTCACCACCTGGTGCCGGATGTTCAACTCGTCGATCCGATGGGGGTCGTTCTCCCGGGCGGCCCGCAGCATGAGTTCGAGCAGGTCCTCGGGGCCGTCCTCGGTGCTGTCGCGGCGGGCACGAATCACCTCGTCGACGACCTCGGCCATGTGTTCCAGGTTGGCGACGTTGCGTCGATCCGACCGTCGCGTCAGCAGGCGTCCGAGCGCGCTGGACTTCACGAACGTGGTGCGCTGCGAATGGCTCAGCGCACCGACCATCGCCTGCACGAACGGGTGCGGCCGGTCCCGTCTGAACGAGTCGAAGGAATAGCTGAAACCGGTGCGGCCGATGGTCTCGAGCGTCAGCTTCGTCATGTCGGAGGACACGTCGACGGGGGAGCCGTCCACCCGCTCGTCCCAGTGCTCCGTCAGTTCGCCTGCGACATCCAGCATCGTGCGGTGATACGACCGCATCGCGGATTTCGTGAACGCCGGGGCGAGGAGGTTGTGCGCTTTGCTCCAGTTCGGCTCGTGGTTGTAGGCGGTGAACAACCCGTCGCCGCCGACCTCGCGCAGCGACGCGACGCCGGGTGCCAGGTGTTTCGCGAACCGGGATTCGTCGGAAAGTTCCGCGACCATGTCGGCGCCGGAGGCGAACACGAACCGGTTGCCGAGGACGTTGCGCTCGAAGATGGGCCCGAGTTTTCTGCCGATCTCCATCGAATTCTGCACCGGAGTGCGGATGCTGATCCCGAAGACGTCGCCGACGACGGGAAGCCGCCATCGAGGATGCGGGATGGTCGCCTCCGCCGTGGTGTGCAGTGATTCGACGCTCATGTCGACCCCCGTGTCGATGTGGCCTGCGTTACTGAATTGATGTCTAGTACGCAAGGTACGCCTTACTGAACCGGTGTCAAGCAGTACGGTGACTGGCATGACCAGCGCCCGTCGACGACTCGCCCCGGAGCAGCGCCGGGCGCAGTTGCTCGACATCGGCGCGCGGCTGTTCGCGGACCGCCCCTACGAGGACGTGTGGATCGAGGAGGTAGCCGAACTCGCCGAGGTGTCGCGCGGATTGATGTACCACTACTTCCCGACGAAACGGGATTTCTTCGCCGCTATCGTCGAACGCGAATCCGAACGACTGCTCGAGGTGACGGCCCCCGACTCCACCCTCCCCGTCGAGGAACAGGTCGCGGCCGGCCTCGACGCGTACTTCGAGCACGTCGCGAGCCACCGGCACGGAGTCCGGGCCATCAACCACGGCGCGCTGTCGGCCGACGCCGACATCCGGGCCATCGTCGAGCGGGAACTCGATGCCCAGCAGCGCCGCATCGTCGACGCGCTCGATCCCCCCGACAGTGAGCGGGAACTCGTCGGCGTCGCGGTGCGCGGATGGATCGCCTTCGTCCGTGCCGTCTGCATGGACTGGCTCGACCACCCGTCGATCGACGAGGGCGAGCTACGTGAACTCTGCCTGCGCTCCCTGCGGGGCATGCTGGGTGGGCGGCTCGACTGATCCGAGGGCTGGCACTTAAATAAATCAGTTGATATATTTAAGCTGAAATCCCTTCGGTGATCAAGGAGATCCCGCATGAGTGCACCCACCGTTACGTCGCAGGGCCGAACGGGCCCGGCGAAGACCGAGGCGGAACTGCGTCGTGAACTCGCGGCGGTGTACCGCCTGCTCGCGCATTTCAAGATGACCGACCTCATCTTCACGCACGTCTCGGTCCGGATTCCCGGGCCCGAACATCATTTCCTCATCAACCCGTACGGCCTGCTCTTCGAGGAGATCACCGCCTCCAACCTGGTGAAGATCGGACTCGACGGCGAACTCGTCGAACCGTCCGAATATCAGGTCAACCCTGCGGGATTCGTGATCCACGGCGCGATTCACGAGGCCCGGCCGGACGCGCAGTGCGTGCTGCACACCCACACAAAGGCCGGGTGCGCGGTGGCCGCGCAGGAGCACGGACTGCTGCCGCTGAACCAGATCTCGATGGAGTTTTACAACCGGGTCGGCTACCACGACTACGAGGGCATCGCCCTCAACACGGCCGAACGCGTGCGGTTGGTCGAGGACCTCCGCGACCATCCCGCGATGATCCTGCGCAATCACGGACTGCTCACCGTGGGCGAATCCGCCGCCGAGGCGTTTCTGCGAATGTTCTATCTGGAGAAGGCGTGTGACATCCAGATCGCCGCCCAGGTGTCGGGTGAACTGCGCGTTCCGTCGCCCGAGATCGCCGAGCACACCGCGCGACAGTTCGCCGGCGAGGCCACGGACGACTACACCGACGATCAGGCCTACGAGATGGCGTGGGCGGCGCTGCTGCGGATGCTGGACCGGACCGCCCCCGATTACAAGGACTGACAGCGGCCTGCCGAGACTGGCAGGGCGATCACATCCCCGGTGCGGCGACGACGCCCACCGGGGATGTGCCCGTCAGGACCGCCGCGACATTGCGGGCCGACTGCTGCGCCAGGGTGCGCGCGACCTGCGGTGAGTACCACGCGGCGTGCGGGGTGATCACGAGGTTCGGGATCTGCAGGATCGGATCGTCCTGTGCGGGAGGTTCTTTCGGGAGGACATCGACGGCCGCACCCGCGAGCTGTCGACTGCGTAGTGCTGCGCCAAGGGCGTCGTGGTCGACGAGTCCGCCGCGGGAGACGTTCACCAGATACCCACCGCGCTTCATCGCGGCCAGCGCCCGCTCGTCGATCAGACCCCGCGTCTCGGAAGTCAGGGGGACGTGCAGGCTCAGCACGTCGGAGCGGCGCAGCAGTTCCTCGAACCCGACCACCTCGATGCCCGCGGCCGTCAGTTCCCCGGCGCGGTCGCCCAGCCCGCGGCCGCTGACGAGGACGGTCATCCCGAGGGCTCGGGCGCGCAGTGCGAAAGCGGCGGCGATCCGGCCGAAACCGTAGAGGCCCAGCACGGTTCCCGCGATCCGCCGCGGCGGCGCGGCGGTGACGTCCCACCCGCCGGCATGCACCGAGCGGTCGAGGGCGTGGGTGGATCGGAGCAGTCCGAGGGTGAGCGCGAGCGCGTGGTCTGCGACCTCCTCGGTGCAGTAGTCCACCGCGCGCGTGACCCAGAGGCCGCGTTCGTGGGCCGCCGACACCGGCAGGTGGTCGTACCCGGCGGACGTGGCCGACAGCAGTCGCAGGTCCGGGAGATCCGACAGGTGACGGGGCTCGAGTCCGGTGTTCTCCGGACCCACGAGCAGGGCGATGACGCCAGGGCCGGACGGGAACTCGGACTGGTGCACGACGTCCGCGGAAATACCTGCGGCGGCAAGCGAATCGGACAGTTCTTCGGCCGGAATGAAGTCGTCGAGGACGACGACGCGGTCGGTCATCTGCCTACTGCTCCCGCTTCTTCGGTGGTCCGTCGTACGGCGGCGTCCACGCAGCGGGCGGCTGCGTCCTCCGCGCTGATCGCCTCCATGACAACGGGATCCAGGATGGCCTGCAATGCAAGACCGTCGGTCAGTGCCACCAGCGCGACGGTGACGGCGTCCGCGTCGAGGTCGGTGGAGACGGTGCCCTCCCGCTGTGCGGCGACGACCGACTCGCGCACGACGCCCCGCCAGCGGGCGAGGAAGGCCGCGATCTCACCGCGCGCCGTTTCCTCGGCCGCGCCCTCCGCGTAGAAGAACAGGAACACACGGGTCATCGCCAGCCGCCGTTCGTCGAGCGGCAGGATGCTGGCGGTGATGTTCCGCAGCTTCTCGATCGGGCCTGCGCCCTCCTCGTCGAGGATCGTGCGGTACCGGTCGCCCTGGATGTCGCCGGCCCGGCGCAGCGCCGCGAGGAGCAGTTCGTGCCGGGACCCGAAGTAGTGGTTCAACACTCCGGTCGACCACCCGCTCTCCTCCGCCACCGCTCGCGTGGTGACGGCGGAGATCCCCTCCCTGGCGATCAACGCGAGAACGGCGTCGGCGAGCGCCAGTCTCCGCTCGTCGTGGTCGACGATCTTCGGCACGATCATTCCTCCCGCTCGTGCGCACTCACTTTCGTGCGCTGATGCCACTCAGGCTATCGGTGCCGGGACCGGAACCGGGTCTTCCTCGGGCTTTCCCGACACTCGCGCGTTCCACACGGACATCACGTTCGCCGGGGTGGGTTCGGTGAACAGGCTGGTGGCCACGAACACGACCAGAGCGCTGACGAGTCCGACGTACACCGGCTCGTTCGCCATGACGTCGCCGACGACGAACATCGTCGCGATGGTCGCCACGGTGCCCACCGCCATGGCCGCCATGGCCGCGGTTCCGGTGGCGCGCTTCCAGACCAGTCCACCGAGGATCGGGACGAGGAGCCCGCCGACCAGGATGTCGTAGGCGATCGTGAGCGCGGAGACGATGTCGTTGATGAGCGCGGCGATCACGATGCTGACGAGGCCGATCACGATCACGTAGAGGCGGTTGCCGCGCACGTCGGCTTCCGGATCGGACGTGTCCAGCTCTGGGCGTGTGCGGCCGAAGATCTGGGCGACCAGCGGAAGGACGTCCTGCCGGGCGACGGTGGCGGTGGCGATCAGCGCGCCGGACGCGGTCGACATCATCGCGGCCACCGCGGCGGCGAGGACGATGCCGCTGAGGCCGACGGGCAGGACGTGGACGGCGACGTCGGCGTACACGTCGTCGGACGACCCGATGTCGGGCATGAGGGCCGACGCGGCCAGACCGATCAGGGCGCCCGCGACGCCGTACAGCAGGCAGTAAATGCCGGCGGTGACGCCGCCCCACCGTGCGACCTCCGGCGACTTCGCGGTGAACACCCGCTGCCAGATGTCCTGTCCGATGAGAATGCCGAGCGTGTAGACGACGAAGAACGTGACGATGGTGCCGGTGCCGATGGTGCCGAGCCCGAGTGCCTGTTCGCCGACGCGCTCCTTGATGCCGGCGTACCCGCCCGCCTTGCTCCACGTGAACGGGAGAAGCAGGACGAAGACGCCGATGGTCTTGATGACGAACTGGACGACGTCGGTGAGCGTGATCGACCACATGCCGCCCATCGCCGAGTAGGCCACGACGATGAGGCCGCCGAGGACCACCGACAGGGTCCGGTCGAAGCCGAACAGCACGTTGAAGATGGTGGCGTAGGCGATCGTGGAGGTGACGGTGAGCATGAGGGTGTAGGCCATCATCACGAGACCGGACGCCCCGGTGGCGTCGATGCCGTACCGGAGTTTCAGCATGCCGGAGACGGTGTAGACCTTCAGGCGCTGGATCCGCGCGGCGAAGAGCAGGCTGAGCAGGAGAACGCCGGCGGCGATCGACACGACCAGCCACATTCCGGAGATGCCGTACTTGTAGCCGAGGCCGACGCCGCCGACGGTGGAGGCGCCGCCGATGACGACCGCCGCCATCGTGCTGGTGTAGAGAAATCCGCCGAGGCGGCGGCCGGCGACGAGGTATTCGCTGGAGTTGCTCGCCCGGCGTTTGCCCCACCAGCCGAACGCGAGCATCGCGCCCAGATAGATCAGGATGATGGTGATGTCCATGGTGCGTCCTTCACGTGTCCTAGCGGATCGGTGATGACGGGCGTGGTGGTCCCGTCGGTGCCGGTCTCGTCAGACCGTTGCCCTAGACGGTAGGAGAACATTGACGTGAAATAAATCACTTGATACAAATAATCACTTCAGAAAATCGTGAAGTAATGGTGCGAGCCAGCTCACACCCTGTTTTCGACCCCGCCGGAGGAGTGCGATGCGCAGCTCGCTGCCCGATCTGAAGCTCCTCCAGATCTTCGCGGCCGTCGTCCGTCACCAGGGGTTCGCGCCCGCGCAGCAGGAACTCGGACTGTCCGCCTCCGCGATCAGCACCTACATGAGCCAGCTCGAACGGCACCTCGGCATCGTCCTGTGTCACCGCGGGCGGGGCGGATTCGGTCTCACCAGCAAGGGCGAGCTCTACCACAAGGAATGCCTGCGCATCCTCGGCGAACTCGAGGGGTTCGAACGCTACGGCGCCGCGCTGCAGGGGGAGCTCCGGGGAACCCTCACCATCGGGGTTCTCGATTCCACCGTCACCGACGCCACGCTGCCGCTCGCCGACGTGATCGGCGTGTTCAGCAAGGACCACCCCGCCGTCTACCTCGACCTGAAGATCCAGACCCCGCACGAACTGCAGGTCGGCGTGCTCGACGACCGGATCGACGTCGCGGTCGGCGCGTTCGCCTCACCGATGAACGGCCTCGTCTCCCAGGCGCTGCACCGGGAGCAGCACTGGCTGTACTGCAGCGACAAGCACCCGCTGTTCGGCAGGAAGCGGGTGCCGCCGGAGGTCATCACGCAACAGCGGATGGTGACCCGTGGCTACTGGTCCGAGCAGGAACTCGCCCGCCAGGGGTTCCCGCAACCCTCGGCGACGGTGGAGAACATGGAGGCGCAGCTCATCCTCGTGCTGTCCGGCGCGTACATCGGATACCTGCCCGAGCACTACGCGGAGTACTGGGTGGACCGGAACCGGCTCCGCCCGATCCTGCCGGCGTCGTTCGGCTATCAGGCTCCGTTCTCGCTGATCTACCGGCGGGGCCGGGCCCGCGAACCGATGGTCCTCACGTTCCGCGAGTTCGTCCGGACCAGCATGGGCAGCTGACCGCCGCTCACCGGGTCGGGGAGCCCAGTTCGGCCGACAGCGCACGGCAACGCTCGACGAGAACCAGACCGTGCTGGGCGCAGAGTGCGTCGTCGAGGCGGAACGTCGGCCCGATGATGCTGAGCGCGCCCACGATCCGCCCCACCGCGTCGTAGATCGGGGCCGCCACACCCGTCGACTGGTCCTCGATGGTGTCGTGGGCGATCGCGTATCCCTCACTCTGCAGGTCACCCCGCAGCGCGGCGCCGACGGCCGTGCCCTCGAGCGGCACCGTCTGCCCCACCCATCCCATGTGCCGGATCGCGTGGGTGCCCTCGATCTGCGCGAGATACAGGGCGGTGCCCTTCGGGCCGTGGGTCGACAGGTACGTGGATTCGCGGGTTCCCTCCGCGATCGCGACCATCGCGGGCCGGGCCCGGGACAGCAGCTGGTTGTCGCTGATCGCCCGGGCGCCGATCTGGAGAAGTCGCGGCCCGGCCCGGTAGACGTTGTCGTCGCCGCGGACCAGGAACTCGCTCTGCTCCATGCTGCGGATCAGGCGCAGCGCGGTACTCGTGGCGAGGCCTGCGGCTTTCGCGGCGTCGCCGAGCGTCAAGCCGCCCTGCTCGGTGATTGCGCCGAGCAGTTCGAAGGTGCGGCTCGCGCTGCGGGTCACATCTCCGGGGGCCATGGGTTCTCTCCTGACGGTCGCGGGTGTCGGCGTGAATCTACCGCGACGCGATCTCGGACAGCAGGGGCTGCCGGTGTTCGTCGAGCAGCGGGCTGCGGCGGACCCCGGGGCGCGCGCTGTCGCCGAACACGACCGGCTGCCGGACGTAGTCGATCGTTCCCGCGACCGGATGATCGAACGACTCCACGAGTCCCCGGTGCCTGCTCTGCTCGGACGACAACGCCTGTTCCACGTTCCAGATCTCGGAGCTCGCCAGTCCGGCCGCGCCGAGGACCGCGACCACCTCGGCGACCGTCTTGTCCTTCGCCCAGATCTCGATCTCCGCGCGCAGCGCCGGTTCGTGATCGGTGCGGGACGTGTCGTCGGCGAAACGGTTGTCGCCGAGAAGGTCTGCGCGATCCATGGTGTGGGCGAGCTTCTCGAATCCGGACTGGCTGGCGACGGCCAGGACGAATAGGCCGTCCGACGCCCGGTACGTGTCGAACGGGGTCGAGACGGGATGGCGATTGCCCACTCCCGCCGGCGCGACCCCCGATGCCTGCAACTGGCTGTGCGCGGTGGGGAGCATGGCCAGCATGCTGTCGAACATGGCGACGTCGAGATGTTGTCCCACACCCGATTCCCGGGTGCCGACCAGGGCGGAGCTGATGCCCCACGCCGCGAACAGTCCCGCGACGAGGTCGCCGAACGATTCGCCGAGCCGGGTCGGCCCGGATTCGGGGGAACCGGTGATGCTCATGATCCCCGACAGCGCCTGCACGACGAGGTCGTAGGCGGCCGAACCCGCGAGCGGCCCGTCCTGCCCGAAACCGGAGATGGACGCGTAGACGAGCCGGGGATTGCGGGCGTGGACGGTGTCGTAGTCGATGCCGAGGCGGGCGGTCACGCCGGGCCGGAAATTCTCGACGAGAACATCCGCCGTGTCGAGCAGGTCGAACAGCACCTTCCGGTCCGCGTCGTCCTTGAGGTTCAGTGCCAGCGAGCGTTTTCCGCGGTTCAGCACGTTGAAATAGATGCTCTCGCCGTCGCGGAACGGGCCCAGGTGCCGCGAATCCTCGCCGGCAGCGGGCTCGATCTTGACGACGTCGGCGCCGGCGTCTGCGAGCAGCGCCGTGCAATACGGTCCGGCCAGGACACGCGAGAGATCGACGACGCGGATGCCGTCCAGGGGAGGCAGGGTAGGCATGACGGGCCCTCTCAGAATTCGGTCGAGTGCGGGGACGGGGCGTTGGAGGCGATGGTGAGCAGCTGGATCTGCGAGGTGCCCTCGAAGATCCGGAGGATCCGGCAGTCGCGGTAGAGGCGTTCGATCTCGGATTCGCGCATGAAACCGGCGCCGCCGTGAATCTGCACGGTCTGGTCGACGATCGAGAAGCAGGCCTCCGTGGCCACGTACTTCGACACGGACGCGGCGCGGCGCAGGTCGGCCCCGGCATCCTTCACGTCCGCCGCCCAGTCCGCGGTGACGCGGGAGGCTACGAGCTGCGCGTCGCACGCGCCCAGCAGCAGCTGAATCGCCTGGAATTCGGCGATGGGGTGTCCGAACTGTTTGCGCTCGGCCGCGTAGGAGCGTCCCAGTTCCCACGCGCGCAGGGCGATTCCGTTGGCCATCGCCGCCACGTCGACGCGGGCGCGGTTGAGGGCGGTGAGCGCGATGTTGCCGCCGCGGCCCTCCGTTCCCACCACGGCGTCGTGGGGAAGCACCACGTCGTCGAGGTACACGGTGTAGGTGGGCGCGGACCGGATGCCCAGCTTGTCCTGGGGCTCCGAGTAACTCACGCCGGGCGTGCCCTGGGGGAGGACGAACGCGGTGATGCCGCGGAAGCCTGCGGACGGATCGGTCTTGGCGAAGACGACGACCAGGTCGGCCTCCTTGGCATTGGAGATGTACGTCTTCGAACCGGACAGGTGCCACCCGTCGTCCTCGCGCCGCGCCGTCGTGCGCATCGAGGCGATGTCGGAGCCGGCGTCCGGTTCGGTGAGGGCGAACCCGGCGAGCAGTTCACCGGACGCGAGCCGGGGCAGCCACCGGCTCTTCTGCTCCTCGGTTCCGCCGACGAGGATCGGCTCGAGCCCCAGGTAGTGCGCGGTATAGATCGAGGCGAGGGCGGCGTCGGTGCGGGCCACCTCCTCGATCGCGATCAGCTGTGTCCTGGTGGACAGGCCCAGTCCGCCGAACTCCTCGGGCACCGAGATGCCCATCAGGTCCTGTTCGCCCAGTCGCTTCACCAACTCCGCCGGGAACTCCCGCGTCTCGTCACGGAACGCCGCGCCGGGGTGGATCTCACGGTTGGCGAATGCACGCACTGCGCCGCGGAACTCGGCGGCGTCGAGCAGCTGATCGGTCACGGAAACTCCTGTCGGAAGATCGAAATTGCCACCTAGTGAAATGACAATGCCACTTGGTGGCATATCGACTATGAAGGAGACCGGCGAATTTGTCCAGGGGTGCCGGTGTCCACGGACACGGGAGCGGGTACTCGACCACGGACGCACAGCGCACACTCCGTGCGGCATTGCAGAGGGAGGCTTCATGCGCACGATCACACGAGGGATCGTCACCGCGGGAACGATGATCGGCGCGGTTCTCGCCGGCGCGGGGACGGGCGTGGCGGAACCCGCCGTGCCGTCCGGCACCTATCAGGGAACGACCACCGCGCCGGCGGGTGAGTTGATCTGGAAGGGCAAGACGTTCCAGGGCGGCACAGTCGTCAACAACTTCGCGTTCGGTCTGACCGGGCTCGCGGGCACGACCTCGCAGGACGGGAACGGAAACACCGTCATCGACTACAGCCCATCGGGTCTGGGGTTCCTGACCGACAGGATGACCCCCAACGCAGACGGGACCTACACCGGGGCCGTGTACGTGGGCGGCAACCAGGTGGGAAGCTTCGGCCTCGCGAGATAGCTGTCCCGGGGCCTACTACGACGACGAGGCCGCACCGCTCGGGTGCGACCTCGTCGTCACAGTGTCATCTGCGACTTCGTCACAGTGTCATCTGCGACTTCGTCACAGTGTCATCGTGCGACGTCGTCACAGTGTCATCGGGGCGTCGGTCAGACGGCCCGGACATTCTGGGCCTGCGGGCCCTTCTGGCCCTGTCCGACCTCGAATTCCACCCGCTGGTTCTCCTCCAGCGACTTGTAGCCGCTGCCCGAGATCTCGGAGTAGTGAACGAACACGTCCGCGCTGCCGTCGTCCGGCGCTATGAATCCGAAGCCCTTCTCGCTGTTGAACCACTTCACAACACCCTGCGCCATACCGTTCACTCCCTGCAGTTGCCGCCCGGGACCTCACATCGAGATCCCGTTCGCGTGGATATCATCCTGTCATCAAGGCGCGCGTGCTTCCAGTGGTACGCCTACGATTCCTGCGAATCCTGGGCGCTGTACCAGGTCTGCGGAAGAAAATTCCCCCCTCGACCGATGATTCTGCCCCTCGGGGGCGGTCCTACCTGCGACCGAGAATCACCACCTCGAACGAGGAGAACCGATGAATTCCATATCTACCGCCACCGCCGACGCCCGGATCCTCGACGTCCCCGGTGCCAGGCTGTACTACGAGGTGCGGGGCGCGGGTCCCGTCGTGGTGCTCGTCGGCGCCCCCATGGACGCCGACTCCTTCGCGCCGGCGGCGGATCTGCTCTCGTCCGACTACACCGTGCTCACGACGGACCCGCGGGGCATCCACCGCAGTCCGGTCGACGACCGGGATCGCGATTCGACCCCGGAGATGCGCGCCGACGACCTCGCCCGGCTCCTGATGCACCTCGACGCGGGCCCTGCCGTGGTGTTCGGCTCCAGCGGCGGCGCCGTCAGTGCGCTCGCGCTGGTGCAGGCGCACCCCGAGCTGGTCCACACCGTGATCGCTCACGAGCCGCCGCTGGACGAGTTACTCGACGACCGCGAGCAACTGCGCGTGAAGACCGACGAGATCATCGACACCCACCTGACCGGGGATGTCGTGGGGGCGTGGAGGAAGTTCCTGGCCCTGGCGAACATCCACCTGCCCGAGGAAGCGTTCCAGCAGATGTTCGCGGGCGAACGGGATGCGCAGACCGAGGCGGACGACTACTTCCAGCATGCGCACATGCTGCGCCCGACCACCCGCTGGTGCCCGGACGTCACCGCCCTGCGCTCGGCGCCCAGCCGCGTCGTGGTCGGGATCGGCGAGGAGTCGGGTGGGCAACTCTGCGACCGTACGTCGCGGGCGCTCGCCGCCGAACTGGGCGTCGAGCCCACTATGTTCCCCGGCGACCACATCGGCTTCGCCCACGACCCCGCCGCGTTCGTCACCCGGCTGCGCGCAGTGCTGCGGGAGGTCTGAGCGGACGCTCCCGACTGACCTCACACCGCGATCGGGATGCGTTTCGTGACGATCCGATGGATCAACCGGGCGGCGGTGCGGGCCGTGCGGTTGTCGATGTCGAACGACGGATTGAGCTCGGCCACATCGCACACCGCGAGTTTTCCGCTGGCGGCGACGGCGTCGCACACGAATTGGATCGTCTCCGCCGGAACGCCGTACGCGGCGGGAGCGCTCACTCCCGGCGCGACTGCGGCGGGAAGGACGTCGAGGTCGATGGTGAGGTACACGAGATCGACGTCCGACAGGAACTCGCTGACGAAGACGGCCACCCGGTGCCGGTCGGAGACCGAGCAGTCGTCGTCCAGGAGGTAGCGGACGTCGTATCCGCGTGCGGTGTCGAACAGTGCGGTGGTGTTGCTCGGCTGGCTGATGCCGAGCACGGAGTACTGCAAGGCGGTGCCTGACGCATGCTCCTGTTCGAGGATCTGCCGGAACGGTGTGCCCGAACTCGGGACCGGATCGGACCGCAGGTCGAAGTGGGCGTCCAGGTTCAGGATCCCGATCCGACGCTTGGGTGTGCGGACGGCTGCCTGTGCCAGACCGAGGTACGTCCCGTAGGCCACCTCGTGGCCGCCTCCGAGGACCACCGGGAACTGGCCGGCGTCGAGCGTCGCGGCGACCACGGAGCCGAGCGCCATCTGCCCGGCCTCGAGACGATTGTCGGTGACCGCGACGGTGCCGGCGTCGTAGACGCGGAGCGGCTCGGCGAGCGCCATCGACGACAGCGCGCCCCGCAGGGCGTCCGGGCCGCGCGCCGCCCCGCGGCGTCCCTTGTTCCGCTCCACGCCCTCGTCGCTCGAGAAGCCGATCAGCACGCAGGCGCCGGGCTCGGCGCCGTCGTGCAGAGGCGTCACGGCCTGGTGCCAGCGGAGGTGGTGACTCGACGTGCCGTCCACCCTGCCGACCCAGGGGGGCGGGGGAATCAACAGGTTCTCCATCATCGCAGGGCCCTCGCTTTCTCGTGACCGGTGTGCGCGGACCAGGCGAGTTCGCCGCCCCGCCACACATCGCTGACCAGGGGGACGCCGGGCCGGTAGGCCAAGTGTAGGTACGACGGCGCGTCCAGCGCGAGGGCATCGGCCCGCGCGCCGGGACGCAGGACCCCGACATCGGCACGTTGCAGCGCGCGGGCACCGCCCGCCGTGGCCGCCCAGATGGCTTCGTCCGGGGTCATGTGCATGTCCCGCACCGCGATCGCGATGCAGAACGGCAGGCTGGTGGTGTAGCTGGTGCCGGGGTTGCAATCCGCACCGAGCGCCACCGTGACACCTGCGTCGAGCAGGGCCCGGGCGTCCGGGTACTTGTTCCGGGTCGAGAAGTCCGCGCCGGGCAGGAGCGTGGCCACCGTCGAACTCTGCGCCAGCGCATCGATGTCGGCCTGCGTGGTGTAGCAGACGTGGTCGACGGACGCGGCCCCCAGTTCGACGGCGAGCTGGACTCCGGGTCCCTCGCGGAGTTGGTTGCCGTGGACGCGGGGGATCAGCCCCTTCGCCATCCCGGCGGTGAGAACGGCATGTGCCTGATCGCGGTCGAACGCGCCGGTCTCACAGAACACGTCGATCCACTTCGCTTGCGGTGCACAGGCGTCGATCATCTCGGAGCACACCATGGCGACGTAGTCGTCGGCGCGCCCCGCGTATTCCGGCGGCGGAACGTGAGCGGCGAGCAGCGTCACCTCGTCGGTGAGGGACGCCGCGATCCTCGTGCTGCGCAGTTCGTGCGCGACCGTCTGCCCGTACCCGGTCTTGCACTCCACGGTGGTGCTGCCCGACCGCAGGGACTCGTCCAGCAGTCGCCGCGTGTTCGCCTGCAGTTGTTCGTCGGTCGCGTTCCGTGTCGCCTCGATCGTGTTGCGGATGCCACCCGCCGCGTACGGCTGTCCCGCCATGCGCGCCGCGAATTCCTCCGCCCGTTCCCCGCCGAACACCAGGTGCGAGTGGCTCTCCACGAAGCCCGGCAGCACCGCCCGGCCGTCGAGATCGTGCCCGACGTCCCCGGCCGGCGCCGAGTCGGCGCTGCCGACCCAGGCCACCACGCCGCCGTCGAAGACGACGGCGGCGTCGCGGATCAGCCCGAGCGGACCTTCCCCCACTGTCGGGTCGTTGGTCACCAGGGTGCCGATGCCGGTCAGCACTGTGGAGCGGGAGGTGTTCGCTGTCACTGCTGTTCCTTCCAGTGGTTCGAAAATACGGTCGCTCGGGCCTGCGGTCATCCTTCGGACATCGGCACGCGGACGCCGCGCTCCTTGGCGACGTCGATCGCGTGGTCGTATCCGGCGTCGACGTGCCGGATGACGCCCATGCCGGGATCGTTGGTCAGGACCCGCTCCAGCTTCTCGGCGGCCAGGTCGGTGCCGTCCGCGATGCACACCTGACCGGCGTGGATGGACCGTCCCATGCCGACGCCGCCGCCCTGGTGGATGGACACCCACGACGCCCCCGACGCGGTGTTGACGAGTGCGTTGAGCAGCGGCCAGTCGGCGATCGCGTCGGAGCCGTCGAGCATCGACTCGGTCTCGCGGTACGGGGAGGCGACGGATCCGGAATCGAGGTGGTCGCGGCCGATGGCGACGGGCGCGGACAGTTCGCCGGACGCCACCATCTCGTTGAACTTCAGGCCGGCCTTGTGCCGTTCGCCGTAGCCGAGCCAGCAGATCCGGGCGGGCAGACCCTCGAACGCCACCTTCTCGCCCGCCATCGTGATCCAGCGCTTCAGGTGCTCGTTCTCGGGGAACAGTTCGAGGATCGCCTTGTCGGTGGCGGCGATGTCCTTCGGGTCACCCGACAGCGCGGCCCAGCGGAACGGGCCGAGGCCCTCCTCGAACAGCGGACGGATGTAGGCGGGCACGAATCCGGGAAAGTCGAACGCGCGGTAGTAGCCGGCCTTGCGGGCCTCGTCACGGATGGAGTTGCCGTAGTCGAACACCTCGGCGCCCTTGTCGAGGAAGCCGACCATCGCGGCGACGTGCCGTGCCATCGACGCGCGGGAGTCCTCGGTGAACTTCACCGGGTCCTTGTCGGCCATCGCCTTCATGTCGGCGAAATCGATCCCGAGCGGCAGGTACGACAGCGGGTCGTGTGCCGACGTCTGGTCGGTGACGATGTCGATGGGGGCGTTCATGGCGAGCAGTTCGGGGAAGATCTCCGCGGCGTTGCCTTCGAGGCCGATCGACAGCGGGCGCTTCGCGTCGCGGGCCTCGATCGCGAGGCGCAGGGCGTCGTGGATGTCGGTGGCCTTGGTGTCGAGGTACTTGTGCGCGATCCGGCGATCGATGCGGGTGACGTCGCAGTCGACGCAGATCGCGACGCCGTCGTTCATCGTCACGGCGAGGGGCTGGGCGCCGCCCATGCCGCCGAGTCCGGCCGTCAGCGTGATGGTGCCGGCGAGCGAGCCGCCGAAGCGCTTCCGGCCCACCGCGCCGAATGTCTCGTACGTGCCCTGCAGGATGCCCTGCGTGCCGATGTAGATCCACGACCCGGCCGTCATCTGCCCGTACATGATCAGGCCGAGGGCGTCGAGCTTGCGGAACTCCTCCCAGTTGGCCCAGTCACCCACCAGGTTCGAGTTCGCGAGGAGGACGCGGGGCGCCCACTCGCTGGTGCGGAACACGCCGACCGGCTTGCCGGACTGCACCAGCATCGTCTCGTCGGACTTCAGGGTCTTCAACGTCCGGACCATCGCGTCGAACGCCTCCCAGCTGCGCGCGGCCTTGCCGGTGCCGCCGTAGACGACGAGCGAGTCGGGATGCTCGGCGACCTCGGGGTCGAGGTTGTTCATCAGCATGCGCAGGGCGCCTTCTTGCTGCCAGCCGAGTGTCGTCAGTTCGGTGCCGCGGGGCGCCGACACGTGGCGGGGTCCGGAAACCGGAGGCGTCGTGGTGGTCATGTCGTGTACTCCTTGATGGTCGAACGAGGAAGAGGGAAAAGTCTGGGTGTCAGCGTGATTCACAGTCGCGAATCCGCCATGGCGGTGTGTGCGGGGTAGATCATGGCCGCGGGTGGGTTGCTGTTGCGCCGCGCGAGCGGGTAGTAGATGGCGCCGGTGAAGACGATGCCGACGATCCACGAGATGTCCGCGCCGCCCAGCATGTCCGTGACCGGTCCCGTGTAGAGCTTCTGGGCGAGGAACGGGATCTGCGCGAGAACGCCGACGGTGTAACAGATCATCGCCGTCTTGTTCCAGCGGCCGTAGCGGGCCTCCGGGTCGTACAGCGCCGGGATGTCCACGCGCTCTTTGGAGATGAGGTAGTAGTCGATCAGGTTGATGGCACTCCACGGGGTGAACACCATCAGCAGGACGAGGACGAAGTTCTTGAAGTTGTTGAGGAAGTCGGCGCTGGCACCGATCGCAATCAGCATCGACACGGCGACGAACCCGATGATGTACAGGGTGCGGGCCCGCGACGAGATGCGGGACTGCCCGTTGAACGCCGTCACCGTGGTGAGGATCGACATGAATCCGCCGTAGGCGTTGAGGCAGTTGATCGTGAGCTTCCAGACCAGGATCACCAGGTAGATCATCAGGGCGATCACAGCCGGTCCGGCGAGGCCTCCGATCCACCCGACCTGGTCGCTGAGGAACGCGTCGCCGGCGACGGCGGCGACGAGTGCACCGAACGTCATCGACCACTGCGAGCCGATCACGCTGCCCGCGAACGTCGACCAGAAGGTCGTCCGCTCGCTCGTCGAGCGCGGCAGGTAGCGGGAGTAGTCCGCGACGTACGGGCCGAACGTGAGCTGCCAGCCGGCGCCGAGCGAGATCGCGAGGAGGAACGTGACGATGTCGAAGCCCTTGATCCCGACGAACGAGGCCACGTCGTACTCGGCGAACAACCGGATCGCGAGGTAGGTGAAGCCGAGGATGCCGACAACGGTCGCGATCTTGCCGACGACGTGGATCAGCTTGTACCCCGTCACCGCGACGAATGCGGTCATCGCGCCGAAGATCAGGATTCCGATGGTGGGGTTGTCGATGTGGAGGATCTCGTTCACGGCCTGACCTGCGAGGACGCTGCCGGTCGCGGCGAAACCGAGGTACATCAGGACGACGAGAACCAATGGGAGCACGGCACCCAGAACACCGAATTGTGCTCGGCTCGAAATCATCTGCGGCAGTCCGAGGCGCGGTCCCTGAGCGGAGTGCAGCGCCATCACGGCGCCGCCGAAGAGATTGCCGATCAGCAGGCCCACGATGGCCCACAGCGCGTCGGCGCCGAAGACGACCGCGAGGGCGCCGTCGACGATCGCGGTGATCTGCATGTTGGCGCCGAACCAGAGCGTGAACTGGCTGCGCGGAGATCCGTGACGCTCGTCGTCCGGGACGACGTCGATGGTGCGACGCTCCGGCGCGAGGCTGATCTCGGGAGGTCCCTCGTGTGTCATAGGCCTTGTCTCTCTGTGACGAGTCCGGCAGCTGGTCGGTCCCGGGTGCTCTGTCCCATGTCCTGAATCCAGTGTGCTCTGACTCACGTTTTTTATCGCCTTAGATGTATAGTCCTGTATAGACAACCCCCTGTCAAGCGTTCTCCAAGGACCCAGCCGAGAGGCGTGCCGGCCCACCACTGCACCAGTCGGGAGTGTCGATGCTTCCGACGGAAGGTACTGACATGAGAGTAATTTCGACGTCCTCACATTCGCTCGAGCGCGATGAACAGCAGTTTTCCGCTCCGGAAGTGCCCGAGCGTTTCCGCGACCTCTACCTCCGCACCGCCGGTCATCCCACCGCCGACGGCGCAGATCCGCAGGCGCGTGATCGCATCGCGAACACGCATCTCGAGACCGGGTGGAACCGGAACCCCGGGACCGCGGTGGTGCGCGGAATCGACGCCGCAGACCCCAGCGAGATCGGGCCCGCGGTGCAGATCGTCACCGACGACATGGCCCTGCTCGTCGAATCGGTACTGCTGACCGCGGCCAGGGTCGGCGCCCCGATCGAGGAGGTGCTGCATCCGGTCCTCGTCGCCCGCCGCTCGGAGTCGGGCACCCTCACCGACCTTCTGCCGATCTCCGACTCCGGGACGGCGGAGTCGTGGATTCACGTGGGTCTGCGCTCGGACACGCCGGACGCCGTCGTCGCGGAACTGGTCGAGGCGCTGCACACCGTCCTCGCCGACGTGCGCCGGGTCGACCGGGATCTGGCGCGCATGCGCGAACTGCAGATCCAGGTCTCCGACCAACTCGACTCGCAGACTGGGCAGGACTCACTGTCCGAAGAACTCCGCGAGGCCGCCGACTTCCTGCGGTGGTGCGAGGCGGGCAACTTCACCGTCCTTGGATACGCGCGGTACGGCGCCGACGGCGCACCCGAGGAGAGTCTCGGCGTGCTCCACGACCGGGAGGACGATCGGGCGCCGGCCACGGAACCCGGTCCCGTCCTGGCGATCGGGCAGGCCGCGCTTCCGGTGTCCGTGCACCGGTCGTCGTACCCGTCGGTGGTCGGGGTTCGGGCCGGAGGAATGGAGCACCGCTTCGTCGGCGCGTTCACCCCCGCGGGCAGGCACGAAAACGTCCTGGACATCCCGGGTGCGGGACGCCGGGTGCGGGCCCTGCTCGACCGTGCCGGCTTCGACATCGACTCCTTCTCCGGGCAGGCCGTCCTGCAGGTCGTGCAGGCGCTGCCGCTGACCGAGTTGTTCGCGGCGAGCCCGGACTCGCTGCATTCGGCCCTCACCGAGGTCGCCGGCATCACCGCGCGCGAGCACATTCACCTCTTCCTGCGCACGGACGTCCCGGGCGAGAGCATGTCGGCGCTGGTGTTCATTCCCCGCGATCGATACAACACGCGGACGCGTCTGGCGGCCCAGCGCGTCCTGCTGGACGAACTGGACGGCACGGCAGTCGAATACACCACGAACGTGTCCGAGTACCCGCTGGCGATGGTGCACTTCACGATGCGGGTCCCGGCGGACACCGAGGTGACGGACACCCGGCGACTGGAGATTCAGCGTCGAATCTCCCGGGCCTGCCGGACCTGGGACGACCGGTTCCGCGACGAACTCGACACAGCCGAACGTGATCTCCTCGCCCATTATTCGGAGCATTTCCCGGAGGTGTACAAGCACGATTTCGACGCCCGGCGCGCCCACGCCGATCTGGTGGTGTTCGAGAGACTGACGGACGGCGCGATCGACACGCGGCTCGACGCGAACGCGGCGGACTGGCGCTTCACCTTCTTCGTCGGCGGTGCATCCGCCTCCCTCAGCGATGTTCTCCCGATCCTGCAGAGCATGGGGGTCGCGGTCCTCGACGAGCGCCCGTACACGGTCGCGAACAGTCGCGGAACGGTGTGCTGGATGTACGAGTTCGGGATCCGCTACGCGTCACCGGGGCCGGTGGACGACGCGCTGCCGCGCCGCTTCACGGAGACGTTCGCCGCGGCCTGGGCATCTCGCGCCGAGACGGACAGCTTCAACGAACTCGTACTCCGCGCGGGCCTGGACTGGCGTGAGGTGGAGGTGCTGCGGGCGTACGCGCGGTACCTGCGTCAGGGTGGATTCCCGTACAGCCAGAACCACATCGCGACGGTTCTCGGTGATCATCCGGAGATCTCCCAGGCACTGATCCGGCTGTTCGCCGCGAGGTTCGATCCGGACGGCACTGATCCGGACGGCGCCGAGGAATGCGGTGAACTGATCGCGTCGCTGGAAACGGCGATCGGCGACGTCCTCGGCCTGGACGCCGACCGCATCCTGCGCGCCTACCTGAACGTGGTCCTGGCGACGCTGCGCACCAACCGCTACGCCCCCTCCGGCCGGGAACGTCAGGTCCTGTCGTTCAAGTTCGATCCGCAGCGCATCCCGGAACTGCCGCAGCCGCGGCCCCGCTTCGAGATCTACGTCTACTCGCCGTGGGTCGAGGGCGTGCACATGCGGTTCGGCGCCGTGGCACGGGGAGGCCTGCGATGGTCCGACCGCAAGGAGGACTTCCGCACCGAGGTGCTCGGCCTGGTGAAGGCGCAGGCGGTCAAGAACTCGGTGATCGTGCCCGTCGGCGCGAAGGGCGGGTTCGTCGTCGCGCGCCCGCCTGCTCCCACCGGCGACCCGCTGCGCGATCGCGACGCCCAGCGCGCGGAGGGGGTTCGCTGCTACCGCAGCTTCATCAGCGGACTGCTGGACGTCACCGACAACGTGGACCTCGCGACCGGTGCCGTGATCCCGGCGCCGCGGGTGGTGCGGCACGACGGCGACGACACGTACCTCGTCGTCGCCGCGGACAAGGGCACCGCGACGTTCTCCGACATCGCCAACGACGTTGCAGCACAGTACGGGTTCTGGCTGGGTGACGCATTCGCATCGGGCGGATCCGTCGGCTACGACCACAAGGCGCTCGGCATCACCGCCCGGGGTGCGTGGGAGAGCGTGAAGCGGCACTTCCGCGAAATGGGTGTCGACACCCAGTCGCAGGAGTTCACGGCCGTCGGGATCGGCGACATGAGCGGCGACGTGTTCGGCAACGGAATGCTCGCGAGCCCGCACATCCGGCTCGTCGCCGCATTCGACCACCGGCACGTGTTCCTCGACCCGAACCCCGACGCGGCCACATCCTTCGCGGAACGGGAACGGCTCTTCGCGCTGCCGCGGTCGTCGTGGGCGGACTATGCGCCCGGTCTGATCAGCGCCGGCGGCGGTGTGTGGGAACGAACGAGGAAGAGTGTTCCGATCAGCGAGGAGGCGCGGCGCGCACTCGGACTGAGCCCCGGGACCACCGAACTGTCCCCACCCGACCTCGTCCGCGCGATCCTGCGGGCACCGGTGGACCTGCTGTGGAACGGCGGCATCGGAACATACGTGAAGTCGGGCACCGAAACCCATCTCGACGTGGGGGACAAGGGTAACGACGGCGTCCGCGTCGACGGTTCCGACGTCCGGGCCCGGGTGGTCGGTGAGGGCGGCAACCTCGGCTTCACCCAGCTGGGACGTATCGAATTCTCCCGCTCCGGAGGGCGGATCAACACGGACGCTCTCGACAACTCGGCGGGCGTCGACTGCTCCGACCACGAGGTCAACATCAAGGTTCTGCTCGACGCCCTGGTCAGCGGCGGCCGTCTCGCTGCCGACGACCGTGCGGGTCTGCTCGCCGAGATGTCCGGGGAGGTGTCGCGTCTCGTGCTCTCCGACAACGTCGCCCAGAACGACGTGCTGGGCACGTGCCGCGCCGACGCCGCCGCGTCCCTCACGGTGCACGGACGGCTCATCGGCCATCTGGAAGGCCGCTACGGTCTGGACCGCGCCATCGAGGTGCTGCCGTCCAGGAAGGAGATCGCCGCCCGGGAGCGGGCGGAGGCGGGACTCACCTCGCCCGAACTCGCGACCCTCATGGCGCACGTGAAGCTGGCGCTGAAGTCGGACCTGCTGGCCGGCGACCTGCCCGACAGCCCGGCATTCTCGGACGCACTCGCCGGGTACTTCCCGCGCAGGCTCCGGGAGTCCTTCGGTGACGCCATCGGCGACCATCCGCTGCGCCGGGAGATCGTCGCGACGGTCCTCACCAACGACGTCGTCGACAACGGCGGCATCACCTACGCCTTCCGGCTGGGCGAGGAGGCCGGGGCGAGCAGCGCCGACGCCGTGCGGGCGTTCGCCGTGGTGTCGGCCGTGTTCGACCTGCCGTCGCTCCGGCGCGACATCCGGGACGCCGACCTCGACGCCGCGCTCTCGGACGACCTCACGCTGTTCACCCGGCGGCTGCTCGACCGGGCGTCGCGCTGGATGCTGACCCGCAGACCCCAGCCGCTCGCGGTCGGGGCGGAGATCGCCCGGTTCCGTGACCGCGTCGCGGACCTGACACCGCACGTCGCGGGCTGGCTCTGCGGAGAGGACGCGGAGAACCTCCGGAGTCGCACGGCCGCGCTGGTGGCCCGTGGTGTCCCCGCGGACCTGGCCGGGCGGGTGCAACTGCTCCTGGACCGGTTCGCGCTGCTGGACATCGTCGAGATCGCCGACATCACCCAACGCGATCCCCGCGAAGTGGCCGAGGTGTACTACCGGCTCGGGGAGTGCCTCGGGTTGGTGCACCTCCTGGTGGGGGTCTCGCAGCTGGGACGGGGAACCCGGTGGAACGCGCTGGCCCGGTTGTCGTTGCGTGACGAGTTGTACGACACGGTCCGGGCACTGTGCCTCGACGTGATCTCGGGCAGTGAAGTGGTGGACACGGCGGAACAGAAGATCGGGGAGTGGGAGGACCGCAACGCGGCCCGGCTGGCGCGTGCTCGCCACACGCTCGATGCCGTCACGGAATCGGGGGAGCACGACCTGGCGGCCCTCTCCGTCGCAACCCGGCAACTGCGCAGCATGGTGAGGTGACACGAGGCGCACCGCGCGATGAGGGTTTACCCGTGCAGTCGGCCGATAGACTGCAACGGCCGACTGCACGGGAAGTTCATCGGTGTTGCAGAGGGATGGGTGTCAGTGGTGGAGATCGCAGTAGTCGACGCGGAGCTTGCTGCGTTGTACAACGGACCGGGGACGGAGTCGGCCCCGGCGTACGAACGCGTCAAGCAGTTGATCGTGTCGCAGATCAATGCCGGCCGCTGGCAGGAGGGCGATCAGCTGCCCTCGGAGAATCAGCTCGTCGGCGCTCTCGGCCTCTCCCGCATGACCATCAACCGCGCGCTGCGCGAACTCAGCGCCGAGGGGCTCGTGGTGCGCCTGATGGGTGTGGGGACGTTCGTGGCGGCCACGAAGACGGCGTCGCCGCTGTTCGAGGTCAAGAACATCGCGGACGAGATCCAGCAACGCGGACACCGCCATCGAACCGAAGTGGTGTACGTGCGTGAGGAAGACGCCGATCCGGCCAACGCCTTCATCCGGGATTCGATCCGCGGCAAGGTGTTCCACTCGCTGATGATCCACTACGAGGACGACACACCGATCCAGCTCGAAGACCGGTTCGTCAATCCCGCCGAGGCGCCCGGGTACCTCGAACAGGACTTCACCCAGCAGACGCCCAATCATTATCTGAGCGTGGAAGCTCCCCTGACGAGGGGCGAGCACGTCGTCGAAGCGATCCTCGCGTCGCCCGAGGAATGCCGGCTCCTCCACATCGAGCGCACCGAACCGTGCCTGATGATCCGGCGCCGCACGTGGTCCTCGCGGGGGCTCGTCAGCGCCGCGCGTCTCGTCCATCCCGGATCGCGGAATCGTCTCGAAGGGACGTTCGGGACCGGCTGACCGGGGTAGATGCTGAATCGGAGGCTCACGGCCGCGTGTCCTTCGTCTGCGGTGCGGGCCACGTGAGGCGGCCCGCCTGGATGTCGGAGATCGTCGACGCGATCCAGGCGAGTTCGCCCCGCGAAGCGTGGAGTGCGTAGTCCGCTTCGACGACGAACAGCGCGGGCACTCCGCCATCGAGCGCTCGGGTGAGCCCTGCCTCGTCGGATTCGATTCTCGCGGTGAGTCGTTCGGCGCGTTCGGTGAGCGCGTCGACGGCGCCCTCACGTCCCAGCGCGCCGAGGTAGCTGATCGCCGCGAAGAACGGGGAGAACTCTCGTGCGGCACTGCGGATCTGGAAGTCGAGCCGACTCACGAGTTCCGCGTGCCCGGCCTCGGTGAGGGCGTAGACGGTGCGGGCGGGCCGACCTTCCCGTTGCGCACGTTCGTGTTCCTCGATCCAGCCCGCCGAGGCGAGGGCCGCGACCACATTGTTCAGCGAGCCGCGATTGAGCGGCCACTGGCCCTCCTCGCTGCGCTCGCGCAGCGTGACCTCCAACTGATACGGGTGCATCGGCGATTCGAGGAGCAGGCCGAGCACCGGCAGGACGAGGGGATTGTCGAGGACGCGCGCAGGCATGGTTGAAATATATCAGTCTAAATAAACCATGACAAGGCGCGCGGTTCGGGCATCGCGACCTCGCCTTTGTCACGATTGGGTCACGGCCCGCTACGGTGGATCGTTGACCACGACGCCGATCATGAAAGAACAAATTCTTGTTACAGAGTGAATCGAAGTTCAGGGCTTATCGTCTCCACGCCGTCACGCTCCTCGTGGGCGTCCTCTCCTTGGGTGCGGTGGCCTACCGAGAGTTCGACGCGGCAACGGGCTACCTGATGGACCTCTCCGTGTTCCGCGACGCCGGCTACGCCTTCGTCAGCGGCCTGCCGCTCTACTCCGCGGACTTCCCGAGCAGCTCCGGGTTCAGGTTCATCTACGCACCCTTCGCGGCGATCCTCTTCGCGCCGATGGCGGAGATCGACCCCGCGGTCCTGCAGGCGCTGTGGTGCGCCCTCAACCTCGGGCTCGTGTGGTGGATGGTCAAGGCGGCGCTGTCGAAGCTCGACGTCGCACGCCCCGAACTTCTCGCTCTGCTGTCGATGGGCCCGGTGCTTCTCCTCGAACCGATGCGCTCGAACTTCGACTTCGGTCAGATCAACATCATCCTGATGGCACTGGTGGTCGCCGACTGCACCGGTGCGATCCCGAAGAGGTTCCGCGGAGTCGCGATCGGTCTCGCCGCGGCCGTCAAGATCACCCCGGCGGCCTTTCTCCTGGTCCTGCTCGTCCGCCGCGACTTCCGCTCGATCGGGCGATCCCTCGCCACGATCCTGGTCACCGTCGGCCTCGGCTTCTGGCTGCTACCGCAGTCGTCGGTGTGGTTCTGGACCACCGAATTCTTCGCCACCGGCCGTGCGGGCGCGCCCGACTTCTTCCGCAACCAGGCCGTCACCGGCGTCATCGCGCGGCTCGGGGCGGAAGGCCGGCTGGCCAGCATTCTCTGGGTGCTCAGCGCGGCCGTCATCGTGTCCGCCGCGGCGTGGTCGGCGTACCGCTTTACCCGTTCCGGTGAGCACCTGATCGCGCTGTCGATCGTCGCCCTGGCATCGCTGCTCGCCGCGCCGTTCGCCGTCACCCACCACTGGGCGTACAGCATCCTGCTGATCCCGATCCTGATCGCACCGCAGTACCGCAGCTGGCGACCCCTGATCGGCGCCGCGACCCTGATCTTCCTGATCGGCCCGAACTTCGTCCTGCAGTCCTCGTCGTCCGGCTGGGTGGAGGCGGCCGTGCGTGAGGTGATCGGAAGCTCGCAGTGCCTCATCGCGCTGGTCCTGCTCGGCGCGGCCGTCGTGGCCGCACGGTCCCGCACCCCGCTCCCGGACGTCGAGACGGACGTCGTGCCCGCGGACGAAGACGCGCTGGAGCCCGCCCGCAGCTGAGGCAGCGCCACCCCGGCGGGCGAATGTACCTTCCGGCGCCTCAGGTGCGCCGAAAGGTACATTCGCCCAGCGCCGAGGAGCCGCGGAGACGGCCGGGCGGCGCTATCGTCGAAACATGTGCCGAAACATCACCGAGCTGCGCGGACTCGAACCGGCGGCCACCGCGGAGGAGATCGAGGCGGCGGCGCGTCAGTACGTCCGGAAGGTCAGCGGGATACAGAAGCTGTCGGACGCCAACCGTGAGCCCTTCGAGGAGGCGGTAGCCGTCGTCACCGAGGCCACCACGAAGCTGCTCGCGGCACTGCCGGCGCGGAAGCAGCCGCCGCAGACGGTACCTCCGCTGCGACGGCCGGAGGTCCGGGCGCGCATCGCGGCGAAGGCCGCGTCATCCAGCTGAGCGCGGCGAAGGCCGCGTCATCCAGCTGAGCGCGGCGAAGGCCGCGTCATCCAGCTGAGCGCGGCGAAGGCCGCCGCCTCTTAGCCGGACGAACGGGACGCTCGTTGAGTCAGATCGAACGAGCGTCCCGTTGGTTCAGGTGCGGAGGGCGCCGAGTGCGTCGATGCGTTTGATGGCGTCGGCGACGATGCCGTCGATGAGGTCCTTGCAGGTGGGTAGGTCGTCGAGTAGTCCGACGACCTGTCCGGAGGCGAGGACGCCGGCGTGGGTGTTGCCGTCGACGAGCCCGGCTTTGAGCAGCATCGGGGTGTTGGCGGCCATGATGATCTGCTGCCAGGTGCGGTCGCTGGACTTTTTCATGGCGAGGCCGTCTTTGACGAGCGTCGACCATTTCATGCCGGTCATGGTCTTGAACTTGGATGCGTTGCGGGCGGCGGCGGCCAGGCCGCGGATGTTGCCGGAGTGTTCGAGGCTGTTGACGAGGTCGGTGTTGAGGACCCGGTGGGGCATGCCGTCGACCTTGCGGGAGACGGTGGTGTCCTGCAGTCCCCGGGCGAGGTATTGCTGTTTGACGGAGTCGGGGACCGTCGATTCCTGGGTGAGCAGGAAGCGGGTGCCCATCGCGACGCCGGCGGCGCCGTAGGCGAGGGCGGCGGCGAGTCCGCGTCCGTCGTAGAAGCCGCCGGCGGCGACGACGGGGATGTCGACGGCGTCGAGCACCGAGGGCAGCAGCAGGGTGGTGGCCACGGGGCCGGTGTGCCCGCCGCCCTCGCCGCCCTGCACGATCACGGCGTCGGCGCCCCACGAGGCGACTTTCTTGGCGTGTTTGGCGGCGCCGATCGACGGGATGACGACCACGCCGGCGGCTTTGAGCTTCGCGATCAGTTCCTGTTTCGGTGCCAGCGCGAACGACGCGACGCGCACGTTCTCCCGGATGAGCAGGTCGATGCGTTGCGGGGCGTCGGTGGCGTCGGCGCGGATGTTGACCCCGAACGGTT
Organism: Rhodococcus mengyinensis; assembly: GCF_048381435.1. Classification (NCBI taxonomy): domain Bacteria; kingdom Bacillati; phylum Actinomycetota; class Actinomycetes; order Mycobacteriales; family Nocardiaceae; genus Rhodococcus; species Rhodococcus mengyinensis. Next base: position 445,203 of record NZ_JBLWIT010000038.1, on the reverse strand, counting down.
GGTCGGTGAGGGTCTTGGTCTTCGCGATCGCCGATTCGAGTTCGGTGTAGGTCATCGTCGCCGATGCCAGGATGCCGAGGCCGCCGGCGTTGGCGGTGCCGGCGACGAGTCGCGGTCCGGCCACCCAGCCCATCCCGGTCTGGACCACCGGGTGCTGCACGCCGACCAGCTCGGTCAGTGCGGTGCGGAGGGTGCTCATGCCGACACCTCCCGGTCGCGCAGGCTGCGGGGGTCGAGGACCTCGCGGATCAGCTGTAGTTCTTCGTTGGTGGGTGCGCGGGTGGCGCCGGCGTCGGCGAGCCGTGCCACCTCGAACGAGGTGTTCTCGGCGACCTGGTCGGCGGTGACGCCGGGGTGCAGCGACAGCGCCCGGAACGTGTGGTCGGGTCCGCCGAAGTCGAACACCCCGAGGTTGCTCACCACCCGGTGCAGGTGGTGGAACCGGTAGGCGGGGTTTTCCGGGTCGATCTGGTCGTAGCCGACGCCCGAGACGATGTCGACCTTGTCGCAGAACACCCGCGAGGTGTGCTTGCCCACCCAGTAGCTGGTGGGGTGGTTGATCGTGTTGCCGGGGGCGCCGCGGACGCCGAACATCTGCCGTGTCGGCTGCTGCAGCGGACCGAACGCCGACAGGTTCTGGTTGCCGTGCCGGTCGATCTGGTTGGCGCCCATCACCACGTGCCGCCGGCCGGAGGCGACGACGTCGAATACCTTCCGGAACGGCATCCAACCCTCGATCGGGGCCTTCGCGCCGACGGCGGGGGTGTCCGCGAAGATCAGGGCCTCGCCGTCGGTGATCAGCAGGTCGGGTTCGGTGGTCAGTCGCGCGAGGCGGGCGCCGATCAGGGGCAGGGTCGCCATCGGGCTGGCCATGATCTCGCCTGCCCCGGAGAAGATTTCGGCGCACGCGATCGCGCAGTACTCCGCGCGGGTGACTTCGGTGATCGTCTCGCTCATGCCTGCTCCTCTGCAAATTTCTTCACGGCGGCCTGGTAGTCGTCCTCGCTGCCGGACAGGTAGGTGGCGACGAACTGCTGCCACGCCTCGGGGGTCTTCGCCGATTCGGCGTAGTGGCGCTGGAACTTCTCGTCGCGGCCGTAGCTGTCTCCGGCGAGGGTGAAGTGGGCGCCGTTCGGTGCCTCGACCACGCCGTCGACCATCATGCGGTTGAGGATGAGGTTCTGCAGTGGAACGGTTTTCACCAGTTCCTCGGTCTCCACCACGCGTTCGACGGAGACGAACCGCTTCTCGGCGGCCGCGCAGTACAGGTCGTCGAAGTAGGGGTCGACTCCGGTGTAGGCGGCGTTGCCGTGCTTGTCGCCGAGGTTCAGATGAACCAGTGCCGCATCGAGATTCAGGGCCGGCATCGCGATCAGCGTCTCCGACTTGCCGGACGCGTCCGGGTAGGGGGAGGTGACGGTGCGCAGTTCGTCGCCCCAGAAACCTCGGACGTCGGAGCCGAGCCCGGCGCGGATCGGCAGGAACGGCAACCGGGCGGCGGCGGCCTCGAGGCCGCACTTGACCATGCCCTCGTCCATTTCGCGGACCTCGATCTCACCCGCGGTCCGCGCCTTCGCGAACCACGGGTCGTAGAACGGGGCCGAATCGAGGGACACGAAGCCGTAGTACGCCTTCCTGACTTTGCCCGCCGAGCACAGCAACCCCAGGTCGGGGCCGCCGTAGGTGACGACGGTGAGGTCGGTGACGTCCGAGCGCAGCAGCGCCCGGATCAGCGCCATCGGTTTGCGGCGCGAACCCCAGCCGCCGATGCCGATGGTCATTCCGCTGCGCAGTTCCCCGACCGCGTCGTCGAGCGACATCCTCTTGTCGCGTTTGCTCGCCATCGATGTCAGCCTTTCCTGGTGTTCGAGTTCGAGCGGGGCTTGCCGGTTTCGACGAACTCGTCGCGGTGCTCGTCCGCGACACCGGCCAGGTTGAGTTCGAAGGTGTAGCCCTGTTCGAGGCGGTAACTGGTCTTCACGTCGACGGGGTCGATGCCGTTGATGGCTTCTTTGGCGCAGCGGATGACCCGGGTGTCCTTGGCCGCGATCGTGGCGGCGATGTCGCGGGCGGTGTCGTCGAGTTTCTCGCGCGGCACCACCTCGTACACCGATCCGAAGTGCTGGAGTTGCTGGGCGGTGACGTTCTGCGCCGTGTAGTACAGCGTGCGCATCATGTGCTGGGGGACGAGTCGGGCGAGGTGGGTGGCGGCGCCGAGTGCGCCGCGGTCGACCTCGGGCAGTCCGAAGACGGCGTCGTCGGACGCGACGATCACGTCGGCGTTCCCGACCAGGCCGACGCCGCCGCCGACGCAGAATCCGTTGACCGCGACCACGACGGGCACGGCGCAGTCGTAGACGGCGGCGAACGCGGCCGCGCAGCCCCGGTTGGCGTCGACCAGCGCGCCGTAACCGTCGGTGGCCTGCATTTCCTTGATGTCGACGCCGGCGTTGAACCCGCGTCCCTCCGCTCGCAGGATCACCACGTGGGTGTCCGGATTCCGGCCCGCGTCGAGTACGGCGTCGGCCAACTCGAACCAGCCCCGGGACGGGATGGCGTTCACGGGCGGGTAGTCGACGGTGACCGTGGTGATGCCGTCTCCGTCGGTGGTGGAGGTGATGCCCATGGCATGTTCCTAACGTCTTGTACCGAACCAAGCGATTGCTTGGTAAGTTAGCACATGTGCGGGACGGAGAGCTCTGAGCTGGGCCTGCGAGAACATGCAACAGCGGAGGTATTCGTGGATTCAGGTCTGAACGGGGCGATCGTGCTCGTGACCGGCGGTGTTCGCGGGGTGGGCGCCGGCATCAGCCGCACCTTCCTGCGGGCGGGCGCGACGGTGGTGGCCTGCGCCCGCCGGCCGGGGGAGGCGCCGGTGGAGGTGGACGGCCGGGCGGTCGAATTCCTGCCGTGCGACATCCGTGATCCGGAGCAGGTGCAGGGTCTCGTCGACCGGATCGTCGAGCGGCACGGCCGGCTCGATGTCCTGGTCAACAATGCCGGCGGCGCACCGTTCGCGCTCGCCGCGGATGCGAGTCCGAAGTTCCACTCCAAGATCGTCGAGCTGAATCTGCTCGCCCCGCTGCTGGTGTCGCAGGTCGCGAATGCGGTGATGCAGAAGCAGGATTCGGGCGGTGCGATCGTGAACATCTCCAGCGTCAGCGGCTCGCGACCGTCGCCCGGCACCGCGGCGTACGGTGCGGCGAAGGCGGGGGTCGACAGTCTCACCGGCAGTCTCGCGGTCGAGTGGGCGCCCAAGGTGCGGGTCAACTCGGTGGTCGTCGGCCTGGTCCGCACCGAACTCGCGCATCTGCACTATGGCGACGAGGCGGGGATCGCGGCGGTCGGGGACACGGTCCCGCTGGGCCGGATGGCCTGCCCCGAGGACATCGGCAACTGCGCGGTGTTCCTGGCTTCACCGCTGGCGGCGTACGTCAGCGGTTCGACACTGACCGTCCACGGCGGCGGAGAACGTCCCGCCTTCCTGGCGGCAGCGACAGCATCTACAGAGGAGAAGGCATGAGTGGAGTGGTCGACGGTCGCGTCGTCATCGTGACGGGCGCCGGACGCGGAATCGGACGCGCCCATGCGCTGGCGTTCGCCGCCGAGGGCGCCAAGGTGGTGGTCAACGACATCGGAGCCGGTGTCGACGGTTCCGCCACCGGGGAGAGTCCGGCCGAGCGGGTGGTCGCGGAGATCGTCGCCGCGGGCGGCGAGGCCGTCGTCAACGGTGACGACGTCGCGGACTGGGCCGGCGCCGAGAACCTGATCAACACCGCCATCGGCACGTACGGGCGCCTGGACGTGCTGGTGAACAATGCCGGGTTCCTGCGCGACCGCATGCTCGTCGGGATGAGCGAGCAGGAGTGGGACGCCGTCGTGCGCGTCCATCTGAAGGGGCATTTCGCGACGCTGCGCCACGCCGCCGCGTACTGGCGGGCCGAGGCGAAGGCGGGCAACCCGGTCGACGCCCGGATCGTCAACACCAGTTCCGGTGCCGGACTGCAGGGTTCGATCGGACAGGGCAATTACGCCGCCGCGAAGGCGGGGATCGCGGAGATGACCATTCAGGCGGCCGCGGAGTTGAAGAACTACGGCGTCACCGTCAACGCGATCGCCCCGGCCGCACGCACCCGGATGACGGTCGGCGCGGGCGGCGCGATGGCGGAGGCGATGGCCGCGCCCGAGGAGGGGTTCGACGCGATGGCGCCGGAGAACATCTCCCCGCTCGTCGTGTGGCTGGGCAGCACGGAGTCGAAGGACGTCACCGGACGCGTGTTCGAGGTGGAGGGAGGCAAGATCACCGTCGCCGAGGGCTGGCGGCACGGCCCCACCCAGGACAAGGGTGCGCGCTGGGAACCGAAGGAGATCGGGCCCGTCGTCGCCGACCTCCTCGCCAAGGCCGAAACCCCGCTCCCGGTCTACGGCGCCTGAGCAGGTGAGTGGCGACGTGTGCGGGGGCACGCATTGCCACTCACCTGCACCGGACGAACGGGACGCTCGTTGCCTCAGATCGAACGAGCGTCCCGTTCATCCGGCTGCGCGGAGAACTGGAGAGTTGTTTGGACACATTGATAAACAGGTGTCCAGAAGTTAGTGTGCAAGAAGGAAAAGGCTCACGGCCAAGGAGAATTCGTGAAATTCGGCATTACGTTGTTTACGAGTGACCGCGGGATCGGGCCGGCCTCGGCTGCGAGGGGTGCAGAGGCAAACGGATTCGACTCGTTCTACGTGCCCGAGCACACGCACATTCCGGTGAAACGCGATGCGGCGCATCCTCAGACGGGCGACGCGTCGCTGCCCGACGACCGCTACATGCGCACCCTCGACCCGTGGGTGGCGCTGGCGTCGGCGTCGGCGGTCACGGAGCGGATCGAACTGGGGACGTCGGTGGCGCTACCGGTCGAGCACGACCCGATCACGCTGGCCAAGACGATCGCCTCCCTCGACCACCTCAGCGGCGGACGGGTCATCCTCGGCGTGGGGTACGGGTGGAACCTCGACGAGCTCACCGATCACAACGTTCCGCCCGGACGACGCCGGACGATGCTGCGCGAGTACCTCGAGGCGATGCGTGCGCTGTGGACGCAGGACGAGGCGTCCTACGACGGCGAGTTCGTGAGCTTCGGTCCGAGCTGGGCGTGGCCCAAGCCGTCCCGGGTGCCTCCGGTGATCGTCGGCGCCGCCGGCAACGACAAGAACTTCCGATGGATCGTGAAATCGGCCGACGGGTGGATGACCACTCCGATCGAGCAGGACATCGACGACCGCGTCGCCTCGCTACGACGGATGTGGAGGGAGGCCGGCCGGGACGGCGAACCGCGGATCGTCGTGCTCGACGGCAAGCCGGACGTGGACAAACTGCGGCGGTGGAAGGACCTCGGCGTCACCGAGGTCGTGTACGGACTGCCCGACCGGAGCGAGGAGGACGTCCTGGCGTACCTGGGGCGCCTGTCCGGAAAACTCGAGGGATTGCGCGAGTCGACCGCGGTGGGATGAGTAAGTGCGGTTGGATGGGATGAGGGCACACCCGAGTAGGAACGTGTTCTAGTATTGCTTGCCAACTGCTCGAGGAGAGGCCGAAGTCCGTGCGCATCGCACTCTTGTCGTATCGAAGCAAGCCCCACTGTGGTGGGCAGGGTGTGTACGTACGCCATCTCAGCCGTGAGCTGGTCGAACTCGGCCATCAGGTCGAGGTGTTCTCGGGGCAGCCGTACCCGGACGTCGACCCGCGGGTGACGCTGACGAAGGTCCCCAGCCTCGACCTGTATCGCGAGCCGGATCCGTTCAGAACGCCGCACCCGCGCGAGTTCCGCGACGCCGTCGACGTGCTCGAGGTCGCGACCATGTGGACGGCCGGGTTCCCGGAGCCGCTCACGTTCAGCCTCCGTGCCGCGCGACTGCTGAAGGAGCGCGCCGACGAGTTCGACGTGGTGCACGACAACCAGTGCCTCGGCTACGGGCTGCTGCAACTCCAGAAGGCCGGACTCCCCGTCGTCGCCACCATCCACCACCCGATCACCCGCGACCGCGAGCTGGACCTGGCGTCGGCGAAGTGGTGGCGCAAGGTGACGGTCCGGCGCTGGTACGGATTTCTGCGGATGCAGAAGCGGGTGGCGGGTGCCATCCCCACGCTGCTGACGGTGTCGCAGTCCTCCGCCGACGACATCAGCGCGGCCTTCGACGTACCCGCCGGCAACCTGCAGACCATCCCGCTGGGTGTGGACACCGAGGTCTTCCGACCCCCGGCCGCCGCACGGGTTCCGGGCCGCGTCGTGTGCGTCGCCAGCGCCGACATGCCCCTCAAGGGGGTGTCGACGCTCCTCGAGGCGGTCGCGAAGGTGCACACCGAGCGCGCCGTCGAACTGGTGCTGGTCACCAAGCTCGCACCCGGGGGAGTGACGGAGAAGCTCATCGAGGAGCTGGCCATCGGCGACGTCGTCCGGACGGTGTCGGGTATCGACGACGCCGAACTGGCGTCGCTGCTGGCATCGGCCGACGTCGCGTGCGTTCCGTCGCTGTACGAGGGCTTCTCGCTGCCTGCCGTCGAGGCGATGGCGTGCGGCACCCCGCTGGTGGCGAGCCGCGCCGGCGCCATTCCCGAGGTGGTGGGAACGGACGAGGAGGCGTGTGTGCTCGTGACGCCCGGCGACCCCCAGGAACTCGCGGACGTGCTGGGCGCGTTACTCGATGATCCGCAGCGCCGGGCCCGGCTCGGTGACGGTGGCCGTCGACGCGTGCTCGAGCGCTACAGCTGGGCCGCCGTGGCCGCGAAAACCGCGCAGACCTATGCCGATGCGATAGCGCAGACCCGTCAAGGAGGCCGACCGTGCTGACCGTGGACTTCGACCGGCTGGGTGTGAAGCCCGGCGACAAGGTGATCGACATCGGGGCGGGCGCCGGTCGGCACTCGTTCGAGCTGTATCGACGCGGCGCCGACGTCATCGCCTTCGACCAGAACGCCGACGAACTCGCGGACGTCGAGAAGATGTTCGTGGCGATGGCCGAGGTCGGTGAGGTCCCCGCGGGAGCGTCGGCTCGGGTGGAGGTCGGCGACGCGCTGAACCTGCCGTACGAGGATGCGACGTTCGACGTGGTCCTCATCTCCGAGGTCCTCGAACACGTACCGCGCGACGGCCGGGCCATCGCCGAGCTGAGCCGCATCCTCAAGCCGGGTGGTGTTGCGGCGGTGACGGTTCCGCGGTGGCTGCCGGAGAAGATCTGCTGGGCGCTGTCCGACGCGTACCACGAGGTGGAGGGTGGCCACGTCCGCATCTACCGCGCCGACGAGCTGGCGGAGAAGCTGACGGCCGCCGGCCTGCAGGTCCGGGGCCGGGATCACGCCCACGCCCTGCATTCGCCGTACTGGTGGCTCAAGTGCGCGGTCGGGGTGGAGAACAACGACAACCCCCTCGCGAAGGCGTATCACCAGGTTCTGGTGTGGGACATGATGAAAGCCCCCTGGCTCACGCGCACCGCCGAGAAGGTCCTCAACCCTGTGGTCGGCAAGAGCGTCGTGTTCTACCTCGAGAAGCCGAGGGAACCGAGCGTGGTGAAGGCGCCGCGGTGAGAGCCGCCGGCGTCCCGTCGGTACCGAACGTGTTGTCGGAGAGCCAGGTCAGGCAGACAGCACGGTCGATCGCGGCAGCGCAGGAGTCGTCGGGGGCGCTGCCGTGGTTTCCCGGTGGGCACACCGACCCGTGGGATCACGTCGAATCCGCCATGGCACTCACCGCCGCCGGCCTGATCGACGAGGCGGAGGGCGCGTACGAGTGGTCGCGGCGCACGCAACGACCGGACGGTTCGTGGCCGATGACGTTCCGCGACGGGGCCGTGGAGAATCACGATTCCGACAGCAACTTCTGCGCCTACCTCGCGGTGGGGGTGTGGCACCACTACCTCGTCACCGGTGACCGGAATTTCGTCGACGCCCTGTGGCCGTCCGTGCAGGGCGGTCTCGATTTCGTCGTCGACATGCAGTCGTCGAGCGGCGAAATCTGGTGGGCCCGCGGCGAGAACGGACAGGACTGCCCCGAGGCGCTGCTGACCGGGAACTCCAGCATTCACCACAGCCTGCACTGCGGGCTGCTCCTCGCGCGGCTGGTCGACGACCCGCAGCCGGAATGGGAGTTCGCGAAATACACCCTGGGTCACGCGATCAGGCAGCACCCGGAGTCGTTCGCGATCAAGGACGAATACTCGATGGACTGGTACTACCCGATCCTCGGGGGCGCAGTCCGCGGTGAGGTCGCGTCGGATCGCATCGCGTCGCGGTGGGACGACTTCGTGGTCGAGGGGCTCGGCATCCGCTGCGTGGACCACCGGCCGTGGGTGACCGGCGCCGAAACGTGTGAACTGGTGCTGGCGCTCGACGCGATGGGAGAACACAGCCGCGCGCTCGCACAGTTCGCTGCCATGCAGCACCTGCGGGATCCGGACGGCTCGTACTGGACGGGGCTCGTCTACAGCGACGGCAAGCGGTGGCCGGTCGAACAGACCACGTGGACGGGCGGGGCGATGATCCTCGCCGCGGACGCGCTGTCCCGCACCACGCCCGGACACGGAATCTTCCGGGACGCGGCGCTGCCCGTGGGACTACCGATCGGCCTCGACCGCTGCGGCGACTACTGTCACGCCAGCGGTTCGCCCGTCTGACCGCCCACCCGCTCGAGAACGCGCAGCGACCCGGTGACGGACGTCTCCTTGAATTGCCCTGTCCCCAAGGCCCGTTCGTAGATCTCGAACGGCGGGCGTCCGCCGTCCGCCGGGTCCGGGAACACGTCGTGGATCACCAGGGCGCCGCCGACGTTCACCCACGGCGCCCACCCCCCGAGATCCGCCGACGCCGCCTCCGACGTGTGGCCGCCGTCGATGAACACGAAGTTCACGGGAGTGCGCCAGAACGTCGCCACCGTCGACGACCGGCCCAGCACACCCACGACGTAGTCCTCGAGCCCGGAATCGGCCATCGTGTGCCGGAACCGGCCGACCGTGTCGAGCAGGCCGGTATGCGGGTCGACGAACGCCGGTTCGTGATATTCCCAGCCGGGCTGATGCTCCTCGGAACCGTGATGGTGATCGATCGTGACGATGCGGGCGGCCCGCGCCTTTGCCGCCGCCCCGAGATAGATCGTCGAACGACCGCAGTACGTGCCGATCTCGACGCCCACCCCGCCGGGAGACAGGTACTGCATCGCGGCCTCGTGCAGGGCCGTCCCCTCGTCCTCCGGCATGAATCCGGGCGTGGAGTCGGCGAGTCGGAGAAGCTCTGGTGTCAGGTGTTCGGTGCTCATGTGGCCTCTGCGTCCGGGGCGGCCGCTCTGGCCGCTTTCTTCCGCTTGTGTAGCACCCCGCCGATCATCGAGTCGAGTTTCGTCCCCAACGGCCAGCCCACGTAGTGGCACAGGAACAGCGCGATCTCCCGGAGTTGGTCCTCGTCCAGTTCCTCGTTGTGCAGGGCCGCCCCCACCTGGATCTCGGCGACGTCGACGAGCCCCTGCGCGGTGAGGGCACCGAGGAGGAGAAGCCGGCGGTCGCGGATGCTCAGCCCGGGCCGCGACCAGATGTCGGCGAACAGGTGGTCGGCGGTGACGGCGAAATGCGCGCCGGGTCCGTCCTGCATCTCGAATCCGTAGACCTTCTCCATCATGGCCAGTCCACGGGTGCGGGTGTCGTCGGTCATGGTTGCTCCTTCTTGTCCACGGTGCTGTCGACGCCGAGTCCCGGTCCCAGGCCCGTGAGCGCGAGTCGTGCGAGCGGCAGCGCGACGTCGAGTCGTTCGCCGAGCGCGATCGCCAGCGACAAATCCTTCTCCCCGAGGTCGCGGACGTGGGTCATGATCGGGTACCAGTTGTCGTTCTCGTCGAGAGCGTCGGTGGTGTCGCGGAGCATGATCGCTCCGGCACCACCGGTGATCGCGTCGGTGTGCCGGACGACCTTGCCGAGTTCGGTGATGTCGAGACCGGCGGCCTCGGCGAGCCGTTGCGCCTCGGCGGCGGCCGTGAACGAGATGAAATGCAGAAGGTTGCGGGCCAGCTTCATTCGGGTACCCGCGCCCACGTCTCCGGCATGGACGACGAGTTCGGCCCAGTGCCCGAACGGCTCCCGCACCTTCTCGAACGCGTCGTCGCCCGCCCCGACCATCACTGCGAGCTTCCCCTTGTGGGCGCCGGGTGCGCCGCCACTCACGGGCGCGTCGATCAGGTCGACGCCGTGCGCACGGCAACGGTCGGCGAGTTCGACGGCGGTGACGTCGCTGATGGTGGAATGCACTGCCACGACGGTGCCCGGCCGCGCGGTGTCGAGGAGCTGTGTGACGACCGCGCGCACCTGCTCGTCGTTCAGCACGGTCACGGAGATGACGTCCGCGTTCTCCGCCACCTCCCGCGGACTCGACGTCACCTTCGCGCCCGCCTTGCCGAACGGTTCCAGCGCCTCCGGCCGGGTGTCGCACACGATGAGCCCGCCGGGGCGGTCCAGCAGCCGCTTGGCCATGGGCGCACCCATGTCGCCGAGGCCGATGTAGCCGACGGATACCTGCTCGGTCGTGGTCATGATCGAAAAATCTGTCCGCCGTCGACGTTGAAGATCTGCCCGGTGATCCAGCTCGCCTCGTCGGAGAGCAGGAACAGGCAGGCGCCGACGAGGTCGTCGGGGGTGCCCATCCGCTTCAGCGGCAACGTCTTGACCATGTCTGCCACCATATTTCCCGGCGTGACGGTGCGAGTGGCTTCGGTGTCGATCGGTCCGGGCGCGATGGCGTTGACCCGGATGTTCATGCCACCCACCTCGTGGGCGAGTTGCTGGGTGAGGCCGTTGATCCCGACCTTCGCGAGTCCGTAGAAACCCGAGTACAGCCAGGCGGCCGTGGACGACTGGTTGACGATCGACCCGCCACCGCCGCTGTTCATGTGCGGCCACACCGCGCGGGTCACGTTGAGGGCGCCGTCGAAGTTCACGGCCATGAACTTCTTGTAGTAGTCCCACGGCACGGTGATGAGGAGATCGAGCTTCATGCCGCCGTAGATCGCGGCATTGTTCACGAGATGGTCGATGCCGCCGAACTTCTCGACCGTGAACTCGGCGAGTTGCTTCGCCGAGTCCTCGTCGGCGACGTCGACATCCTTGAACACCGCAGTCCCGCCGTCCGCGCTGATCTGCTTGGCCACCGTCTGGCCGAGCTCCGCATTGAGATCGGCCACCACCACGTTCGCGCCCTCGCGGGCGAGGGCGCGCGCGTAGCCCTCGCCGATGCCCTGCGCGGCGCCAGTGACGATGGCGGTCTTCCCGTCGAAACGTCCCATATCGATTGACTCCTGTGTTGTCGGGCCGGCTCGCCGGCGTACTATTGGGCCGGTTCCGCGACCAGCTTGGTTTCCAGGTATTCCTCGAAGCCGGCCACACCCATCTCGCGGCCGATTCCGGACTGCTTGTAACCGCCGAACGGGGCGTCGGCGGAATACCAGACGCCGCCGTTGACGCTGAGCGTTCCGGTGCGCACGCCGTCGACCACCCGCTTCACGCGTGCGGGGTCCGTTCCCCACACCGACCCGGACAGCCCGTACGGCGAGTCGTTGGCGATGCTGATCGCGTCCTCGTCGCCGTCGTGGGGAATGATCACCAGCACGGGTCCGAAGATCTCTTCCCGAGCCACCCGGGCGGTGTTGTCGAGGCCGGTGATCAGGGTGGGTTCGACGAAGAATCCACGGTCCTGATCGGCCGGTCGGCCGCCACCGACCACGATCGTGCCGCCTTCCTCCCGCGCGAGCCGCAGGTAGTCCTCGACGCGGGCGCGTTGCCGCGCGGAGATGAGGGGACCGCAGATGGTGCCGGGCTTCCTGGGATCGCCCGCCTGCAATCCGCCGAGGGTCCGGGCCGTGGCCTCGACCGCCTCGTCGTACTTGTCGCGGGGGACGAGCAACCGGGTGGTGATGGCGCAGCCCTGCCCCGCGTGGGTGGACACTGTGAACGCGGCGACCCCGCACGCACCCGCGAGGTCGGCGTCGTCGAGCACGATGAACGCCGATTTGCCGCCGAGTTCGAGGAAGACCTTCTTCAGCGACTCGGACGCCGCCGCCATGACGGCCTTGCCCGTGGCAGTCGAACCGGTGAACGACACGAGGTCGACGCGGGGGTCGGTGGAGAGCTGAGCGCCGAGGGAATGGTCGCTCGACGTGACGATGTTGACCACGCCGGCCGGGAGGTCGGTCTCCTCGGCGATCAGGTGCCCGACGAGGGCGGCGCACCAGGGAGTGTCGGGCGCGGGTTTGAGGACCACCGTGTTGCCGGCCGCGAGTGCGGGGCCGATCTTGGCGAAGTTGATCTGGTGCGGGAAGTTCCACGGCGTGATGGCCCCGACCACGCCGATGGCCTCCTTGAGGACGCGTCGGCGGGTCTTGATGCCCATCGGCTCGGCGATGCCCAGATCCTGTTCCCAGGAATAGCTTTCGGCGAGGTCTGCAAAATACCCGAGGTCGGCGACCGGGCCTTCGAGTTGCGGTCCGCTGGTGAGGAAGGCGGGGGCGCCGACCTCGGCGATGGTGATGTCGCGCAGTTCCTCGATGTGGGACTGCAGTACGTCCCGCAGCTGCCGCAGGCAGCGGGCGCGGAAGGCGTGGTCGCGGGACCACGTGGTGTCGTCGAAGGCTCGCCGAGCCTCGGCGATCGCGGCGTCCATGTCGGACGCGGTGGCGTCGGCGGCCCTCCCGAGTACCTCCTCGGTGGCCGGGTTGATCACCTCGAACGTGCCGCCGGAACCGGGAATCAGTTTGCCGTCGATCAGGAGAGCAGAGCTGTCGGTGGGGCGCAGAGTCATGGATTTTCGCTTCCGAATCGGGTGAGTGTCACAGCGATCTCCGAAAACTGGACATGTGTCTGGACTATAGTTTGAACAACTGGATGCCGCAATGACGAGTTCGACGGAGGTGCGATGAATTCACGCGAGGAGAGACGGCTGGACGGGCGAGGCGCCGTCGTTACCGGCTCGAGCCGGGGGATCGGCCGGGCCGTCGCGCACGCGCTCGCGGCAGAGGGGGCCGGCGTGGTGGTCAACGGCCGTGATCCCGATGCGGCGGAGAAGGTGGCCGGCGAGATCGTGCTCGGCGGTGACCGGGCGATCGCGGTGGCTGGTTCGGCCGCCGCCGACGGCGTCGCGGAGGCGCTGGTCGACGCCGCGGAATGTGCATTCGGCCAGGTGGACGTGCTGATCAACTGCGCCGGCGTCGCGGAGCCTGCCGGGTCGTCCATCCTCACCGTCACCGACGAGCAGTGGCGCGAACTCGTCGATGCGCACCTGACGGCGACGTTCCGCACGTGCCGGGCCGCGGCGCCCCTGATGGCCGAACGGGGGCGCGGAGCGATCGTGAACACGAGTTCGTTCGCGTTCCTCGGCGACTACGGCGGAACCGGATATCCCGCCGGCAAGGGGGCGGTCAACAGCCTGACCCTCGCGATCGCGGCCGAACTGGCCGAGTCCGGCGTCCGCGCCAACGTCGTGTGCCCCGGTGCCAGGACCCGCCTGTCCGTGGGGGCGGAGTACGAGCAGCACATCGAGGAACTGCACGGGCGGGGGATGCTCGACGACGCAACGCGCTACGGCTCGCTGCATCCGGCACCCGCCGACTACGTCGCCCAGCTGTACGCGTTCCTGGCCAGCGACCTCGCCGCCGGCATCACCGGCGGAATCTTCGCCGGATCAGGGTGCTTCGTCGGCAGATTCGACCGGCCGGCTCCGACGGTCCTGGCCTACCGCGACCACGAGACCGCGCCGCCGTGGTCGCTCGACGAGCTGGCGGAGTTGGTGGGTTCGTCGCAACCAGGTAATCACACGAGCCACGACTTCGGCGTCGGGTACTCGTCGTAGTCGTCGGGCCAATCGGTGGGGCCGACGGTGGCGGCACCTTTCGGCTCGGGTGGCGGAGCCGACGGCGTCCAGAGCCAGGTGAAGTATCGCGAGTTCTTCAGTTCGGTGACTTCGGGCGGCAGCGGCCAAGCACGCTCGATCTCGGACCAAGTGCATTCACCGTTGTAGACGCGTGCGGCGTACGTTTTCAGCTCGGGTGAGGAATGCGGCATCGCGGCCAACTCGAACATCACGCCGTCGGTGACCGGGGTTGGTTCGTCGACGAGGTCCGCGACCTCTGTGCGCTCGGTACGGATGCGAACAGTTTCCAGGCGATCGGCCGCGTCGGACAGCGTGCGGAATGCCGCTTCCACCGCGGGGTCCAGATCCCGTTCCCTCATACTCTTCCCCCTGGCTGGATCGCGTGAATGATGTCGCAGCGTTACCGCGGCGCCGAAGCTTATCGTTACTTCCCTTGCTGCGGTATATGACTCGTACCAACGAGCGTTTCGCCTGCAGTCATCCCGGTTGAGGCTGGGAACGTCGGGCAAACCCGTACAGGGTACCCTCCACCGGTGGTGGGATTCTTCAAGCTTCTCGAGAAGTACGGTGTGCTGAAACCGCTCAGGAACATCGTTCTGGCCGCCGCCGCGCTCGTTGCGGTCATGACCATCGTGATGTGGGTGGGCAACCCGTATGCCGACGACGCGAAGGCGACGGAAGAGGCGGCTTCGTCATGGGCGCCTTCACCTCCGTCCGGCCCGAGCACGACGGTCGCGCCGCTACCGCCCGGCTTTCCGTCGATGGAATTCCCGCCGCCGATGATCGAGGCGTCCGACGGTCAGCCCCAGCCGGTTCCCACCAAGTTCGGACTCACCTACACCGTCCCCGGCAGCGACGACTGGCGTCCCAGCAACAGCGGCGTAATGAGCTGGAGCGACGACGATGGAACTATCGCCGGCTATGGAGCTGTCAGCGACTACGGATACAACTACTGCCCGGAGAACAAGGGTTCGACCTTGGCCGACGTGGGTGCTACCGGGCGAAACGGTGTCGGTCTCGATTCGGCTGCCCTTGATGCAGTCGGCAAGGCGGATCGGATCTTCTCGGACGAAGCCGACAACAAGCCGAAGGTTGAAATTCGGGGTCCTTTCAACTTCGCGGTCTCCGGCAGACCTGCCGTTCGTTACACCGCCACCGTCACCGACATCCCTCGCGACCACTCCTGCGACCCCACCCGAGCTGGGTTCGACGTCGTCGCCACTCCGGCCTATTCCACCGCAGAGGTGATGGTCTTCATGGTTAAGCACCACGTCGGACTGCCGAATTCCCTCTCCGAGAACGATGTCGACACAATCATCAGGTCAATGAACAAAACCGAATGACGGACGGGGGATGGAAAAGTCATGGGTGAGCAGCTCAAAGCAAGACCCGACCAGATCGCGGGTCTCGCCAAGTCCTTCGACGAGATCGGCGCGGACAGTCGACGGATCGCCGATTTCGTCGGCAAGAACGGACCGCCGAGTGCGGACTTCTCGGGTGCGATCATCAGTTCCTTGCTGACTCCGTTCGTCGTACTTTCCGATGCCACCACAACGCGCATGGCCGATATCGCGAAGCAGAATGTCGACACGGGTGTCGAACTGAACAAGGCCGCCTGGATGTACCACGACCAGGAAACGAAGAACTATGACGCGCTGAACGCGCATACCCGTTACGTCGGTGACGGAACGGTAGAGTTCGGATCGTATGCCGAAATGCCCGGTATCACCGAGGCTTACGGTTCGCCGGTCAGTTACCCCAAGCCTGAGGAAGTCAAGCTGGACGATCCGGTGGCCAACAAGGAGGATGTCGGCGCGATCGTCACCGAGGCCGCGGGCTGGCTGGGGGACGTGAACGAATCCATCAAGAACGTCACCCGGATCGCCGGAAAGGAATGGAATCCGCTCGAGTACGTTCTGGCCCCGATCAGCGGTAACTGGAGCGAACTGAAACGAATCGGCGAGACGTACAAGATCGCCGGGAACGCTTTCGAAGCATCCGCCAGGAACATGGATGACGGCCTCAATCGTGTCGGCGAGTACTGGGACGGTAAGGCGGCTGTGGCATTCGACGACTATGCGCGCCTGCAGAGTACGGCGATGAAGTGGGAGGGCCCCGTCGGCCGCATCCTCGCCCTCGCCCTGGAGATGGTGGCCGACAAGATCAGGGATGCGGTGAGAACCGCGGTCGAGAAGCTGGCCGAGCTACTCGAGGCCGAGGTGAGCTTGGACGGTGTCTTGGACAAACTCAAATTCTTGGTGAAGAAGGTGCCGGTCATCGGCACTTCCGCGCAGGTCGCATCGATCGCACACACCATCTACAAGGTGGCCGATTTGGTGATGACTCTCGTGCGTGAGATCGAGGAGCTGACCAACCGGCTGAAGGAATACCTGGAGTTCTTGTCCGATCCCGCATTGAAGGCGAAGGAGAAGTTGGACGAGAAACTTTCCCCGATCACCAGTCGGGTCGACGACGCCACCAGGAGAACGGCCATCGCGAAAGACATGGTCGAGGTCGGTCAGGCCGACAAGACCTTGAACCGGCCGAAGCACGGTTACGAGGTCGGGCAGGGAACCCAGCCGTGGGAGGACGCCTGACGGAGCCGGACGTCGGGCCGTCGTCGTCCGATCACGTCAGGACGGTGTGCGCGTTCGCTCCGGCCACCCGACGCTGGACAGTGCTCCCAGCAGCACGGATTCGTAGATCGAGTCCAGGTCCAGCTCGTCGCCGAGGAAGTCGGTGTTCACGAGCATGACGAAACCGTGCATGGCGGCGAAGATGCTCACGGCCGCGTCGAGGGTGTCCTCGGGCGGCAGTCCGCACGATGCCAGCATCGTGCGCAGCGCCGTGTTGGCGTCCAGTGCGGCGGAGATGAAAGCGTCCCGGTCCACCGGGCTGGTGGTCAGCGTCTGATACCGATGCGGATGCTCGGTCGCCCAGACGCGGTGCGCGTCCACGAGCGCGCGGAGGCCGTCGGGACCGCTTCGGCCCATCGCGATCTCGCGCAGGTGCGCACCGAGTTCCGCCATGGTGCGCACCTGAACCGCACCGCGGATGTCGTCGAGGTTGCGGACGTGGTTGTAGAGCGACGCGGTGACGACGTTCAGCCGGGCGGAGAGACTCGTCATCGACAGTGACTCCCAGCCGAGTTCGTCGATGATCTCGATTGCGGCATCCACGACCTTGTCTCGCGTGAGTGTGCGACGTCGGATCGGTCCGTTCTGCCCTTTCACCATGGGCCCAGCATAAGGGCTTCCATTACAAATGAAAGTGTGTAGTTTAAGACGCATCCCATTCGTTTATCGATCGAGGAGCAGTGTATGACCGCGTCTCGGATTGATCTCAAATCCCCCGACGTCTACGCGGAAGGGGTCCCCTACGCGTTCTTCGACCACCTGCGGGCGAGCGAACCCGTCTATTGGCAGCCCGAGGAGAACGGTACCGGGTTCTGGGCGGTGACGAAGCATGCCGACGTCGTCGCCGTGTCCCGCGACAGCGCGACGTTCTCGTCGGCGGTGGGCACCACTCAGATCGACGATTTCGACGAGCAGACCCGCGCGAAGCAGGCCGCCATGCTCGTCAACCTCGACCCGCCCGATCACACCCGGCTGCGGCAGCTCGTCAGCCGCGGATTCACCCCGCGCACAGTCAAAGTGCTCGAGGGTCACATCCGTGACATCTGTGCCCGGATCGTCGATCGGCTGCTCGAGGCACGCGACGTCGACTTCGTTCCTGAGGCGGCGGCGCCGTTGCCGCTCGAGGTCATCGCGGCGCTGCTGGGTGCGCCCGCCGGGGACGTGGACAAGCTCTACGACTGGTCCAACCGGATGATCGGCTTCGACGATCCCGAGTACGGCACCACCCAGGCGGACGGCGAGATGGCCGCGGCCGAGATCTTCCTGTACGCCAACGCGCTTGCGGCGCAACGCCGCATCGAGCCTCGTGACGACATCGTCACCAAGCTCGTGCAGCCGGACGAGAACGGCGACACGCTCACCGAGATGGAATTCAACATGTTCTTCGTCCTGCTCGTGGTGGCGGGGAACGAAACGACGCGCAACGCGACCGCCGGTGGGATGCAGGCCTTCATCGACCATCCCGACCAGTGGCGACGACTGCAGTCCGAACCGGAACTGGCTGCGAGCGCGGTGGAGGAGATCCTGCGGTGGGTGACCCCGGTGATGGACTTCCGCCGCACCGCCACCCGGGACGCCTACATCGGCGATCAGTTGGTCAGGGCCGGCGACAAGGTGGTGATCTACTACCCGAGCGCCAACCGGGACGAGGACGTCTTCGACGAGCCGTATCGGTTCGACATCGGCCGGAGCCCCAACCCGCAGATCGCGTTCGGCGGTAGCGGGGTGCACTTCTGCCTCGGCGCCCACCTGGCGCGGCTCGAATTGAAGATCCTGTTCGAGACCCTCGCCGCGCGGATCGACCGCGTGGAACCCACCGGGCCGGTCGTCCGGCTGCGGTCGAATTTCATCAGCGGCATCAAGACGATGCCCGTGCGAATTCACCCGCGCAGTCCCGTGTGAGAGTCCGATTTTCGTTGCCAGCCGACGGTAACTGTAGTAGCGTCCAGACACGTGTCCAGTAGTATGAATTTCGAGTCCACCCGCCGCCGTCTGACCGAGAAGCAGGCCGACACCGTCGACCGCCTCACCAAAGCGGCAGTCGAAGTACTGCGCGAAGAGGGATTCGCGGGACTCACGGTCCGCTCGGTGGCCGGCATCGCCGGGGTCGCGCCCGCGACGGCCTACACGTACTTCTCGTCCAAGGAGCACCTCGTCGCCGAGGTCTTCTGGCGGCGCCTCGCCGCCTCACCGCAGCCGGTGGACGAGGGACTCGATCGCACCGGACGCGTGGTCGCCGTGCTCCGCCACATTGCTCTCCTGGTGGCGGACGAACCCGAACTCGCCGGAGCCGTCACCAACGCGCTGCTCGGCCGCGACCCCGACGTGGAACACCTCCGCGCCCGCATCGGGCTGGAGATCCGCGACCGCCTCGCCACCGCACTGGGCGAGGGCCACGATCCCGACGTCCTCGAGGCGCTGGAGCTGCTGTACGCCGGTGGCCTGGTCCGCGCCGGAATGGGATACGGGTCCTACGCCCAATTCGCCGATCGACTCGAAACTTCCGCCAAGCTGATTCTGGAGTAGATGCCATGACCGCAGCCTCGATGCCCGGGGTGTCACACAATCCGGTGACGTTCAACCCGTACGACTATGGCTTCCACGAAGATCCGTACGTCACGTATCGAAGACTGCGGGAAGAAGCACCCCTCTACTACAACGAGGAACTCGACTTCTGGGCGTTGTCCCGGCACGAGGACGTCGTCGCGGCGTTCCGCGACAACCAGCGCCTGTCGAGCGCGAACGGGGTGTCGCTGGACCCTGCGGCGTACGGTCCGCACGCCCACAAGACGATGTCCTTTCTCGCGCTGGACGATCCGCGGCACATGCGGATGCGGCAGCTGGTGTCCCGCGGCTTCACCCCGAGGCGGGTGAACGAACTCGAGGGGCGGATCCTGGATCTGACCCGGCAATACCTCGACCCGGCGCTCGCGGCGGGTGAGTTCGACTGGATCGGCGAGTTCGCCGGCAAGCTTCCGATGGACGTGATCTCGGAGCTGATGGGGGTTCCGGAGGCCGACCGCGTCGAACTCCGGCGGCTCGCCGACCTGGTGGTGCACCGCGAGGAGGGCGTCCTCGACGTGCCCCACGCCGCGATGGAGGCGTCGCTCTACCTCGTCGGCTACTACGCCGACATGCTGGCCGAGCGCCGCAGGAAGCCGACCGAGGACCTCACGTCTGCCCTGCTCGAAGCGGAGATCGACGGCGACCGGCTCACCGACGACGAGATCATCGCGTTCATGTTCCTGATGGTGGTGGCGGGCAACGAGACCACCACCAAACTTCTCGGCAATGCACTGTACTGGGGTTTTCGCTATCCGGGCGAGGCCAGGCACGTGTTCGAGGATGCGAGCCGGGTGCCGGAGTGGGTGGAGGAGACCCTGCGCTTCGACACGTCCAGTCAGATGGTCGCGCGAACGGCGTCCGTCGACCTGGACTTCCACGACCGGACGATTCCCGCAGGCGACAAGGTGCTGATCCTCATCGGCTCCGCGAACCGGGACTCGGCGGTGTTCGAGAACGCCGACGAATACCGGATCGGCCGGGACACGTCCAACAAGCTCGCGAGCTTCGGCGGCGGCACCCACTTCTGCCTGGGCGCCCACATGGCCAGGCTCGAAGCGCGGATCGCGCTCACCGAACTCGTCTCCCGCATCGACGACTACGACATCGACGAGGCGAACAGTGTGCGCGTCCACTCGACCAACGTGCGCGGTTTCGCTACCCTCCCTATGAAAGTGCAGGTCCGCGATGCCTAGGTTCGAGCCCAACCCGCAGCGTCGCCCGTCGATCGTCGCCGGGGCGTCGTCGGGAATCGGCACGGCGACGGCCTATGCGCTGGCCGAGGCCGGTCACCCCGTCGCGCTCGGTGCCCGCCGGGTGGCCGAATGCGAGGAGATCGCGGAGAAGATCCGCAGCAACGGCGGAGAAGCGTTCGCGTACTACCTCGACGTCACCGACACCGCATCCGTCGACGAATTCGTCACGGCGGCGGAGAAGGCGCTCGGCCCCACCGAGATCGCGTTGTCGGGGGCCGGCGACCTGGAGTTCTCCGTCGCCCACGAGATGGACCCCGACCAGTTCCTGGGACAGGTCGACGTCCACCTGGTCGGTGCGCAGCGTCTCGCGCACCGCCTCCTTCCCGGCATGATCGAACGCAGGCGCGGAGACTTCGTCCTGATCGGATCCGATTGCGCCGACACCCCCCGGCCCCGGATGGGCGCCTACAACGCCGCGAAGGCCGGCGTCGAGATGATGGGCCGGCAGATGCGAATGGAACTGGAAGGCACCGGCGTCCGGGCGTCGGTCGTGCGTCCGGGACCCACGCAGACGTCCATGGGGATGAACACCACCGAGGAGGTCATCGGACCCGTCCTCGAAGACTGGGCGAAATGGGGATTCGCCCGGCACTCGTACTTCCTGCGCGCCTCCGCGATCGCGGACGCCGTCGTCGCCGCCGTCAGTGCGCCCCGCGGCGCACACATGGTGCTGATCGAGGTGCAGCCCGAGGCGCCCCTGCGAAAGGATGGAGAATGAACCCGGCTACCCCGCAACGTGTGTCCGGCGGTGAGCACGAGCACGGACATCTCGAAGAATTGCGCACCGACCCGATCGCGCTGATGCGCCGTGTCCGGGAGGAGTGCGGCAACGTCGGTGTGTTCCAGCTCGCCGACAAGAAGGTGGTGCTGCTGTCCGGCGCCGAGGCCAACGAATTCTTCTTCCGCTCCACCGACGAGGATCTCGACCAGCAGGCCGCCTACCCGTTCATGAAGCCGATCTTCGGCGAGGGAGTCGTGTTCGACGCGAGCCCCGAGCGCCGCAAGGAGATGCTGCACAACCAGGCGTTGCGCGGCGAGCAGATGAAGGGGCACGCCGCGACGATCGCCCACGAGGTCGACCGCATGGTGGCACAGTGGGGCGACGAGGGGGAGATCGACCTCCTCGAATTCTTCGCGGAGCTGACCATCTACACGTCCTCGGCCTGCCTGATCGGTAAGAAGTTCCGGGAGCAGCTCGACGGCCGGTTCGCGCACCTGTACCACGAGCTCGAGCAGGGCACCGACCCCATTGCGTACGTCGACGCCTACGCCCCGATCGAGAGCTTCCGCCGGCGGGACGAGGCGAGGGTGCAGTTGGTGGCCCTCGTCCAGGAGATCATGAACGGGCGCATCGAGAACCCTCCTCAGGGCAAGGAGGATCGGGACATGCTCGACGTGCTCGTCTCGATCAAGGACGAGGACGGCAACGAGCGCTTCACGGCGGACGAGATCACCGGCATGTTCATCTCGATGATGTTCGCCGGGCACCACACCACGTCCGGCACCGCGGCCTGGACCCTGATCGAGCTGCTGCGGCACCCGGACTACGCGAAGCAGGTAGTCGCCGAACTCGACGACCTCTATTCGGACGGCTCCGACATCAGTTTCGGGGCGCTCAGGCAGATCCCGAAACTCGAGGCGGTGCTGAAGGAGACGCTCCGGATGCACCCGCCGCTGATCATCCTGTTGCGCGTCGCGCGGGGCGAGTTCGAAGTCGGGGGCTACCGGATCGCCGAGAACGACCTCGTGGCGGCCACACCGGCGATCTCCAACCGCATCGCAGAGGACTTCCCGAACCCGGACACGTTCGATCCCGAACGCTATATCGACCCCAACCAGGAAGACATCGTCAACCGCTGGACGTGGATTCCGTTCGGCGCCGGCAGGCACCGCTGCGTCGGGGCCGCGTTCGCGCTGATGCAGTTGAAGGCGATCTTCTCGATTCTCCTGCAGGACTGGGAGTTCGAGATGGCGCAACCCTCCGAGACGTACCGCAACGATCACAGCAAGATGGTGGTGCAGCTGCAGCAGCCGTGCACCGTGAGGTACCGGAAGCGAAGCATGTGATGAAAGTCGAAGCCGATCTCGACCTGTGTCAGGGTCATGCCGTGTGCGAGATGGAGGCACCCGATGTCTTCGTCGTCCCGAAGCACGGCAAGGTCGAGATCCTCGACACCGACCCACCCGAGAACCTGCGCGCCGAAGTCGAGAGCGCCGTGCGTTTCTGCCCGACCCAGGCCCTGCGGATCCTCGCGGACGACGACTCTGAAGGAGATAGCTGATGGTGCAGTTCGATCGAAGGATCGGCCCGGCGGTGCAGTTCGATCGTGCGGAGCTCGACGAGATGGTGCAGCGCTGGGTGGACGAGAACAAGCGGTGCGAATCGCTCGGCGACTGGAAGCCGCTGGCCGAGATGTACACCGAGGACGCCACGTACGGATGGAACTACGGGCCGAAGGACGACTTCATGGCCGTCGGCCGGGACGAGATCCGCGACCTGGCGCTCGGCCAGGAAATGGACGGGCTCGAAGGCTGGGAGTACCCGTACCAGCAGTTCGTCATCGACGACCGCAGCGGCGACGTCATCGGATTCTGGAAGCAGGTGTCCGAACGCACCCGCGACGACGGCACGCACTATCAGGTCACCGGAATCGGCGGCAGCTGGTTCCGGTACGGCGGCAACTTCCAATGGTCCTGGCAGCGTGACTTCTTCGACTTCGGCAACGTCTCGAGCCTGTTCCTCGAAATGATCACGAACAACGCGATGTCCGACGGCATGAACGCGCGGATCCAGCGCGCGACGTCCGGTCGGCTGCCGGGGTGGTATCCGGTCGGCACGGCCCCGGTCCCGCTGTGGTGAGTACGGTGAAGGTTCCGTCGTCGTTCGCCGATCTGTCCCGCGAGGATCTCGCGATGCTCGTTCCGGAACTGCTCCTGTGCGGTCATCTCATCGACCGCTCCGGTATGCCGCACCTGATCGGGGCGTTCGGTCGCGAGGGCATGACGCAGGTCGCGATCGAGGAGTGGATGGCGTCGAGCCCCCTCTACACGCGGCGGATGCAACGCGCGCTGGGATTCGAGGGCGACGGGGTCGTGACGATCTTCAAGGGTCTGCAACTCGACATCGGTGCGCCGCCCCAGTTCATGGACTTCCGGTACCGCGTCACCGATCACGATCACGGCGAATTCTGGCTGGATCACTGCGGGGCGTTGATGGACGTCGAACCGATGGGCGACGAGTACGTCACGGCGATGTGCCACGACATCGAGGACCCGACGTTCGACGCCACCGCATTGGCCACCAACCCGCACGCGCAGGTGCGTCCGGTGCACCGTCCGCCCCGCCGGCCGGCGGACCGGACACCGCACTGCCTCTGGACGGTCACCATCGACGACACAAACGTGCCACCTCCGATTCCGGAAGGGCTGGTGACGGTGGGGAAGTCGCGTGCGGCGACGGTCGAGTTGTCGCCGATCGACACCGGCGGGCCGGGACAGCACGACTACGCGGGCGCGCTCCTCGACGATCTGCGGTTCCCGGACTTCTCCCATTCGGCTCTGACCCGGATCGCGGAGGAGGTGTGCCTGCAGCAGCACCTGCTGACCCTCGGCTTCCTGCTCGCGGTGCGGGCCCGCACCGATGCCGAAGCCGCACTCGACATCGCGCGCAAGCAACTCACCGGCATCGCCGGCCTCACGTCGGAACGGATCCGGAACGCGCTCGGGCTGCCTGCCGATCTCGAGGGTCTCGCCGTCGTCCTCGCCGTGCATCCGGCGTTCAATCCCCGTCAGTACGTGGACGTCACGATCACCCTCGGCGACCGCATGCTGCTGACCCTCGGCCGGGACTGCGGAGCCGGGGAGGACGGGGCGTGGCCGTCCATGATCGACGGTGAGCACCTCAGGCCGTTGACTGCGCTCGTGCGCGGGGTGTCGCCGCGGTTCGCGGTGCAGGTGGTCGAGGAGACGGATGCGGCGCTGACCGTGGAGATCGTGATCGGTGAGCCGCCCGCCAAGGAGGCACCCGAGGTGGCGCTCACCCGGTTCAGCACGGGAGCCGACTTCGCGTTCACCGATCGAGGAATACCCCTACCACTCACAGTCGTCTGAGAGAGGACGCCCCCGTGGCCTACAACCTTGCAGACCTCTTCGAGCATTCCGTCGACGCGATGCCGGAACGGGTGGCGCTGATCTGCGGCGCCCGTCGCGTCACCTACCGCGAACTGGAGGACCGCGCCAACAGGCTGGCCCACCACTTCCTGGAGGTCGGGCTGACCGCCGGCTCGCACATCGGCGTGCACCTGCACAACTCCATCGAGACCATGGAGACGTTGCTGGCGGCGTACAAGATTCGTGCGGTCCCGGTCAACATCAACTACCGCTACACCAGCGACGAACTCGCCTACGTCTACGGCAACGCGGAACTCGACGCCGTGGTCCATCATCGGATCTACTCGCCGCGCATCGCGGAGGTCCTGCCCTCGCTGCCGAGGATCCGGCACACCGTTGTCGTCGAGGACGATCTCGGCGGCGCCGGTGTGCCCAGCGACTCGGTGCCGTACGAGGAGGCGCTGTCCGGCAGTGGCGACCGGGACTTCGGTGAACGCAGCTCCGAAGACCTGTTCATCATGTACACCGGCGGCACCACCGGACGTCCCAAGGGTGTCGTGTGGACGCACGAGGCGATCTGGCGCGTCCTCGCGGGCGGTCTCGACTTCTACACCGGTGACGCGATCGAGGACGAGTACCAGCAGTCGCGGGTGGGATCGCAGGGTGAGCCGACCCTGTGGTTCGCGTTGCCGCCACTGATCCACGCGGCTGCGATGATGCCGACGTTCACCGCGCTGTTCAGCGGAAACACCGTGCTGCTGGAATCGAAGTTCGACGCCGACCGGACGTGGGAACTCGTCGAGCGGCACAAGGTGCAGATCCTCATCATCACCGGCGACGCGATGGGACGGCCGCTGATCGAGGCGCATCAGCCGTCGCGCACCGACACGTCGAGCCTGGGTGTCGTGGCATCCGGGGCCGCGCTGTTCTCACCGGTGATCAAGGACGCCTTCCTCGACGCGTTCCCGGGACTGCTGGTGTCCGATTCGATCGGCGCGTCGGAAACAGGGTTTGGCGGAATCGGTTTCGCGACCAAGGGGGAGAAGCAGGTGGGTGGACCCCGGGTGCCTGCCGGACGGTACGCCCTGGTGATCGACGAGGACGACGTTCCCGTCGAGCCGGGGTCCGGGAAGGACGGCTGGTTCGCGAAGGGCGGATACGTCCCGCTGGGTTACTACAACGACCCGGAGAAGACCCGGGAGATCTTCCGGGAGGTCGACGGGCGACCCGTCGTCGTCACCGGCGACCGCGCGCGGATCGAGGCCGACGGATCGATCACCCTGCTCGGCCGCGGCAACATGGTGATCAACACCGGCGGCGAGAAGGTGTTCGCCGAAGAAGTCGAGAGCGCGGTGAAGGCGTACCGCGACGTCTACGACGCCATCGTGGTCGGCGTCCCCGACGAACGGTGGGGGCACCGGGTCTCCGCGGTCGTGCAGGCGCGCGACGGTCGGGGCGTCGACTTCGCCGGACTCGAGGAACACGTGCGGCGAAGCCTGGCCGGCTACAAGATCCCGCGTCTGGTGTGGGTGGAAGACACCGTCCAGCGCACACCGAGCGGCAAGCCCGACTACCGCTGGGCTCAGGGCGTCACCAAACAGCGCGACCCCGACCACCGCACGTGAGTGGCGAAGTGTGCTCCCGCACGCTTCGCCACTCACGTGCGGGTCAGGCAGGAGCGCGGACGACCAGGACCGTTCCCGGGAACTCCGCGGCAAGTTCCTGACGGCTGTGCTTCACGGCCGCGGTGCCGTAGCCCTTCTTCCGGGCGTCGGGGGCGATCCAGATGGCCACGTCGACCTCGCGTCCCGACAGTTCACCGAACACCATGCCGACGGCCGTGTTCTCCGCGGTGTCCTCACACACGAACCATGCGGCGGACTCGTCGTCGACACGGCTCAGGCCTTCCGTGCGTTCCTTCTCGACCCGCTCCGCGGACCACTGTGTGCCCGCGTCGTCGACCTGCTCGCCGCAGCGGCGCCGGAACAGTTCGGCGTCTTCCTCGGTTTCGGTGAACGGACGGAGGCGGAAGTTCCGCCCGGTGCTCGCCGGCCGGTCCGTCGACGTCCATTCGAGGGTAGCGTCGAGGTCTTTCAGTTCCGTCTGGATGCGAAGCCGTTCGACCTTGGTGAGGCGGCGGAACGTCAGGTTGAGGACGGCTTCCGCGTACGCCTCGGAGGTGTCGAGGAGCCCGGCGACGGTGGTGAGGGCCTCGGCGTGATCCTCGCTGTCGACGATGGCGTCGAGCACCTCGTGGCGCTGTTCGAGCGCACGCAGCAGGACCGCGGTGAGCTCTCGACGGTCGTGTATCCGATCTTGAACCTGTGTACTCATGTCTGCAATTCCTCGCCCTCGGCCGTCGTACAAGTCCGTACGCGTCAATACTGCAAGAAGTCCCCCGACATGGCACCCGTTACTCGGCGGTACATACAAGCTCTATCGGGGAGTGCAGACCACGACGGGGATCGTGCGGTCGGTCCAGGCCTGGTAGTTGTCGAAATCCGGATACATGTCGACGAGCCGCGGCCACAGGCGCGCGCGTTCCTCGGGGTCCGCCACGTGGGCGGACATCGGGCGGACCCGCGACTTCACCTGGACGGTCACGTCGGGGTTCGCGCGCAGGTTGAGGTACCACATCGGGTGCTTCGGGAGGCCGCCCTGCGAGGCGACGAGGATGATGCGGTCGCCGTCCTCGAGGAACAGCAGCGGGCTGATTCTCGGCTCGCCGCTCTTCCGTCCAGTGGTGGTGAGCAGGCACACGGGCAACCCGCGGGGGAAGGCGCTACCCACCCGCCACTTGCTGCCCAGTCGTCCGCCCGTCCGCCGGTACAGCACGACGTTGATCTTCGACATCCACTTGATGAAGGTGACCGTCCACTTCGAGTCGAGGCCGGGCGGTCGGGCGGGGGCGGGTGCATTCATCGGCAGATCCTAGATCCGCTCGATGATGGTGCCGGTGGCGAGCGCGCCGCCGGCACACATCGTGATCAGTGCCGTCGACCCGTCGGTGCGCTCGAGTTCGTGCAGCGCGGTGGTGATGAGTCGAGAGCCGGTGCTGCCCACGGGATGTCCGAGTGCGAGCGCGCCGCCGTTGACGTTGACCCTGTCCATGTCGGGCTCGTGCACCGACGCCCACGACAGCAGGACCGACGCGAACGCCTCGTTCACCTCGAACAGGTCGAGGTCGCCGATCTTCATGCCGCTGCGCTCGAGGACGCGCGCCGTGGCCTGGACGGGTCCGTCGAGGTGGAATTCGGGTTCGGAGCCGACGAGCGCCTGGGAGATGATGCGGGCCCGGGGCTTCAGACCGAGGGCGCGCGCCCTGGATTCGTCCATCAGCATG
This sequence comes from Rhodococcus mengyinensis, assembly GCF_048381435.1. Taxonomy (NCBI): domain Bacteria; kingdom Bacillati; phylum Actinomycetota; class Actinomycetes; order Mycobacteriales; family Nocardiaceae; genus Rhodococcus; species Rhodococcus mengyinensis. The sequence goes on along the minus strand of NZ_JBLWIT010000038.1, from coordinate 417,414 downwards.
ACGGCGGCGGCGCCGTCGGAGATCTGCGAGGACGTGCCCGCCGTGTGGATGCCGCCCTCGAGTACGGGCTTCAGCTTGGCGAGCGACTCCGCGGTGGTGTCGCGCAGACCCTGATCGCGCGTCACGACCCGGGTCTCACCGGTGAGGTTACCGTCCTTGTCGACGACGGGTGCGGTCACCTGCAGCACTTCCCGGTCGAAACGCCCTTCGTCCCAGGCCTGCTTGGCGCGTGCCTGCGAGCGGACTCCGAGCGCCTCGACGTCGGCGCGGGTGATTCCGCGGCGACGGGCGATGCGCTCGGCGGCCTCGAACTGGTTGGGCATGTCGATGTCCCAGTCGGCGGGCCTGCGTGGTCCGGCGTTCTCGCCGACGTTCGCGCCGAGCGGCACCTGGCTCATCGCTTCGATACCGCAGGCGATTCCGACATCGATCGCGTCCGTGGCGATCAGACCGGCGATGAGGTGGTTGGCCTGCTGGGCGGAGCCGCACTGGCAGTCGATCGTGGTGGCGCCGACCTGCCAGGGCAGTCCGGCGTGCAGCCACGCGGTCCGGGTGATGTTGTTCGACTGCGCACCGGCCTGGGTGACGCAACCACCGATCACCTGCTCCACCAGTTCGGGGTCGATGCCGGAGCGGTCGAGGATGCCCCGCTGAGCGGCGCCGAGGATCTCGGCGGCGTGCAATCCGGACAGCCAGCCACCGCGCTTTCCGATCGGGGTGCGTACTGCCTCGACGATTACTGGTGTGCCCACGGTGGGCTCCTTTCCTTGTCCTCAGAAAATAGAACAGGTTCTGCTATCCGGGCAAGGTCTGAATGAGCTTTCCTTTGCTAGTCGCCCGGCTTGTGCTTCAATGCTAGTAGAACGTGTTCCACATCACGGAGTGGTGTATGGCTTAGGGCAGGAGACAGCAGTGGCGCAGCCCAATCTTCCAGAGGGTTTCGACTTCACCGACCCGGACATCTACGCAGAGCGCATCCCCTACCAGGAATTCGCCGAACTGCGGAAGACTGCCCCGATCTGGTGGAACCCGCAGCCGCCGGAGATCGGTGGCTTCCACGACGACGGCTACTGGGTCGTCAGCAAGCTCGAGGACGTCAAGGAGGTGTCGCGGCGCAGCGACGTCTTCTCCACACACGAGAACACCGCGATCGTGCGCTTCGCCGACGACATTCCGCGCGAGAACATCGAGATGCAGCGCTTCATCCTCATCAACAAGGACGCTCCCGAGCACACCAAGCTCCGCAAACTCGTCTCCCGCGGCTTCACGCCCCGTGCGATCAACAGCCTGCGCGAAGAACTCACCGAACGCGCCGAGAAGATCGTGAAGGAGGCCGCCGAATCGGGGGCCGGCGACTTCGTCACCCAGGTGGCGTGTGAACTTCCGCTGCAGGCGATCGCCGAACTGCTCGGTGTGCCGCAGGAGGATCGCCTGAAGGTCTTCGACTGGTCCAACCAGATGACGGGCTACGACGACCCCGAACTGGACATCGACCCGCAGGCCGCGTCGATGGAGATCCTCGGCTACGCGTACCAGATGGCGGACGAGCGCAAGAAGTGCCCCGCCGACGACATCGTCACGACGCTGATCGAAGCGGACATCGATGGAAATGAGCTGTCTCCCGAGGAATTCGGTTTCTTCGTGATCCTGCTGGCGGTCGCCGGCAACGAGACCACCCGCAATGCCATCACACACGGCATGATGGCGTTCCTGGACCATCCCGATCAGTGGGAGCTCTACAAGAAGGAGCGCCCCAAGACGACGGCGGACGAGATCGTCCGGTGGGCGACCCCGGTCAACTCGTTCCAGCGCACCGCACTGGAAGACACCGAACTCGGCGGAGTGCAGATCAAGAAGGGCCAGCGAGTCGTAATGCTGTACGGCTCCGCGAACTTCGACGAGGACGCGTTCGAGAACCCGGAGAAGTTCGACATCATGCGGGAGAACAACCCGCACGTCGGATTCGGTGGAACGGGCGCCCACTTCTGCCTCGGCGCCAACCTGGCGCGCCTCGAGATCGACCTGATCTTCAATGCGATTGCGGATCACCTGCCCGATATCAGTAAGCTGGGAGATCCGCGGCGGTTGCGCTCGGGCTGGCTCAACGGTATCAAGGAGTTTCAGGTCGATTACAAGACTGCGTCAGGCGGTTGCCCGGTCAGACACTGACCCCCTGATTCAGCGGCGTCGGAGGGCACCCTCATCCTCTCCGACGCCGCTGTTCTCTTTCGCCGGCGTGGTGTCCGAGGGAAAGTGGGAGCCACCATGACTGTGCGGTCCGTCGTGGAAGAGGCGGGCGCCGTCTTCTCGGAGCCGGGAGACCCGACCGTCACCGCTGCCCTCGGCGCATTCCTCCGTCGCCTGGACTCCGCACCCCGCCTCCTCGGGTTCGGCGAGCCCATGCACGGGGAGGAGAGTTTTCTGCAGCTCCGCAATCAGATGTTCAGGTTCCTCGTCGAACACGAGGGCTATCGCTCCATCGCGATCGAAAGCAGTTGCCTGAAAGGGATACTCGTCGACTCGTTCGTGCGGGGTGCGGACCACCTGCCGCTCGACGACGTCATGGAGCACGGTTTCAGCCACGGCTTCGGTGAGTCCAGGGCGAACCGCGACCTGGTCGGATGGATGGCCGAATACAACCGTCGGCACGAACCGGACGCGCAAGTCCGCTTCTTCGGATTCGACGCCCCCATCGAGATGACGTCCGCGGACAGCCCGAGGCAGGCCCTGACCTTCCTCGACACCTACCTGCGGACCCACCTCGACGAGCAGGATCTGCCCTGCGCTCCGGACCGGATCTCCGCACTGATCGGCGACGACGACCGCTGGAGCAACCCGGCCGTCGCCATGGACCCGACCCAGGCCGTCGGTGCCACCCCCGAGGCCGCCGAGTTGCGTCTCATCGCCGACGACCTGATGACGCTGCTCGCGTCGCAGGCGCCTCACCTCGTCGCCGAAGGCACGCGGGACGAATTGTGGGAGGCCGAGCTACACGGTCGCGTCGCCACCTGCCTGCTCAGCTATCACGCAGGAATGGCGGAGAACTCTCCACGCCGCATCACGAGGCTCCTGGGAATCCGCGACACCCTCATGGCGGACAACCTGTCCGCGCTGGTGCAGCGGGAGGCCGACCGAGGCCCGACATTCGTCTTCGCTCACAACGGCCATCTGTCGAAAGGGCAAACCCACTGGGATCTCGCCGGACTGCATCTGCACTGGTGGTGCGCCGGTGCCCACCTGGGCCTGCGGCTCGGCGATGCCTACACGGTCATCGGTGGGGCCGTCGGGGAGGCGCCCGGCCACGGCATCGGGACGCCGCCACCCGACACGGTCGAGGGCCGGCTCATCGCCGTCGGGGAGAGCTGTCTCGTGCCCGCCGCGCCGGTGGCCCGCAGGATCGGAGATGTGGAGAAGCGCGCCGATCCGTCGGGCAACTCCACGTACTTCCCGCTGGACCCCGCCGGCCTCGGCGAACTCGACGCGATCCTCTTCGTCCGGCACATCGACGCCGCCGGCACGTGAGCCGGGCGCTCAGACCTTGCGCAGTGTCTTCATCGCCCGCTCGACCTCCCAGAAGGCCCGCAGGGACGTGATCTTGCCGTCCTCGTTCACGCGATAGATGATTACGCACTCGGCGTCGATCTGCGCTCCCGCCACCGTTGACCGGATGGTTCCTATGGTCGCGTTCTCGTTCCCGCACACCAGTGAATCGGAGATGAGGAACTCGATCGATTCGGTGGTCGCGATCGTCATGTCGTAGAACCGGGATATCGCGTCGAGGCCGCGGTGACCCTTGCCTTCGGGGTCGAAACCCGAAGGGCCGACCGGGTCTTCGACGCATGCGTCCTCGGCGAACAGGGCCAGCCACTCGTCCTTGCGCCTGCCGCTGGCCGCCTCGCGGGAAGCCTGCCCGGCGAGGCGGGCGGGATGGTCCGTCGTCGTCATGTCCACACCCCTATCCGATGTACTGGTCGGCGAACTTGCGCAACGATTCCTGCTTGGCCTCGAGCGGTCCGTCGAAGCCGATGCCGTCGAAAACCCACGGGACGACGATCGTGTCGGTCACTCCGGCATCCGCCAATTCGGCGTAGCCGTCCTTGCCGAATCGGTCGATGCACACGGTCTGGATCTCGTAGGGCAGATCGGCTCGCCCGTACTCCTCCCGGAGTTCCCGCAATCGCGCGATGACCTGGACGAGATCGTCGAACTTGATCATCGCGGACGTCCAGCCGTCGCCCACCCGGGCGGCGCGTCGCAGCGCCACGTCGGTGTGTCCGCCGACGTAGAACGGCACCGGTTTCGTCGGCGCCGGGCTCATCTGCAGGCGGTCGAAGTCGAAGAATTCGCCGTGATACTCGACCATGCCGCCGCCGAGGATCAGCTTGATGACGTCGATCATCTCGTCGACGCGCGCACCGCGCTTCTTGTACGGCACTCCGCACCATTCGAATTCCTCGGGTGCCCAGCCGATCCCGACGCCGAACCCGAAACGGTTGCCGATGAGGTTGGCGACCGAACCCACCTGGCGGGCGAGGAGTACCGGGTTGCGGGAGCCCAGTTTGAGGACCTGGGTGTAGAACTCGATCTTCGACGTCACCGCGCCCATGGCGGCCGCCGCGATCAGCGGATCCACCCACGGGGTTTCCTCGTTCCACATCCGCGAGCCGTCCGGTGTGTACGGGTAGTCGGCGCTCTGCTTCTCCATGAAGAACAGTGAGTCAGGGAGGGCGATGGACGAGAACCCGCACTCCTCGGCTGTCTTCGCCAGAGCAGGCAGTTGGTCGAGGGGATTCATGGCGATGCCGACAGTGAACTTCATGGTGATGCCCGCTCCTAATTGTTCGGCCGGTCGGAACCGACCACCCACATCGAGAAGTACTGCGAACCGCCGCCGTAGGCGTGGCCGAGTGCCTTGCGTGCGTCCTTCACCTGATGGTCGCCGGCGCGGTGCATGACCTGCATCGCCGACTCGGCGAACCGGATCATGCCCGAAGCGCCGATGGGGTTGGACGACAGGACGCCGCCGGACGCGTTGAGCGGAAGCCGGCCGCCGATCGCGGTCTCGCCCGCCTCGGTGAGTTTCCAGCCCTCACCCTCGGAGACGAAGCCCAGATTCTCGAGCCACATCGGTTCGAACCAGGAGAAGGGGACGTAGATTTCGGCCACGTCGATCTCGTCGAGCGGGTCCTTGATACCCGCGGCCTTCCACAGTGCGGCCGCGGCGTCCCGGCCGGCCTGCGGATTCACCTGGTCGCGTCCCGCGAACGTGGTGGGCTCGGTGCGCATCGCGGTGGCGTGGATCCAGGCCACCTCACGACCGTCCGCAATGACCTGCTCGGCCGCCTCCTCGTTGCCGATCACCATCGCGCAGGCGCCGTCCGAGGACGGACACGTCTCGTCGTAGCGGATGGGATCCCACAGCATCTGCGAGGCCTGTACGGATTCGAGCGTGATGTCGGGTTGCTTGAGGTGGGCGTACGGGTTGAGGCTGCCGTTCAGCCGGTCCTTCACCGCCACCATCGCGCCGATGTGATCGGGTGCGCCCGACCGCCGGATGTACGAGCGGACGTGCGGGGCGAAGTAGCCGCCCGCGCCAGCGCCGACCGGCATGTGGAACGGAATGGGGGTGGACAGCGCCCACATGGCGTTCGACTCGGACTGCTTCTCCCACGCCACCGTCAGTACCCGCTTGTGCACGCCGGACTTCACGAGGCTCGACGCCACCACCGCGGTCGAACCGCCGACCGAGCCTGCGGTGTGCACACGCAGGAGTGGTTTGCCGTTGGCGCCCAGCGCGTCCGACATCGCGAGCTCCGGCATCATCGACCCCTCGAAGAGGTCGGGGGCCTTCCCGATCACGACCGCGTCGATGTCGTCCCAGCCCACCCGGGCGTCTTCCATCGCGCGGTCGATCGCCTCGCGAACCAGCCCCGCCATGGACACGTCGTGCCGTTTCGCGACGTAATGCGTCTGACCGGTGCCGAGCACCGCGGCCAATTGATTCGCCATCAGTTGCGTCCCTCCAAGACTGCGACCAGATTCTGTTGCAGCACAGCACCACTCGTAGCGTGCGCCAGCGTGCGTCCGGCGTTGCCGTCCATGATGGCCTTGGCTGCGTAACCTATGCGTTCCAGACCCGCGGAGAACATCGGGTTCCCGCTCAGCGGGCCGCCCGACGGGTTGATCGCCGTCGCATCGGACAGTCCGATGGCCTCGCGGAGGATCAGTTCCTGATGGGTGAACGGTCCGTGCAGTTCGGCCACGTCGATTCCGCCGACGTCCCCTCCGGTGGCGGCGCGGGCGGACGCCGTCGTCGACGGCGAGACCGTCAGGTCGCGGGCGCCGAAGTTCGGGGAATCGATCCGATGCTCGATCCCGGTGATCCACGCAGGCCGCTCGCACAGCTCACGGGCACGATCGCCCGCGGCGAGCACGACAGCGGCGGCGCCGTCCGTGATCGGTGCGCAGTCGTGGGCACGCAACGGGTCCGCGACGAACGGGCTGGCGAGCAGCGCGTTGATGTCGACGTGCCCCGACAGCTGGGTGTTCGGATTGCTCTCCGCCGCCGCCCGGCTGCGCGCGGCCACGGCCGCCATCTCCTCGGCCGTCCACTTTCCGGCATCGAGTCCGAGGCGGGCCTGCAGTCCGGCCAGCGACACGGAGTCGAGCGCGAGCGGGGTGACCAGGTAGGGGTCGAGTTGCATCGACAGGATCTTGCGGAGGTTGCCCGCCGACGACTTCCCGAAGCCGTAGACGAGGGCGGTGTCGACCTCGCCGGTCATGATCTTGATCCAGGCCTCGTAGAACGCCCACGCCGCATCCATCTCGACGTGCGACTCGTTGATCGGCGGCACCGCACCGATCGAGTCGACGGCGGAGATGAAGGAGAACGAACGGCCGGCCAGGTAGTCCGAAGACCCGGAACACCAGAAGCCGATGTCGGACTTGGTGATTCCGAGGTCCTCGTACAGCTGCTGGAAGCAGGGAACCAGCATCTCGACGCCGTTGGTGGTGCCGGTGGTCTCGCGCACGTGTGGTGCGTGCGCGAACCCGACGACTGCGATATCTGTCATTGTGCCGCGCCCTTACAGGTGGTGTTTGTAGGTGTCGTACTCGGCGTCGGGCTCGCCCGTCGGCCTGAAGTACTCGATGTTCTCGAGGGTGTAACCCCACTCCTCGCGCGGCTTCCACTTGGCCTCCACGCGCATGCCCATCCGCACGTCGGCGGCGTCGCAGTCGAGGATCAGGTGCAGGAACGCGATGTCCGCGCCGTCGAGCAGCACGTAGGCGGCGACGTACGGCGGTTTGATCCGCTGTCCGAGGAACGGGACGTTCACGATGCAGAACGTGGTGACGATGCCCCTGTCCGGCAGTTCCACCTGCTCCTTCGTCGGGATGCCGTCGGTGGGGTTGGCGCTGCGCGGCGGGATGTACACCTTGCCGTCCGGTCCGGTGCGACCACCGATCAGCTTGCCCGCCTTCAACCCTCGGAGGTAGTAGCTCTCCTCGGCGGAGGCGGAGTGCATGTAGTCGAGATCGATCGGCGTCGTGACCATCGTGACCGGTTCCGACTCCGCGGACGGGCCGGGCTCGCCCGTCGACTCCCCGGGCTCGAAGCACACGATGTCCTGGATGCGCCCGACCCGCTCCTGCGCCCACCGTGCCCGGACCCGCATACCCGTGCTCATTGCGGCGGGGGAGCCGACGTCCACGGCGTGCACCAGGGACGTGTCGGCGCCGTCCAGCGTGATCAGCGCCCACGCGAAGGGGGTGCTGAGTGGCTGTCCGGCAATCGGTTCCGGCATCCACGTCCAGCTCACCACGGTCCCGGCGTCGGAGACCCCGACGAAGTCGGTGAGAGGTTCGGCGGTGTTCGGGTCGAATTCGGGCGGTGGCACGTAGACGCGTCCGTCCGAGCCGCGGGCGCCGATGACCTTGCGGTCGCGCAGCGCGGTCACGAAGGCTCCGATGGTCGGACCCACCGATCGGGTGTAGTCGAATTGAAGTTTCAGCGGGGCGCTCAACGGTTCGTTCGAGAATTTTTCGGCCACCGCGCTCTTTCCCATGCTCACAACTTCGAGTAGAACAGGTTCTAGTGTTTGTGGCAAGGGTCACTTCTGACGACGGTCGATGTGGAGGCACACGATGAAGCTCGGGTTGCAACTGGGATACTGGGGCGCACAGCCGCCGGCGAATGTCCCGGAGTTGATCGCCGCGGCCGAAGCCGAGGGATTCGACGCCGTCTTCGCTGCCGAATCGTGGGGATCCGACGCCTTCACCCCCCTCGCCTGGTGGGGTTCGAGCACCGAACGCGTCCGTCTGGGCACGTCCGTCGTGCAGATCTCCGCGCGCACACCCACCAGCACCGCCATGCACGCACTCACCCTCGACCACCTCAGCGGCGGCCGGGCGATCCTCGGGCTCGGCGTGTCCGGGCCGCAGGTCGTCGAAGGGTGGTACGGGCAGCCGTTCACGAAGCCGCTCGCCCGCACCCGCGAATACGTCTCCATCATCCGGAAAGTCCTGTCGCGGGAGGAACACGTCACCAGCGACGGCCCGCACTTCCCGCTGCCCTACACCGGGCCCGGCAGTACCGGCCTCGGGAAACCGCTCAAGCCGATCACCCACCCGTTGCGTTCCGACATCCCCATCTGGCTCGGCGCCGAAGGTCCGAAGAACGTCGCGCTCACCGCCGAGATCGCCGACGGCTGGCTCGCCATCTACTACTCGCCGCGCCTCGCACCCATGTACAACGAATGGCTCGACGAGGGTTTCGCCCGCCCCGGCGCCCGTCGCAGCCGCGAAGACTTCGAAGTCGCGGCCACCTGTCAGGTGATCGTCACCGACGACCGCGCCGCCGCCATCGCCGGCCTCAAACCGATCACCGCCCTGTACGTCGGCGGCATGGGTGCCCCCGAACTCAACTTCCACGCCCAGGTCTACACCCGCATGGGCTACGGCGAGCAGGTCGAGGAAATCGGGCGCCTCTTCCGCGCCGGCCGCAAAGACGAAGCGGCCGCCGTCGTCCCCGACGAGATGGTCACCGAGACCATGATCATCGGCAACGTCGACGAAGTCCGCGCCGACGTCAAACGCTGGGCCGACGCCGGCGTCACCATGCTCCTCGTCTCCTGCCGCGACGCCGACCACGTCCGCGAACTGTCCGCGGCGGTCCTCGGCTGACCTCCCCCTTCCTCCTCCCGCCGCTCCCTTTCCTCCTCCCGCCGCTCCCTTCCGGACGAACGGGACGCTCGTTGCGTCAGATCGAACGAGCGTCCCGTTCGTTCGAGGAGGGAAGGTGAGTTATCCACAGGCGCGCAGATTCGGCCTGTCGTGACGGGCGGACCGCTGGCAGCATGAGCTGATGCGACGGGGGATTTGGGGACAGCGGCCGGAGTTGCTCGATCAGGTGGGAGTGGCCGGCGTCGTCCGGGCGTCGGACCTGGAACGTCTCGGTCTGGCTCGATCGACGATCTCTGCGCGATGCCGGTCCGGTGGGCCGTGGCAGCGGCTTCTGCCGGGAATCGTTCTACTCCAGAACGGGCAGCCGTCGTTCCAGCACCGAGTGCTCGCAGCTCGTCTGTTCTGCGGTCGCGACTCGCTCGTCACAGGACGCTCGGCACTGCGGTGCCACGGCTTCGGGAGCTACTCCGGTGACGTGGACGTGCTCGTCGCAGTCGATCGCCGCGTGCAGTCGACGGGCTTCGTCAAGGTCGAGCGCACGTCGCGCATGCCCGACGCCGACGTGCGCGGAGATGTCGCGTGCGCACCGTTGCCGAGGGCACTGCTCGACGCGGCGCGCAGGTGCACGACCGTCGACGCGGCGCGGGCAACGATCGCGGAAGTCGTCCAGCGCGGAGCGGTCACCGCGGAAGAACTCGTCGTCGAACTCGAGGCGGGCAGTGGTCGCGGATCCGCGATCCCCCGGATCGTGCTGCGGGAAATGACGGCCAACGTCCACTCCGTCTCCGAGGCGCATGCGCGTCGGTTGTGGCTGCGCAGTGGGCTTCCCGAGATGATGTTCAACAGGAAGATCGCCGATGTCGGCGGACGGTTCATCGCGATGCCGGACGGTTGGATCGACGAGGTCGCGTTCGCCTGGGACATCGACTCGCTCGATTGGCACCTTGCGCCTCAGCAGTACAAGCACACGGTGGAGCGTCGGACGCGGATGCAGAACGCCGGCATCATCGTGCTGCCGACACTGCCGAGCGCTGTTCGTGATCAGCCGGAGCGGGTGATCGCCGACCTCCGGGCCCACTTCGAGCTCGCCGCGTCGCGTCCGAGGCCGAATGTTCGGATGCTGCCCTAGCCGTGCCTGGACGAACGGGACGCTCGTTCGATCTGACGCAACGAGCGTCCCGTTCGTCCGGAAAGGGGAGGGGACCACCCGGGGTCAGCGGCCCTCGAATTTCGGCGCGCGCTTTTCGGAGAAGGCGCGGGGGCCTTCCTTCGCGTCGGCGCTCTTGAAGACCTCGGTGCCGAGGGCGGCGTCGACTTGAAATGCCTCCTCCTCGTGCATGCCTTCGGTGTCGCGGATGGTCTTCAGGATCGCCTGGACGGCGAGGGGTCCGTTGGCGGAGATGAGGTCGGCGAGTTCGAGGGCCTTGTCGAGGGCCTGACCGTCGGGGACGACGTGTCCGATGAGGCCGATCTCCTTGGCCTCGGGGGCCTTGATGTGACGTCCGGTCAGCAGGATGTCCGCGGCGACGGTGTACGGGATCTGCCGGACGAGGCGCACGGCGGAGCCGCCGAGGGGGAAGAGTCCCCATTTGGCTTCGGAGACACCGAATTTGGCGCTCTCCCCGGCGACCCGGATGTCGGTGCCCTGCAGGATTTCGGTGCCGCCGGCGATGGCGGGACCCTCGACTGCGGCGATGAGGGGCTTGGTGAGGCGCCGTCCCTTGAGGAGCGCCTCGATCTTCGACAGGTCCCAGCCGCCGCCCGAGAACGAGTCGCCGGGGTGCTGTGACGTCATGGCCTTGAGGTCGGCGCCCGCGCAGAACGCGCCGCCTGCGCCGGTGAGGATGGCGACCCGGATGTCCGGGTCGGAGTCGACCTGATCCCACGCGTCCCGCATGATCGCCATCATTTCGCCGGACAGCGCGTTCTTCGCCTCGGGGCGGTTCATCGTGACGATCAGGACGTGCCCGCGCTTCTCCACGAGGCAGTGCGGCGACTGTGCCGAAATGTCGGATTTCTCGGTCGTTGTAGAGGACACTGAAGTCTCCCGAAGGGTGTGTGAGCTGGCTCTCAAATTGGGTCTTGCCAGAAACGGTAACACGTTCTACTTTGTTGACGTGGCCCTTAATATCGCAGACCTCGTAGAGCACGCAATCGACCTCGTTCCGGACCGCGTCGCGTTGGTGTCCGACGACCGGGAAGTGACGTACGCGCAGATGGAGGAGAGGGCCAATCGCCTCGGCCACTACCTGCGCGAACAGGGTGTCCAGCCCGGCGACAAAGTGGGCATCTACTGCCGGAACACGATCGAGGCGATCGAGGCCATGGTGGCGGTCTTCAAGATCCGTGCCGTGATGGTGAACGTCAACTACCGGTACATCGAGAACGAGTTGCAATACATCTTCGACAATTCGGACATGGTCGCGCTCGTTCACGAGCGCCGCTACTCCGACAAGGTGGCGAACGTGCTCCCCGAGACGCCGCTCCTGAAGACCACCGTCGTGGTCGAGGACGGCACCGATCTCGACTACGAGGGCATCGAATACGAGGCCGCACTGGCGCAGGGTTCCCCCGACCGCGACTTCGGCGAGCGCACTGGCGACGACCTGTACATGCTCTACACCGGTGGCACCACCGGCAAACCCAAGGGCGTCATGTGGCGTCACGAGGACGTCTGGCGGGTGCTCGGCGGCGGCATCAACTTCATGACCGGTGAATACGTCGAGGACGAGTGGGATCTCGCGAAGCTGGGCGCCGAGAGCCCCGGCATGACCCGCTTCCCGATCCCGCCGATGATCCACGGCGGCAGCCAGTGGGCGGTGTTCCAGAGTCTGTTCGGCGGCGGAAAGTGCGTGATGCACCCCGAATTCGACGGCCACGACGTGTGGCGGATCGTCGATCAGCACAAGGTCAACCTCATCTTCATCACCGGTGACGCGATGGCGCGACCGATGCTCGACGCGCTGGTGGAGGGCGACAAGGCGAGCGGCGAACCCTACGACCTGTCGTCGCTGTTCCTGATGGCGAGTTCGGCGGCGCTGTTCTCGCCCAGCATCAAGGAGAAGTACCTCGAACTGCTGCCCAACCGGATGATCACCGATTCGATCGGTTCGTCCGAGACCGGTTTCGGCGGCCTCAGCGTGGTCGCGAAGGGTGACTCGCACGGCGGCGGCCCGACGGTGAAGATCGACGCGTCCACCTCCGTCCTCGGCGAGGACGGCAACCCGGTCGAACCCGGCTCCGGCGTGATCGGCATCCTGGCGCGCAAGGGGCACATCCCCATCGGCTACTACAAGGACGACGAGAAGACCAAAGCCACGTTCAAGGAGATCAACGGCATCCGCTACTCCATCCCCGGTGACTTCGCGCAGGTGGAGGCGGACGGCACGGTGACGATGCTCGGTCGCGGGTCGGTGTCCATCAACAGCGGCGGCGAGAAGATCTTCCCCGAGGAGGTCGAGGGCGCGCTCAAGTCGCATCCCGACGTCTTCGACGCCATCGTGGTCGGCATCCCCGACGAACGGTTCGGCCAGCGGGTCGCCGCCGTCATCCAGGCCCGAGGCGGGGCGCGCCCGAGCCTGCACGAGATCGCCGACGCGGCACGCAAGGAGATTGCCGGATACAAGGTTCCGCGCAGCCTCTGGTTCGTCGACGAGATCAAGCGCTCGCCGGCGGGTAAGCCCGACTACCGCTGGGCCAAGGAACAGACCGAGACCCGACCGGCCGACGACCACAACGGCAACGGCTCGCCCGAAAGCAAAGGCGCGTAAATGCACACCAGTTTGAGCGAGAAGTTCGGCATCGAGTACCCGGTCTTCGGGTTCACTCCCTCCGAGCACGTGGCCGCGGCGATCTCCCGGGCCGGCGGTCTGGGTGTGCTCGGTTGCGTCCGGTTCAACGACCCCGAGGAACTCGAGGCCGTCCTCTCGTGGATGGACGAGAACACCGACGGCAAGCCGTACGGTGTCGACATCGTGATGCCTGCGAAGGTTCCCACCGAGGGCACATCGGTGGACCTCGAGTCGCTGATCCCCGCGGAACACCGCGCGTTCGTCGACCGGACCCTGGCCGAGCTGGGGGTGCCGCCACTGGATTCGGGCGCCGAACACGCGACCGGTGTGCTCGGGTGGCTGCACTCGGTGGCGCGCTCGCATGTGGACGTCGCGCTGAACCATCGAATTGCGTTGATCGCCAACGCTCTCGGTTCGCCGCCGAAGGATGTCATCGACCAGGCCCACGAGAAGGGCGTTCCGGTGGCCGCGCTGGCCGGCGCCGTGGAGCACGCGCGCAGGCACGTCGCGAACGGTGTCGACATCGTCATCGCGCAGGGGTACGAGGCCGGTGGGCACACCGGTGAGATCGCGTCGATGGTGCTGGTTCCCGAGATCGTCGATGCCATCGGTGATTCCGCCGCGGTCCTCGCGGCCGGTGGTATCGGCAGCGGACGTCAGGTCGCCGCTGCGCTGTCGCTGGGGGCGGCGGGGGTGTGGATGGGGTCGTACTGGCTCACCACCTCCGAGTACAAACTCGGCAGCGCGTCGTCCGAGGGGCCGTCGGCGATCCAGCGCGCCCTGCTCGGTGCGACGTCCGCCGACACGGTGCGGTCCCGGATCTACTCGGGCAAGCCCGCGCGCCTGCTCAAGACCAAGTGGACCGACGCCTGGTCGAAGCCGGATGCACCGGCGCCGCTGCCGATGCCGCTGCAGAATCTGCTGGTCAGCGAGGCACATCAGCGGATCGCCGCGTCGGAGAACCCGGATGTCGTCGCGATGCCGGTGGGACAGATCGTCGGCCGGATGAACGAGATCCGTCCGGTGGCCGAGGTGATGGACGAACTCGTCAAGGGCTTCGACTCGGCGGTGTCCCGCCTCGACAGCTTCCGGTAGCCGATGTGAGTGGCAAAGTATGCGTCAGCACACTTTGCCACTCACCTGGGGGAGTAGCCGGTTCCGTCGCGGACCCACACCGGATCGGTGCACTCGGCGGCCTCGGCGCTCAATACGCGGGTGAGGACCTTGAATGTGGCGGTCCGCGGGAACTCGGCACACACCCGGATCAGACTCGGGCGCTGCTTCGGACCCAGATCGGACTGCGCGTCGAGGAAGCGTGTGAAGGCCACGGGATCGAAGTCACGCGTCGGGACGACAGCCGCCATCACCCGGTCCCCGACGTCGGGATCGGGCACCGCGTACACCGACACCTGGGCGAAGCCGTCGTACCGCATCAGGATGCGTTCGATGGGCGCCGAACCGATGTTCTCGCCGTCGACGCGCAACCATCCGGAACTACGTCCCGCGAAGTACCCGAACCCGTCGGCGTCCCGGTACGCGAGGTCGCCGCTCCAGTACTTGCCGTCGCGGATCCGCTCGGCGTCGGCCTCGGGATTGTTGTAGTAGCCCGCGAACGCCCCCGATCCCGCGACGTTGACGAGTTCGCCGGTCGCGGCCTCGGCATTGAGCACCCGGCCGGCGGAATCGAATTCGGCCGGGGGACAGGGGCTGCCGGTCTCGGGGTCGAGGATCGCGATGCCCTCGGGGAGCTTGCCCAGAGAACCTGCCGGCGCCTCGGGGCTGCCGGAGATGGCGACACCGCCCTCGGTGGAGCCGAATCCGTCGACCACCGCGGTGCCGAAGCGGCGCGAGAACGCCGCGACCGCGGGCGCGGACCCCTCGTTGCCGTACATCACCCGAAGGGTGTTGTCGGCGTCGTCGGACATTTCCGGGGTAGCCAGCACATACGACAGCGGCTTTCCGACGTAGTTGGCGTACGTGACGCCGAATTTCCGCACGTCGGACAGGAAGTTCGACGCGGAGAACTTGCGCCGCAATGCAATCGAGCTGTGTCCCGCGAGCGCCACGGACCACGCCGCCATCATGGCGTTGGAATGGAACATGGGCATCGACATGTAGACGACGTCGTCCGGGGTCAGGCCGAAGCGTTCGGCGAGCATGATGCCGGGGCCGGTGATCTTCGCGTGGGTGCAGCGCACCGCCTTCGGATCGCCGCTCGTGCCCGACGTGAAGATGAGCATGAACAGGTCTTCGGCCGCGGCGGCCCTCGGCGTGAATTCGGGGCGCTCGCCGGCGAGCAGGGCATACCAGTCCGGTGAATCCACGTTGACGACGGGAACGCAGGGGTCGAGACCGTCCAGCAGCGCGGACCGCCCGGATTCGGTGAAGACCACCTGGCAGTCGGCCAGCGCGATGTCGCGGGCCAGTGCCGCCCCGCGTCGAGTGGTGTTGAGCCCCACGAGGACGGCGCCGGACAGCGCCGCCGCTCCGGCGAGGAGCGAGAACTCGGGGACGTTGTCCATCAGCACACCGAAGTGCCGGGGCCGCTGTGCATCGAGCAGGTCGTCGAGGACAGCCGCGCGCCGCAGGCTCGCGCGTACGTGTTCGGACCACGACAGGAACCGGTCCTCGAAGTACAGGCCCTGGGCGTCGGACTTCGAGACGCCCAGGAGCAGGTCCGATACCGTGCGCGCAAGCGTGGCGGTCATGCCGGGACGGTGGCCAGTTCGGCGCCGAGGATCCGCAACTGCTGCGTGGCCGAACCGAGCCGGAATTCGAGTGCCTTGGCCGCGAGGAAGTACCGATGCACGGGGTGGTCCTCGTCGAGTCCGACGCCACCGTGGACGTGGACGAGGGTATGGGCCACCCGGTGTCCGGCGTCGGACGCCCAGAAGTTGGCGGTCTGGATGTCGCCTTCGCTGGGCAGGCCCTCGCTGAGCCGCCACGCCGCCTGCCACAGCGTGAGCCGGACGCCCTTCACGTCGATGTAGCCGTCGGCGAGTCGCTGGGCCACGGCCTGGAAACTGCCGATGGGCCGACCGAACTGCACCCGCTCGCGGGCGTAGGCCGCAGTGAGTTTGAGGGCTTCGTCGAGGACGCCGTACTGGTACGCGCAGGCGCCGAGCGAGCCGCGCTCGACGAGCCAGTCCACGATCTCGCCGCCCTGGTCGGCGGCGCCGAGCACGCGGTCCTCGGCCAGCGACACTCCGTGGAGGGTCACCTCACCGGTGCTGGCCAGGTCGACGGTCTGCTGGCGGGTGACGGTCACTCCGGCGTCGTCGGGGCGGACGAGGAAGACGGCTACACCGTCCGGGGTAGTTGCCGGGACCAGGAAGAGGTCGGCGGACGGCGCCGCGTCGACGACGATCTTGGTGCCGTCGAGGGTCCAGCCGTCCGCGCCGCGTTCGGCACGCGTGACGGGCGCACCCGGAGTGTCGTTGAGTTCCTCGTCGAGGGCGACGGTGAGGATCTTCTCTCCACGCGCTGCCGGAGTACCCCAGTCGGAACGCTGCCGTTCGGTTCCGAACTTCGCGATCGCCCCTGCCGCCATCACGATCGACGACAGATAGGGCACCGGCGCGACGGCGCGGCCCAGTTCGACGAGGATGCTGCACTGCTCGAGGACGCCGAAACCGTCGCCGCCCACCGACTCCGGCAGCGCGGCGCTCAGGACACCGGACGACGCGAGCGCGGACCACAGGCGGCGATCGAGGCGGTCCTCCGCGTTGTCGAGTTCGCGCAGCCGGTCGTTGGTGACGAGGTCCGAGACGATTCCTCGGGTGAGGCCGGCCAGGTCCTGCTGGGCCTCGGTGGGGGTGAAGTCCATTGTCGTAGTCCTAACGCTTCGCGGGGGGCAGGCCGAGGGCGGTCATGGCGATGATGTCGCGCTGCACCTCGTTTGTTCCGCCGCCGAACGTGAGGATCAGCGACGACCGGTGCATCCGTTCGAGTCGCCCGCGGAGCAGGACCCCGGGGGAGTTCTGCCGCAGCGTGGCCGAAGGCCCGAGGATCTCCATCAGCAGCCGGTACGCCTCCGTGGCGAACTCCGTGCCGTAGACCTTGTTGGCCGACGCCGCCTCCGGGCCCGGCGCGTGGTCGGTGGACGAGGCGATCTCCCAGTTCATCAACTTGAGGTACTCGGCCTTGGCGTGGACCCGGGCCAGATTGATCTGCACCCATTCCTGGTCGATGACGCGGCGCCCGTCCGGCAACTTGGTGTTCTGCGCCCATTCGCGCACTTCACGCTGGGCGGTGAGGACCGGCCCGGCGGAGGTCAGGGCGACGCGCTCGTGGTTGAGCTGATTGGTGATCAGTGCCCAGCCGCCGTGTTCGGGGCCGACCAGCGCGGACGACGGAACCCGAACGTCCTGGTAGTAGGTGGCGCTCGTGTCCGGACCCGCCATCGTGTGGACCGGGGTGTACGAGAAGCCGTCGGCGGTGGTCGGGACGATCAGCATGCTGATGCCCTTGTGCTTCTTGGCTTCGGGATCGGTGCGGCACGCCAGCCACACGTAATCGGCGTAGGCGATCAGGCTCGTCCACATCTTCTGGCCGTTGATGACGTAGTCGTCGCCGTCCTTGACGGCGGTGGTCCGGAGGCTGGCGAGGTCGGTGCCCGCTTCGGGCTCGGAGTAGCCGATGGAGAAGTGCAGTTCGCCGGCCGAGATCTTGGGCAGGAAGAACGCCTTCTGCTCGGGGGTGCCGAAGTGCATGATCGTCGGCGCCACCGAGTTGATGGTGAGGAAGGGGACCGGGGCGCCGGCGATGGCGGCCTCGTCCGTGAAGATCAGCTGCTCCATGGCCGACCGTTCCTGGCCGCCGTACTCCTTGGGCCACCCGAGCGTCAGCCAGCCGTCCTTGCCCATCTGAGCGACGACGTCGCGGTAGACGTTGCCCTCGCCGTATTCGCCGGTGGTGGCGGCCAGTGCCTCTCGACGCTCCGGCGTCATCAGCTTCGCGAAGTACGCGCGCAGCTCTTGGCGCAGCTGCTGCTGCTGCGGTGTGTAGGTGATGTGCATCGAAATACCTCTCCAGTCCGAGAGCGGAAGCAGCTGAAATCTGGCACAGGTTCCAGTCTCTGCGGTGCATTCGCGGAGTCGGCCCCGGCCGGCCCCGGAGCGTGCCCGGTAGGCGTGCTCGCAGTCGTGGAACGAATCATTGCACACGACTGGAACAGGTTCTAGTGTTATCGCAGGAACGGAGTGCGCCGCAGCCCGGCGGCACCCGGATCCGCGAGTGACGAGACGAGGAGAAGTGAGGGTTGCCATGGAGGTCAGAGTCGATTTCGACCGTTGCGAGGCCAATGGTGTGTGCGTGGGGATCGCACCCGACATCTTCGAGCTCGACGACGACGATCAGCTGCACATTTCGAGTGCCGTTCCTCCCGCTGACCGGGAGGAAGACGTGCGTACGGCGATCGCCCAGTGTCCGAGGGCCGCGCTCACCGAGCACCCCTGAGGATTGTTGCCCGGAATGAGAACACGTTCTACAGTGACGTCGACCTACCGCCGTGTCGTGGTTCGCGACCTGCGGCGAGTGCACAGAACCAGGAGAGCGTGTTCATGAATGCTGTGGCTGACCGCGATGTGAACGTGGACGGCAAGGTCGCCGTCGTGACCGGCGCCGGATCCGGCCTCGGGAAGTACGAGGCGATCGCACTGGCCCGCGCGGGTGCGTCCGTCGTCGTCAACGACCTGGTTGCGAACGACGCCGTGGAGGCCACGCTCGAGGAGATCCGGGGCCTGGGCGCGAAGGTCGAGTTCGTGGCCGGCGACATCGGGGAACGGTCCACCGCCGATGCGATCATGGAGGCGGCGCAGAGCCGGCTCGGCAGCCTCGACATCCTGGTGAACAATGCGGGCATCACGCGGGATCGCATGCTGTTCAACATGTCCGACGAGGACTGGGACCTGGTGCTGAAGGTTCATCTGCGCGGCCACTTCCTGCTGTGCCGCGCAGCCGCGTCGTACTGGCGGGGCAAGTCCAAGGAGGCCGGTGCGCCGGTATACGGGCGCATCGTCAACACCTCGTCCGAGGCGGGACTGCTCGGCCCCGAGGGGCAGGCGAACTACGGCGCCGCCAAAGCAGGCATCACGGCGCTCACGCTGTCGGCGGCCCGTGGGCTGTCCCGGTACGGCGTCCGAGCCAACGCGATCTGCCCCCGCGCCCGCACGTCGATGACGGAGAACGTCTTCGGAGAGGCGCCGGCCGAGGGGGTCGACCCGTTGTCGCCCGAGCATGTGGCCGCGCTCGTCGCGTACCTCGCATCGCCCGCCGCCGACTCCGTGAACGGCCAGGTCTTCGTCGTCTACGGTCCGATGGTTGCGTTGATGGCGGCACCGGTCGTGGAGCGGCGTTTCGACGCCGCGGACGGTCGGTGGACACCCGGCGCGCTCGCGGCGGAGCTCGGGAACTACTTCGGGGATCGGGATCCTGCCGCGATGTTCTCGGCCTCCGCGGCGCTACGCGAACTGGGCTGATCTGCGTCCTGGGGCCGAAGAACCGACACGAAGGTTGTTTCCGTATCGTTTCCGCAGGTAATGCCTCCGCGATGGGCGATACTGAAGGCAACTGAAGAGCGGCGGAACGGGGGGCCGGGTGACCGTGGAGGGTGTTCGAGTGGTGTGCCGGATATGACTAGATCGTGTTCTAGTTCTGCTGTCGTCGAGCAGTTCGATCGAGCGTGCCCAGCTGGTCCGGCGACTCCCTGGGCCGGCCCCCTCACGCGGTCGCCCGGAACCGAGGCCGGCGACGATTTCGACGGTCGTCGGTACGTGACGAAATTCGCTCAAAGTTCTTGTGCTATAACCTCTTAAGTCCACGCCTCGGCCTTCTCGCTCGGCGCGAATCGTCGGATCCGATCGGGCGGAGACACGCCCGGCGTTTCGGTCGAATTCGGCCCTCGGGACGTGCTGAATGTGGGACGATTCATGCTGATGAGCGACCACCTTTGACAGGTGAACACGTTCTAGTTAATATGACCTGAGTCACAGACCGCTGGGGGGCTGGGCTCGAACTGACAGTCGGTGCTGGGCGAGATCATGGACGAGGAGGACGGATGGTAGACCTCCTCGAGGTGCCGTTGCGTGCGGTCGGCGGGTTCTTCACGATGTCGGGCGAAACGTTGAGGGCAGTCTTTTCGAGGCCCTTCCAGCGTCGCGAGTTCGTGGACCAGGCGTGGTTCGTCGCCCGGGTCTCGATGGTGCCCACCGTGCTGGTGGCCATCCCGTTCACCGTCCTGGTGAGCTTCACGATCAACATCCTCCTCCGCGAGATCGGCGCCGCCGACCTCAGTGGCGCCGGCGCCGCTCTCGGCACCGTCACCCAGGTCGGCCCCATCGTCACCGTGCTCATCGTGGCGGGTGCAGGCGCCACCGCCATCTGCGCAGACCTCTCCGCCCGCACCATCCGCGAAGAGATCGACGCGATGCGGGTGCTGGGCATCAATCCGATCCACCGCCTGGTCGTGCCACGAGTGCTGGCGTCGACCGCCGTGGCGCTCCTGCTCAACGGGCTGGTCTGCACCATCGGCATCCTCGGCGGCTTCGTCTTCTCGGTCTACATCCAGGACGTCAACCCGGGTGCGTTCGTCAACGGCATCACCCTGCTCACCGGATTCGGGGAGCTCGTGATCTCGGAAGTCAAAGCCGGTCTGTTCGGCATGATCGCCGGTCTCGTCGCCGCCTACCTCGGCCTGAACGTCAGGGGTGGCGCGAAGAGCGTCGGTGACGCCGTCAACCAGACCGTCGTGTTCTCGTTCATGGCCCTGTTCGTGGTCAACGTTCTCGTCACCGCCGTCGGCATCAAGCTGACGGCAGGGTGATCGACATGGTGGTGGAGTAGATGGCACTAGCGGCGGCCGGGCGCTTTCCCCGAACTCGCAAACGGTTCGCGTCGGCGTCCCGCTCGATCGACCGGCTCGGTGAGCAGGCGCTGTTCTTCGCGCGTGCCATCGGATGGGCTCCCCGCGCCCTGATGCACTACCCGAAGGAGACGCTGCGGCTCATCGCCGAGATCAGCATGGGCACGGGTGCGCTCGCGGTAATCGGCGGGACGGTCGTCATCGTCGGCTTCCTGACCCTGTTCACCGGCGGCACCATCGCGGTACAGGGCTACAGCTCGCTCGGCAACATCGGCGTCGAGGCCCTCACCGGCTTCTTCGCGGCCTTCATCAACGTGCGTATCGCGGCGCCGGTCATCGCGGGCATCGGGCTGGCGGCCACCATCGGCGCCGGCTCCACCGCCCAGCTCGGCGCCATGCGCGTCTCGGAGGAGATCGACGCGCTGGAGACGATGGCGATCCCGTCGATCCCGTACCTGGTCAGCACACGTGTGATGGCGGGGATGATCGCCATCATCCCGCTGTACGCCCTGGCGGTGATCGCGTCGTTCATGGCCAGCCGGTTCGCGACGGTGGTGCTGTACGACCAGTCGTCCGGCGTGTACGACCACTACTTCTCGACGTTCTTGATACCCACGGACATCCTGTGGTCGTTCGCGCAGGCCATCGTCATGGCGATCGCGATCATGCTCATCCACACCTACTACGGTTTCAACGCCTCGGGCGGTCCGGTCGGCGTCGGTGTGGCCGTCGGCAACGCGGTGCGCTCCTCGCTGATCGCCGTCGTCACCGTCACCCTGCTCATCTCGCTCGCCATCTACGGCGGGTCCGGCAACTTCAACCTTTCGGGATAGGAGTGCCGGTAGATGACTGATTCGGGTGGGAAGAAGAAGCTCGCGGCACTCGTCCTCGTGGTGAGTCTTCTCGCGATCATCGGTGTGTCACTGGCCATGTTCAACGGAACCTTCAGCGAGACCACGCCCGTCACCGTCACGTCGGATCGCTCCGGGCTGGTGATGGAACCCGACGCCAAGGTCAAGCTCCTCGGTGTCGAGGTCGGCCGCGTCGGCTCCATCGAACACGTGACGGACGGCGCCGAGCTGAAACTGGCGATGTATCCCGACATGATGTCGCTGATTCCCTCCAACGCCACCGTGGAGATCAAGTCCACCACCGTGTTCGGCGCCAAGTACGTCAACTTCGTGATGCCGGACAACCCGTCGTCCACCCCTCTGCAGGCAGGGGACGTGATCGCGTCCGACAACGTCACCGTCGAGTTCAACACGGTCTTCCAGCACCTGTCCGACGTGCTGGCCCAGGTACAGCCGGAGAAGCTCAACGCCACCCTCGGGGCCATCTCGTCGGCGCTGCGCGGACGCGGCGAGGAACTCGGCGCCCTGCTCGAGCAGAGCGACAGCTACCTGGCGAAGATGAATCCGAGTCTGCCTCAGCTGCAAGAAGATTTCGCAAAGGCCGCGCAGGTCACCGACGTGTACGCCGACACCGCACCGGATCTGCTGCGAGTGCTCGACAACGCGACGGCCACCAGCGGCACGGTCGTCGACGAACAGGACAACCTGGATGCCGTGCTGCTCAACGTCACCGGGCTGGCCGACACGGCCAACACCGTACTGACCGAGAACGAGCAGAACCTGAACTCCTCCCTCGACCTGTTGCTCCCGACGACGGATCTGCTGGCCGAGTACTCGCCCGAGATCTCCTGCTTCATCGTCGGCCTGAACAATGTGATCCCCCTCGCCGAACAGCTCATCGGTGGCAATCAGCCGGGCATCGCGCTGAGCGCCAGCTTCATGTACGGGCAGGAGCCGTACACCTATCCGAAGGACCTGCCGAAAGTGAATGCGACAGGTGGGCCGAACTGCCACGGCCTTCCCAATCCTGATCTCAGCAAGCATGCGAACTTCGTCGTGGCCGACACCGGAACGGTGCCGTTCGTGCCGTCGACGGAAGTCCAGGTGCACCTGCCCAAGGTGTTCCAGCTGCTGTTCGCGGGTGTGTACCCCGGGCAGGGTGGGCAGTGACAGTGCGAGCGACCACGGTCAAGCTGTTGATCTTCGCGACGGTGATGTCGGTGATCTTCGCCGGACTCGCCCTGGTGTTCAGCCAGTATCGGTTCAGCAGCTCCGACGGCTACCACGCCACGTTCACGGACGTGTCCGGCCTCAAGCCCGGCGACAAGGTGCGCATCGCCGGCGTTCCGGTCGGAGCCGTCGAGAAGGTGAGCATCGACGACGACAATCTCGCCGACGTCGATTTCACCGTCGACACCAAGTACTCGCTGTTCGACGGGACCAAGGCCACGGTGCGGTACGAGAATCTCGTCGGCGACCGGTACATGGAACTTCTCGAAGGCGCCGGATCGGTGGAACCCCTGCCGGACGGTGGATCCATCCCCGTTGAGAACACTTCTCCCGCACTCGATCTCGACCTTCTGCTGGGTGGGTTCAAACCGTTGCTGCGGGCACTGGACCCGCAGCAGGTCAACGACCTGTCCCAGGCGCTGGTCCAGGTGTTCCAGGGGCAGGGCGGAACGCTCGTCTCGCTCCTCGGCAGCACGAGTTCGTTCACGAACACCCTCGCCGACCGGGACCAGTTGATCGGTGAGGTGATCACGAACCTCAACCAGGTGCTCGGCACCATCAACGACCGCGGCGACCAGTTCCGGTCGACGCTCGACCAGTTGCAGCAGCTGGTCAGCGGGCTCTCCCAGGACCGCGACCAGATCGGTGACGCCATTCCCCGCATCGCCGGGGCGACGGGGGATCTCGCGAATCTGCTCGAAGGTGCGCGGCCACCGTTGCAGAGCACGATCGCCGAGGCCAATCGAACCGCAACTCAGCTCCAGGCGGGGGAGGACGACCTCGACTGGGTGCTCCAGAATCTGCCCGACGCCTACCGGAGGCTCATCCGTATCGGCACGTACGGCAGCTTCTTCCAGATGTACGTCTGCACGGTCAAGTTCAAGTTCTCCGGCCCGGACGGATCGGATCTGCTCCTCAACATGCCGGGCGGTCAGACGGCAGGGAGGTGTGCACCGTAGCCATGAAGAGCGAACGTAATCCCGTACAGGTGGGAATCATCGGTGTCGCCATCGCGAGCATGATCGTGATCGCGACCCTGCAATACGATCAGCTGCAATTCCTTTCGGGTGGAACGCAGTACTCCGCCTACTTCGAGGACGCGGGTGGGCTGATGACCGGCGACGCGGTGACGCTCGCCGGCGTCGACGTCGGGAAGGTCGCCGAGGTCGAACTCGATGAGCAGCACGTGCTCGTCAGGTTCACGATCGAGGACGGCATCGTCCTGGGCGACGCCACCGAGGCGAACATCAAGACCAACACCGTTCTCGGGCGCAAGTCGCTGGCCGTCACCCCGCTCGGGTACGAGACGATGCCGGTGGGGTCGACGATTCCGTTGGAACGCACCAACTCTCCGTACTCCCTCAACGACGCGCTCGGCGACCTGTCGAACACCGTGTCCGAGCTCGACACCGACGAGGTCAACAACGCGTTGAACGCGATGTCCGGCGCTCTCGAGAACACACCGCCCGAGCTGCGCACCGCACTGGACGGCCTGACCCGGTTGTCGGAGAGCATCAATTCGCGGGACGAGACGCTGCGACAGCTGCTCTCGCGCGCCGAGAACGTGACCGGAATCCTCGCCGAGCGCAGCGGGCAGATCAACTCGCTGATCGTCGACGGGAACCAGCTGTTCGGCGAGCTCGACCGTCGCCGCACGGCGATCAGCCAGCTGATCGTGAACATCTCCGCGGTGTCCCGGCAGCTCACGGGATTGGTCCAGGACAACGAGGAGCAGATGAAACCGACGCTCGACAAGCTGAACTCGGTGGTCGACGTCCTGCAGCGGAACAAGGACAACATCTCGCAGGCTCTCGACGGCCTCGCGCCGTACGCCACTCAGCTCGGGGAATCGGTCGGTAGCGGGCCGTTCTTCATGGCGTACGTCTACAACATCGGCATCGGCAACCTGTTCCAGGGGCTCAGCGACGCGGTGACGTGGCCGGAGCACCTCCCCAACGACCTCCAGGCCTACCTGCAGACAGGTCCGTCCATCGAGCTGAGGGAACCGCCGCGATGACGACGAACCCGGAAATCACCAACACGCGGAAGAAGTGGCTGATCCGCGGCGGCGTCGCCGCGGTCGTCGTGGTGCTGATCGTGGGCGCCGCAGTGATGTTCGTGCCCAAGCTCTTCCAGAACACCATCACCGCGTACTTCCCGACGACCACCGGGCTGTATTCGGGCGACGACGTCCGCGTCCTCGGCGTGAAGGTGGGGACGATCGACTCGATCGAGCCCGGTGCCGATTTCGCACGGGTCACGATGAACGTGCAGAAGAGCGTCGACCTCCCGGCGGACGCGAAGGCCGTCATCGTCGCACCCAGCCTGGTGTCGGGACGGTTCGTGCAGCTGACACCCGTCTACGCGGGTGGGCCGACGATGGGCGACGGCGCGAGCATCCCCGTGGAGCGCACCGCCGTCCCGGTGGAGTGGGACGAGATCAAGACCGAGCTGAACAAGCTGTCGGAGGCGCTCGGACCGCAGGGCGCCGACCCGCAGGGCTCGCTCGGCACGTTCATCGACACCGCCGCCGACAATCTCGACGGCAACGGAGAGTCGTTGCGGAACACGCTGCGGGAACTGTCGGAGACCATGCGGACCCTGTCCGACGGCCGGACCGACCTGTTCTCCACCATCCGCAACCTGCAGACGTTCGTGGCCGCACTGTCGTCGAGCAACGAGCAGATCGTCCAGTTCGAGGGCAGGCTTGCGTCGGTGTCGAACATGCTCGCCACCAACTCCGACGAACTCGGAACCGCGCTGAACGATCTCGACCTCGCGCTCGGCGACGTCAACCGGTTCGTCGTGGAGAACCGGGCAAGCCTCAGCGAGCAGGTCGGCCGCCTGGCCGACGCCACCCAGGTGCTCGCCGACAAGAGGCCGCAGATCGAGCAGGTGCTCCACGTCGCGCCCACGGCGCTGGCCAACTTCAGCAACATCTACAAGCCGGCGCAGGGATCACTGGTCGGTGCGGTCGCGATGGCGAACTTCGGGAACCCCGTGAACTTCATGTGCGGTGCCATCCAGAGCCTGCAGGCCAATGAGGCGAACCGCAGCGCGGACCTGTGCACGCAGTACCTGTCGCCGGTCCTGAACTCGCTGACGGCGAACTACCTGCCCATCCTCACCAACCCGACGACGGGGGTGAACGCATTCCCCGACCAGATCGAATTCACGCCGCCGAGCCTCGGGGCCTCCGTACCCCCGCGGTCCGCGCCGCCGATGACCGGGGCCCTCGCCGGGATGCCGACCGTCGCCGTGCCCAAGGACCTCAACGATCTGCTGCAGCCGGGAGGTGGGCGATGACGAAGCGCACACGGTTGCGTCGCGGCGCCATCGCGGTTGTGGCGATCACGTTGTCCCTCACCCTGACCGGGTGCGAGTGGGAAGGGCTGAACTCGCTTCCCCTGCCGGGCACCGAGGGACAGGGCGACGACGCGTACACGGTCGAGATCCAGATGCCCAATGTCACGACGCTGTCGCAGAACTCGCCGGTCCGCGTGAACGACGTGACGGTGGGTTCGGTGACGGGCATCGACGTGCAGGACTGGCATGCACTGGTCACCGTCTCGATCAACGGCGACGTCCAACTGCCTGCCAATGCGACGGCCAAGATCGGCCAGACCAGCCTCCTCGGCTCGCAGCACCTCGAACTGGCTCCGCCGACCGACGCCGAGCCCGAAGGCCGGCTCGAGAACGGCGACGTGATCCCCATCGAGCGGGCGGGCGCCTACCCGACCACCGAGCAGACGTTGTCGTCACTGTCGGTGGTGCTCAACGGTGGCGGCATCGCCCAGATCCACGACATCACCCAGGAACTCAACGCCGCACTGGGTGGCCGGGAGGACTCGATCCGGGATCTTCTCCCGCAGCTCGACCAGCTCGTCACGAGCCTGGATCAGCAGCGCGGCGACATCATCGGCGCGATGGAGGGACTCGACCGGTTGGCGGGCACCGTCAACGAGCAGAAGGCCACCCTGGACGCGGCGCTGGACGGCATCCCGCCCGCGCTGGAAGTGCTCGTCACCCAACGGCAGAACCTCACCACCGCGCTGGTCGAGGTGGGCAAGCTCAGCGACACCGCTTCCCGTCTCGTGGAGAACAGCGGCGAGGAACTGAAAGCGAACCTGGCAAACCTGACACCGGTGCTGCGTGAACTCGCCAACTCGGGTAGCGCGCTGACCGAGGTGCTGACCCTGATGCTCACGTACCCGTTCCCGATGAAGACGATGGACAAGGCGATTCAGGGTGATTACGCGAACCTCATGATGACGATCGACATGACCAACGAACGCGTCGACAGCAACTTCCTGACCGGAACCGGTCTCGGCGGATCGCTCGGCGGCGTCGAGGGCGCCGTGGGATCGCTCGCCGGGGTGGCGGGGCAGTCGGGCGATCCCCTGCAGGCACCCCTGCAGCCGGCTCCGAAGCCGGCACCCGCACCGCCGATGATTCCGGGTCTTCCACAGATACCCGGACTGCCGCAGATCCCGGGCCTTCCGCCGCAATTGGGAGGGGCGCCGACACCATGAGAATGACGAGATTCGTTCGCATTCAGCTGATCATCTTCTCGATTCTCACCGTCATCGGGCTCGTGGTGATGTCGATCCAGTACGTGAAGGTGCCGGTGCTGTTCGGCGTCGGGCGCTACGAGGTCAGCGTCCGACTGCCGTCCACCGGTGGGCTCTACTCGCACGCCAATGTCGCTTACCGCGGCACCAACATCGGTGTCGTCGAGAACGTGACGCTCACCGGCGACGGTGTGGAAGCGAAGATGTCACTCGACAGCGACTACAAGATTCCGGCCGACGTCGACGCGGCAGTCAAGAGCGTGTCGGCGGTCGGCGAGCAGTACGTCGATCTGATTCCCCGGGACGGCGCCGCCGAGGCCGACGGCCCGTACCTCGCGAACGGCGACGTGATCCCGTTGGACCGGGCCACCATTCCGCAGGACGTCGGCGAAATGCTCGACCAGGCCGACGAACTGCTCGCCAGCATTTCGGACACCAGGCTGCAGACGGTGATCGACGAGGCGTTCACGGCGTTCAACGGATCGGGCCCCGACCTGCAGCGGCTCATCGACTCGGCCCGGTTGTTCGTCGAGGAGGCCGATGCGAACAGCGACGCGACGAAGGCCCTGATCGACCAGGTCGGCCCATTGCTCGACACTCAGGTGGTCAGCAGCGACGCCATCCGGTCGTGGACCCAGGACCTGGTGACGTTCACCGACCAGTTGCGGGCGAGCGACCCGAGCCTGCGGTCGGTGCTGGAGAAGGGCCCGGGAACGGCGCAGGAAGCCACCCGGCTGTTCCAGGACCTGCAGCCGACACTGCCGATTCTGCTGCGGAATCTGGTGAGCGTCGGCCAGGTCGGGGTGATCTACAACAAGAGCATCGAACAGGTGCTGGTCATCTACCCACCCCTGACCGCGGCGCTCGTGACGGCCGCGACCGGCGGGCCGGTGGAGGACGGCGCGATTGTCGACTTCGCCCTGCAACTGCACGACCCGCCGGCCTGCACGACGGGATTCCTGCCCCCGGAGCAACGCCGGTCGGGAGATCAGACCGACCCGATCGCGACACCGAACGACCTGTACTGCAAGGCCGCTCCGGACGATCCGGCCGTGGTGCGCGGCGCGCGGAACCTGCCGTGCATGGAGTTCCCGGGACGTCGCGCGCCGACGGTCGAGGCGTGCCGCGAGGGCTGGGAGGCGTCGGGCAACAACCCGCCGTACGGGCCGATCATGCCGCCGGATGTACCCTCGTACACAGCCGTTCCGAGTTCCTACGAAGGCGCCGCGGGTGCACCGGTCGCGGCCGTGCCCTACGACCCGGCCACCGGTAGCTTCATTGGTTCGGATGGAAAGACGTACACCCAACCGGATCTGGCGGTGCAGGGAAAGGACTCGACGTGGCAGACGATGATGACAGGTCAGCAGATTTGAGTTCCAGCACAGACGAGCGCGCAACCGACTCCGCGGAGCAGGCGACCGAGCAGAGCTCCGCGGCGAAGGACCGGAGCAGGCGCAGGGCGGTCCGGCACGCCGGCCCGCCGGTGGGGGAGACCGAGGCCCCGAAGCCGGTGGTCCTGGCCAAGCCGGCAGACGCGAACGCCGCGCCCGAGGCGGAAAAGGTGTCGACGGCGAAGGTCGCGTCCCCGGACGCTCCGGCGCCCGACGCGCCGAAGCAGCGTCGTCCCCTGAAGTCGTTGCTCGCGTGGGGTGTTACCGCGGTGGTCGTCGTCGCACTGGTCGTCGCGGCGGTGGTCCTGCTGCTCGACCAACAGTCCGCACGGGAACGGGACGACCGCCGTCAGGCCTTCGTCGACACGGCCCGGCAGACGGTGCTCAACCTGACAACCATCCATCCCGAGACCGCGAAGGAAGACGTCGACCGGATCATCGCCGGCGCGTCGGGTCAGTTCCTCGAAGAGTTCCAGGGCCGTGAGGATCCGTTCGTCGGCGTCGTGCGGGATGCGAATGTGACTACCGAGGGCCAGGTTGTCGAGGCCGGTGTCGAGAACGGGAGCGAGACCTCGATCTCGGCGAACGTTCTGGTGGCCGCGCGGACGATGGTCAGCAGCAAGGAACAGCCCGAACCCTCACCGCGCGACTTCCGAATGCGAGTGACCGTCAGCGACGTCGACGGAAAGTTGACCGCATCGAAGGTGGAGTTCGTCCCATGACCGACAACAACGAAGACAAGCGAAAGTTCTCCGTCACCAAGCAGACAGCGCTGAAGATCGCGGCCGCCGTCGTGGTGGTCGCGCTCGCGGTGGTGGTGGGTTTCCTCTGGTACGACCACCGGCAGGACCAACTCGCGGAGCAGGCGCGCACCGAGGCCGTCGACGCCGCGGGCAAGCAGGCCGTCGCGATGCTGGCGTACGACTTCGCCGACGTCGACAACCAGTTGGCGGCTGCCGCAGACGGACTCACCGGTTCGTTCCGCGACGACTACACCACGCTCGTGCAGGAAACGATCGCGCCGGGCGCCAAGGAGAAGCAACTCACCGTGCAGGTGTCGGTGCAGGCCGCGGCGCCCGTGTCGACCACACCCGACGAGGCGGTGGTTCTGCTGTACCTCAACCAGACGACGACGAGCGCCGACGCTCCCGACGCCCGGACGTCGGGCAGCCGCGTGCGGGTGTCGCTGCAGAAGGTCGACGACCGCTGGCTCGTCGATCAGCTGACCCCGGTGTAGCGGTGCCGGACCCCACGCCGACCGTGGCGGAACTTCTTGCTGCCGTGGGGCGTTCACCGTCCGCGGTCGCGGTGCACGACCGCGCCGCGTGGGTCGGGCTGTTCTCGGACGGCGCTCGGGTCAACGACCCGGTGGGCTCGCGGCCACACGTCGGCACGAAGGCGATCGAACGGTTCTACGACACGTTCATCGCCCCCAATTCGATCACGTTCCATGTGAAGCGGGACGTGGTGTGCGGAATGACCGTGGTCCGCGACCTCGACCTCGAGACCCGGATGTCGACGGGAGTGGTGCTGACGGTGCCGATGCACCTGCGCTACGACCTCGTGGCGGAGTCGGGTGTCGTGGCCGTCGACGGGTTGTATGCGCACTGGGAACTGCCCGTGATGATCGCCCAGCTGGCCGGGGCCGGGTGGCGGGGCGCGGCGGCGTCGGTGAAGCTGGCGCCGCAACTTCTCGCGAATCAGGGCGTGCTCGGTGTAACAGGTTTCATGCGAGGGCTGAGGACCGTCGGACGTCCGGGCAGGAACGCCGCCACCGGTTTTCTGGTCGCCGTCCGCCGTCAGGACGCGGCCGCAATGTCGGAGAGGCTTGCTCCCGGTGCGGTTCTCGAGTTGTCGACGGGTGCCCGGCTCTCGCCCACTCACTTCGCGGACAGTCTCCGTGACCTGCAGTGGAGCAAGATGATCGTGGCGGGGCGTACCGTGACGGCATCCGTGCGCGCTGCCGGGTGGGAGGGTGTGGCCCTGCTGGAGTTCGCACACCGATCCCACGAGATCGCACGAGTGCGGATGTTCGTCGAGGCAGTCACCCCCTTCACAAAATGAAACAAGTTCTAGTACTGTCGGGGTCTCCTGGCCGATTGCCGACGCACGACGCTGCGTCGCCTGGCCACAACCGAACGGGGAGTCGTCGATGAAGGTTGCAGTAACCGGCGCCGCGGGATTCGTGGGCAACAATCTGCTGAATCTGCTGGTCGAGGCTGGGCACGAGGTGACCGCAATCGACCGCGTGCGTTCCCGGTACGCACCCGAATACGGGGTCACGTGGGTGAATGCCGACGTACTCGACGTCGAATCCATGAAGCGGGCGCTGGACGGCGCCGAGGTGGTCTACCACCTGGTCGCGATGATCACCCTCGCTCAGAAGGACGACCTCGCCTGGACCGTCAACACCAAGGGCGTGCGTACCGTCGCCGAAGCCGCTCTCGCAGTGGGTGTTCGGAGGATGGTGCATTGCAGTTCCGTGCACTCCTTCGATCAGAGCAATTGCGGCGGAACGCTCGACGAGAACTCACCCCGGTCCGTCGACGCGTCGATCCCGGTGTACGACAGGTCCAAATGGGCGGGCGAGATCGAACTCAGCGAAGTGGTCGAGGCCGGGCTCGATGCGGTGATCTGCAATCCCACCGGGGTGTACGGGCCCGTCGACTACGGACTGTCGCGGGTGAACGCATTGCTGCGCAACGCCGCTCGCGGCCGGGTTCCCGCGGCGGTGCAGGGCGGTTTCGACTTCGTCGACGTCCGCGACGTCGCCGCCGGACTGATCGCCGCCGGGGAAAAGGGCCGGACCGGTGAGAACTACCTGATCTCGGGGCACATGCTCGGCATGCACGATGCCGTGAGGAGGGCTGCGCGTGCGGCGGGTCGTCGGGGGCCGCTGTACTCGTTCCCACTCAGCGTCATCGAACGCGTGCTGCCGATCGCCGAACCGATCGGGGCCCGGTTCGGATCCGACGTTCTGTCACGGTCGGCGATGTCGGCGCTGCTCGCGGCGCCCGTCATCGACGGCTCCAAGGCGCGGTCCGAACTCGGCTACGTTCCGCGTCCCGCCGACGAGACGATCCGCGACTTCGTCGGCTTCCTGGTGACGTCCGGTCAGCTGAGCCGGGGAGGTCAGTTCTCCCCGGTCGCGTCCTCGTTGTAGTCGGACTCGGAAGCCTCGGCGGGCGCGATCAGCGCGGGGCCGGCGGCGCCGCCGTGAGCGAGGGCGTCGAGGAAGGACCTGGCCCACCGGTCGACGTCGTGTGCGAGGACCTGCCTGCGCAGGGCCCGCATGTGTCGTCGGCCGTCCTCCTTCGGCTGGCCCAGGGCCTGCTCCATCGCGTCCTTGACACTGTCGAGATCGTGCGGATTGCACAGGAACGCCTGACGGAGTTCGGCGGCCGCGCCGGTGAACTCGCTGAGCAGCAGTGCGCCGCCGAGATCACTGCGGCACGCCACGTACTCCTTGGCGACGAGGTTCATGCCGTCACGCAGCGGAGTCACCAGCATCACGTCGGCGGCGACGAAGAACGCGATCAGCTCCTCGCGGGGGATCGGCCGGTGCAGGTAGTGCACCACCGGCCTGCCGACCTCGCTGTACTCGCCGTTGATCCGCGACACCTTGCGTTCGATGTCGTCGCGCATCTGCACGTAGCTGTCGACCCGCTCGCGGCTCGGCGTGGCCAACTGCACCATCACCGTGTCGGCCGGGTCGATGCGCTGCTCGTCGAGCAACTCGTGCAGCGCGGCGAGGCGGACGTCGATGCCCTTCGTGTAATCGAGGCGGTCGACGCCGAGCATGATGTGTTTGGGATTGCCCAGTTCCTTGCGGATCTTCTTGGCGCGGTCCCGGATCGACTTGGATCGGGACTGTTCGTCCAGCTGCCCCGAATCGATGGAGATCGGAAACGCGCCGACGCGCACCGTGCGGAATCCCACCTGCACGACGCCGAGCTTGGAGCGCACGCCCACGTTGCCGCGGGACGTCTGCTGACCGGCGAGTTTGCGGGCCAGGTAGAGGAAGTTCTGGGCACCGCCCGGGAGGTGGAACCCGATCAGGTCGGCGCCGAGCAGGCCCTCGATGATCTCGGTGCGCCACGGCATCTGCATGAACAGTTCCACCGGCGGGAACGGAATGTGCAGGAAGAATCCGATGGTGAGGTCGGGGCGAAGCATGCGCAGCATCTTCGGAACGAGCTGCAGCTGATAGTCCTGGATCCATACCGTGGCGCCGTGCGCGGCCGCCTTCGACGTGGCCTCCGCGAAGCGCCGGTTGACCTCGACGTAGGCGTTCCACCAGTCGCGGTTGTACTCGGGCTTGACGATGACGTCGTGGTACAGCGGCCAGAGGGTGGCGTTGGAGAAGCCCTCGTAGTAGTCGGCGATCTCCGCGGCGCTCAGCGGAACCGGGTAGAGCTCCAGGTCGTCCTCGACGACGGGATCGAGCTCGGCGTCCGCGACCCCCGCCCAGCCGACCCATGCGCCCTTGTTGCGGCGCAGGATCGGCTCGAGCGCGGTGACGAGGCCACCGGGGCTGCGCTTCCAGCGCGTGGTGCCGTCCGGAAGGCGTTCGAGGTCGACGGGGAGTCGGTTCGCGACGACGACGAAGTCGGCTTGCCCGGAAACAGGATCAGAAGTCGAGCGTGATGACGATGCTGACGATTCCGAACTGGCAGCCACGGGCTTCCTTCGCAGTCGAAGTGGATGAAATTCTCAGTCGAGCTTGCTGGTGGGTCCGATTCCGAGCATGGAGAGCAGCATCCTGCACTCGTCGGCATCTTCGGCGTATGCAGCGACAACGCGCTGCGCCTGGCGGGCGGTCTCGTCGGCTAGGGGTTCGAGATCCTCGTCCGCGATGTCGTTTTCGGCGGTCGTCTTCGCGGCCATCTTTGTCCTCTCGGGCTTGCTGCTGCGTCACGCGCAGTAGTTCGTATCGGCGACTCTATGAGAACCGGGCATGTCAACGCTAGTTGCCCATCGATTAGGGTTCATCTAGTTAGGGTCTGCTTACTTCGTTGGTGGGTGGGGAAGCGTCGGCGTTGGGAGTTACGCGCGTGAAGACTGGTGGCACCGCAATTCTGCGTCGCACGCTGGTGCGGAATCGTGTTCGGCTGGGGATCGGCACCGTGCTCGTCTGCCTGCATCAGGTGGCCGAGACACTGGTCCCGATCTCGATCGGTGTGATCGTCGACCGGGCCGTCGCGACCGGAGACGTGTTCGCTCTCGCGGTGTGGCTGTGCGCCCTGGCGCTGCTGTTCCTGGTGCTCACCGCGGCGTGGCGGTTCGGTGCGCGGTTCATCGTCGTGGCGATGCAGAACGAGGCCCACCAGCTGCGGATGGAGGTCGCGCACCGCATCCTCGACCCGCGGGGAGTGCGCACCGACCTGCGGGCCGGTGAGCTGCTGTCCGTGTCGACGTCGGACGCCGACCGCGCGGCCTGGATCGCGGACATCACACCGAGGGCCGCGGCGGCCCTCACCGCGGCGATCGGATCCGCCGTCGCCCTGCTGCTGATCGACGTTCCCCTCGGACTCGCCGTTCTGATCGGCACCCCCGTCATCCTCGGTCTCCTCCAACTCGCGGCGCCGCTGATCACCCGCCGGGCCACCGATCAGCAGGCCGCCGTCGCGCGGGCGTCCGCCATGGCCACCGACCTCGTGAGCGGGCTCCGGCCCCTGCGCGGGATCGGCGCAGAGGTGTCGGCGTCGCGGCGATACCGGACGGCCAGCCGCGACGCGCTCGGCGCCACCCTGCACACGGCGAAGAGTTCCGCCGTGTTCGCCGGGGTGTCGATGACCGTCAGCGCCCTCCTCGCCGTCGGTGTCGCGGGTGTCGCCGGCTGGTTCGCCCTCGAGGGACGCATCACCATCGGTGAACTGATCACCGTCGTCGGACTGTCCCAGTTCTTCATCGAACCGCTCGGCGTCCTGGCCGGCCTGCCCGGGTTCCTCGCCCTCGCCCGCGCGTCGGCGGACCGTCTCGCCCTGGTCCTGGACGCGGAACCCCTGCTGCCCGCCGGGTCCGGCCGGACACTCGACGGCAGCGAACTCAGCCTGAGCGGCGTGTCCTACCGGTCCCTGAGCGCGCTGGATCTCCGGGTCACCCCCGGCGAACTGCTCGGTGTCGTCGCGTACCGCCCGCAGGACGCGGAGGCGCTGGCCGCGCTGCTGTCCGGGCAGGTTCCGCCCGATCGGTACGACGGCGAACTGACGGTGGGCGGAGTGCGGTTGTCGGACGCGGATCTCGCGCAGGCCCGCCGGGCGCTGCTCGTCGAGCCGCACAACGGCGACCTGTTCTCCGGAACCGTCGCGTCGAACGTGACCGCGGGCAGGCCCGGCGCCACGGCGTCCGAGGTGCAGGCGG
The DNA here is from genome assembly GCF_048381435.1 of Rhodococcus mengyinensis. Lineage (NCBI taxonomy): Bacteria > Bacillati > Actinomycetota > Actinomycetes > Mycobacteriales > Nocardiaceae > Rhodococcus > Rhodococcus mengyinensis. The sequence goes on along the minus strand of NZ_JBLWIT010000038.1, from coordinate 382,173 downwards.
CGCTCTCCGCGTCCGCGGCGGTGGACGTCGTCGAAGCACACCCCGAGGGCCTCGACCACGAGGTCGCCGACCGTGGGTCCTCGCTGTCCGGTGGTCAGCGGCAGCGGGTCGCCCTCGCGCGTGCACTGGTGGCGCAGTCGCCGGTGATGGTGCTGCACGATCCGACGACCGCGGTGGACGCGGTCACCGAACACACGATCGCGGGCGGCATCGCGGACCTGCGGCATCGCGACTCCGAGGACCGGCAGACGACGATCCTCATCACGAGCAGCCCCGCGCTGCTGTCCGTGACCGACCGCGTCGTCGTACTCGACGACGGAACGGTGGTCGGCGAGGGCACGCACTCGCAATTGGCGACCGAGAACGCGAACTACCGTCAGGCGGTCCTGCGATGAGTGAACTTCTGCCCATCGCGAACGCACGCGACACGTGGGCGTGGCTGAAGTTTGAACTGGGACGCCGCCGCGGCCGGAGCGCCGCCACCCTGCTGGTCGCCGCCGTCGCGGCCGGTATGGCGCTGGTCCCCGTCTACGTCTTCGGCGTCCTCGTCGACCGGGTGCAGGACGGTGCGCCGCCGTCCACCATCGGGTGGGTGGTCGCGGTGATCGCGTCCGCCGCCGTGATCGGCGGTGTGTGCGCCGGGTTCGCGTCGTTCCTGATCCGCAGCCTCGGCGAGGGAATCCTGGCGGATCTGCGCGAACGCACCGTCGACCGGGCGCTCCGGCTGCCGATCCAGACGGTCGAACGCGTCGGCAAGGGCGACCTGCTGTCGCGGGTCGGCGACGACGTCGCGGTGATCGGCAAGGCCGTCACCGACGTGGTCCCCAACCTCGTCACGGCGGTCCTGCTGGTGGTGCTGAGCATGGTCACGATGCTCGGCATCGACTGGCGGCTCGGGCTCGCAGGCATGGTCGCGCTGCCGATGTACGCGCTAGCGATGCGCTGGTACCTGCCGCGGTCCGCACCGGTGTACGCCGCCGAACGCGTGGCGATGGGAGAGCGTTCGCAGGCCCTGATCAGCAGCATGCAGGGTGCCCGGACGGTGCGCGCCTACGGTCTGGAAGACAGCCATCTGGCGCAGATCAACGGTGCGTCGGAAAAGGCCCGCGACCTGTCCGTCGGCGTCTTCGCACTGTTCACCCGGTTCGCTGGGCGCGGCAACCGGGCCGAGTTCGTGGGGCTCGCCACCATCCTCGCCGCCGGATTCGCCCTGGTGAACGCGGACATCGTCACCGTCGGCCAAACCACAACCGCGGCACTGCTCTTCCACCGGTTGTTCAATCCGATCGGCATGCTGATGTACACGTTCGACGAGGTGCAGTCGGCGGGTGCGAGCCTGGCCCGGCTCGTCGGCGTCGTCGACCTCGACGACGAGTCGGGCACCGGGACCGCCGCCGTCCGGGAGGCCGCCGATTCGACGCTCGAACTCGCCGACGTCCGGCACACCTACGACGGCAGCCACGAAGTGGTGCACGGCATCAGCCTGCACGTGAAGTCCGGTGAACGTGTCGCCCTCGTCGGCTCGACCGGAGCGGGCAAGACGACGGTCGCGGCGATCGCGGCCGGTTCGATCGTCCCGACGTCCGGGTCGGTGCGCATCGGCGGCACCGCGCTGCCCGATCTGGAGCCGGGGGGTCTCCGCCGTCTGGTCGCCATCGTCAGCCAGGAAGTCCACGTGTTCGCCGGACCGCTGATCGACGACCTTCGGCTCGCCGCACCCGACGCCTCCGAGGAGGACGCGGCGATGGCACTGAAGGCCGTCGGCGCCGACGGCTGGGTGAACGCACTGGAGGACGGCGTCCAGACCGTGGTCGGGGAGGGCGGCCACGAGCTGACCGCCGCCCAGGCACAGCAATTGGCTCTGGCGCGACTCGTCCTCGCGAACCCGCCGGTCGCGATCCTGGACGAGGCGACCGCCGAAGCAGGCAGCGCGGGTGCGCGGGAACTCGAGGCGTCGGCCGAGGCCGCGACCCGTGGTCGCACGACGCTGGTGGTGGCCCACCGGTTGACGCAGGCGGCCGCCGCCGATCGGGTCGTCGTCCTCGAACACGGCCGGATCGTCGAGCAGGGTCCACATGCCGATCTCGTCGCCGCGGGTGGGCGCTACGCCGAACTCTGGTCGGCGTGGGAGGGGCGGTAGGGCGTTCCGCCCCGTGCGCCTTTCTGGTAGCTCCCGCTACCAGAAAGGCGCACGGGCGTCAGCTGAGGTAGCCGCCGCCGTGGGGGAAGAATTCGGTGCCAGCGAGTTCGGTGCCGTCGTCGAGCCGGACGCGCTGGATCTTGAGGCCCTTGTTCTGACCCGTGCGAGCGTCGGGCCCGGCGACGATGACCATTCCGTCGCCTTCGTGGATGAAGACACGCCCGGGCGTTCCACCGTAATTTCCTTCGGACACGGCGGCCTTCAGAACCCGGACACGCTGTCCCTTGTAATGGGTGAAGGCGTTCGGGTACGGGTCGGACTGCGCGCGGACGAGTCGTTCGATCGCGTCGGCGGGCCACGTCCAGTCGATGAGGCTGTCCTCGGGGGCACGCTTGTGGAAGAACGTGGCCTGCGAGCGGTCCTGCGGCGTCCAGTCCGTGCGACCGGACGCGATCAGCTCGAGTGCGTCGAGGGTGATCGGGCCGATCATGTCGACGGTGCGGTGGAACAGATCGGTGACGGTGTCCGTCGGCCCGACGGGCGTCGACCTCTGCAAAACGATGTCGCCGGCGTCGAGTTCCTCGTCCATCAGGTGCGCGGTGAGGCCTACTTCCTCTTCACCGTTGATGAGCGCCCAGATGAGCGGGGAGAATCCTGTGTACTTGGGCAGGAGCGAGTCGTGAATATTGAGGGTGCCGTAGCGGGGAGAGTCGAAGACGTCCCGTGGCAGCCAGGTGCGCCAGTTGTTGGCGACGACGATGTCGGGGTCGGCCTGCTTCAGCGCGGACTTGAAGTTTTCGTCCGGCTTGGTGGCGATGTGCACGGGCACCCCGTGCTCGGTGGCCAGGTCGGCGACGGAGTCCGCCCACATCTGTTCGTAGACGTGGTCGCTCTTGGGGTGGGTGATCGCGAGGACGACCTCATGGTCGGACTGGAGCAGGGCCTGCAGGGTACGGTGACCCCAGGTTTGATATCCGAGTGTGGCGACTCTCAACGCGGTCCTCCTGGACGAGCTTGTCGGTCAGCGCCGCATGCAAGCGGCAGCCAAGCCAGCTTAGGCTATCCAATCTAAAACGGTGAGACCGCCCATGGAAGGAAGGCAACATGACGATCGCCACGATCAACGGGATCCCCCTGAATTACCAGGTCAAGGGATCCGGCGATTTAGTGGTGCTCATCATGGGAACCGGCAGCCCGGGACGGGTGTGGGATCTGCATCAGACCCCTGCGCTCATCGACGCCGGCTACCGCGTCTGCACGTTCGACAACCGAGGCATCGCGCCGTCCGGTGAGAGCGTCGACGGGATCACCATGGACGACCTCGTCGCCGACACCGCGGGACTGATCGAGCACCTCGGCGGCGGACCGGCCCGTGTCGTCGGCACCTCGATGGGTGCGCGCGTCGCGCAGGAACTGGCCCTGACCCGGCCCGACCTCGTGCACAAGGCGGCGTTCCTCGCCGGTCACGCCCGCATGGACTACTTCCAGCAAACCCTCACCGAGGGCGAGCGCGCCCTCCACGACAGTGGTGTCGAACTCCCGGCCAAGTACCGGGCCGCGGTGACTGCCGTGATGAATCTGTCGCCCGCGTCGCTCGTCGACCCGCACACGGCCCGCGACTGGCTCGACCTGTTCGAGTTCAGCGGCGGCCGGACGTCGGACGGCGTACGCGCGCAGATGGAGATGGACCGCAGCTTCGATCGCAGGCAGGCCTACCGGGCCATCACGACACCGTGCCTGTCCATCGGGTTCGCCGACGACAGGATGATCCCGCCGTATCTCTCGCGTGAGGTGGCCGAGGCGATCCCGTCGGCCCGGTACTACGAGATCCCCGACGTGGGGCACTACGGCTACCTCGAACAGCCCGAAGTGGTGAACAAGGTGCTGCTCGAGTTCCTCGCCAACTGACAATTCCGAGCGGCTGGGGCGATCACGGTGACGGCGAGGTTCTGATGGCGTTGGGTATTCCGCGCCTCGGGGTGGGCATCGTCCGGTACGACGTCGTGAACGGGGCCTTGTGGTGGGATGAAAAGGCCGCCGCCATCTTCGAGGACGACGGTTCCCGGCCACCGCTCGAATTGTGGCGGGAGCGGGTCCATTCCGAAGACATCGGCGCGGTGCGTCGCATGTTCGGTGACACCGCCGGGTCCGTCGGCGCGGAATGCGTGTTCCGCATCGTGCTGGCGGATCGGTCGACCCGGTACATCCTCACCCGCAGCATCGACGTCACCACCGACGCGTCCGGTGCTCCCGTCGAGCTGACGGGAGTGGTCATCGAACTCGGACACGTGGCCGGCCGGGACGTGCAGCTCGCGTCGTTGCTCGACCGGGTGGGCCTGGGGTTCATGGCGCTCGACGAGGACCTGCGGATCATCTACGTCAATTCCGGCTGCCTGCGGCACGTGCGGCGGTCGCGGGACGAACTGCTCGGCCGTGTCGTCACCGAGGTTCTTCCCGAAACGCAGGGCAGCTACTTCGACGCACTGTGCCGCAAGGTTCTCGCCACGGGCCGCGAGCAGCAGACCCGGGTGGACTCGCTGTACTCGCCGGGGATGACGATCGAGGTGACCGCCGCAGCCGATTCCGGCGCGCTGGTCGTGCATTTCCGGGACGTCACCGCGGAGGTCACCGCTCAGCAGCAGGCGGAGGAGGCGCACGCGCTTCTTCTGCACGCTGCCACGCACGACAGTCTCACCGGACTGCTCAATCGCGCCGCTATCACGGAGCATCTGCAGCGTCTGTTCGAGCGTGGCGCGGGACCTGCTGTCGCGTTGTTCCTCGACGTCGACGGTTTCAAGGACGTCAACGACACCCGTGGGCATCGCGTCGGAGATCGCATCCTGCAGGGGGTGTCCGAGCATTTGCGCCTCGCGATGCGCGCGCCGGCCGCGGTCGGCAGGCTCGGCGGCGACGAGTTCGTCGCCATCCTTCCCGACGTCGACGAATACGACGTCGACGACGTGGTCACCCGGATGCTCGCGTCGATCACGACACCGATCGACGTCGGCGACGAACTCCTCGTCGTGACCCTCAGCGTGGGGATGGCGCGCAGCACGTCGGCGCGCACGGTCGACGAACTGCTCCATCATGCGGACATCGCCCTCTACGCCGCCAAGCGTCGCGGTGGGAACACGGCGGTCTGGCACCACTAGGTTGCTGGGCGGCTGCCCCCGGCGGTCGCCGCCACCACCAGCGTGCCGAACCCGCGAACGCGCGGTATGTTTACGCTGTCGAAGGCGACGTCGGGACCGCTTCGGCGGGGTGAATGCCGGCGGCGGTGCGGGGGACACGCGTTCGTGGTGATTGAACTCGAATTGCCGCTGTGATAACTGGCACCTGTGAACTTGCCGGCAACCGGCTTGTTGCTGGTGGGTAGCCTAACCTAAACTCCCTCGGGTGCCCGTCGTTGGACGGGCGCTCTCGACGGACGATCGGATCACCATGTCTCCGGACCACTCGGCGGCTGCTCGCCCCCAGCGCACTTCGGCTGAGCGCACTTCTTCCTCGGCTCGCGTCGGTTCGGCGCCTGTCGCGTTGCCGGTGACGGCCGCGCAGTCCGAGGTGTGGGTCGGGCAGCAGTTGAACCCGGGCAGCCCGGTCTACAACCTCTCGCTCGTCGTCGAGGTCGCCGGCCGGATCGACCTGGACCGTGCCGCCGAGACGATCCGGAAGACCGTCGAACGGGCCGAAGCCCTGCACGTGCGTTTCGAGCGAGGCGACGGCAACGAACTGCTGCAGGTGCCGACAGCCCCCGACGGGTGGACCCTTGCGGTCGTGGACCTGCGCGGCGACGAGGATCCCGAAGCACGTGCGCGCGTGTGGATGGACCGCGACATGGAGACCGTGGTCGACGTCGAGGGCGACGAACCGCTGTTCCGGCACGCCCTGCTGCGCATCGGGGACGAGTCGGTGATCTGGTACCAGCGCTACCACCACAGCCTCATCGACGGATACGGCATCACTCTGCTCGTGGCCGACGTCGTCGATCGATACGAACACCCGGAACTCGAGACGTCCACGGCACCGTGGCCCCTCGACACGCTCGTGGCGTCCGACCGCGACTACCGTGCGTCGACGCGCTTCGCGTCCGACCGCGACTTCTGGATCGAGCAGGTGATCGATGCGCCGGAGCCGCCTCGGCTGCTCCCGCAGGTCGTCGACCACACCGGGGCGCCGATCTCCGCCGTCGTCGAGATCGACGGGGACGACGCCGACGCGATCTACACCTTCGCCTCCGACGCCGGGATCAGGCGCACCCGGCTGCCGCTCGCCGCGATCGTGGCGTACATCCACCGGTTCACCGGCCGCCGCGACCTCACGTTGTCGCTGCCGATGACGGCGCGGGTCGGACGCGAACTGCGCCGCATCCCCGGAATGTGCTCGACGATCCTGCCGCTCCGGGTGCAGGTGGATCCCGAGATGACGGTGGGTGAGCTCGCCACCCGCATCGACACGACGCTGATCTCGGTGCTGCGGCACGGGCGTTACCGCGGCGAGGACCTCGCCCGCGACCTGCGGTCGATCGATCCGGACCGTCAGATCTTCGGTCCCGGAATCAATTCCATGATGTTCGAGCATTCGCTGACGTTCGGCGGGTTCCCGGCGTGGGTGCGGGGTTCGGCCACCGGACCGGTCCGCGACCTCGATTTCTCCATCCGCGGTGGGCAGGATTCGGAGCCCATCCAGATCGATCTCCGGGCCCCGGCCGGTCTCGGCGCCGAGCTCGAGGAGCATCGTCGCAGGCTCGAGCACTTCGTCGGGCAGTTCGTCGCCGACCCGTCACAGCCCATCGCCTCGCTCGATCCGATGACCGAGGCCGAGCGCAGGCAGTTGCTGGTGGAGTTCAACGACACGGCGTCCCCGCAGGAATCGGTGACGGTTCCCGACCTCTTCCACGCTCAGGTCTCGCGGACGCCGGATGCCGAGGCCCTGATCGCCGGCGACACCCGGCTCACCTACCGCGAACTCGGGGAACGCGTTGCGCAGCTGTCCCATCACCTGCGCGCCCGCGGTGTCGAGGCGGAAACAGTTGTGGCGGTCGGTCTTCCGCGATCGGCGGACATGGTCATCGGACTGCTCGCCGTCATGTGTGCGGGTGGGGCGTTCGTGCCCCTCGACCCGTCGTGGCCGGAGGACCGCCGGACGTCGGTCCTCGCCGACGCCGGGGCCGCGCTCGTGCTCACCGGGCCCGGTGGAGTTGCCGACGCGGGGGAGCGGGCCGTGCCGGTCGACCTCGCGGCGTGGGCGTACGCCGAGGAGCCCACCGAGCCGCCCGCGGTGACCGTGCAGGGTTCGCGGCTGGCGTATGTCATCTTCACGTCGGGTTCCACGGGCAGGCCCAAGGGCGCCATGATCCGTCACGAGGCCGTCTGCGCGCGACTGCTGTGGCAGCGCGACGAGATCCTGGGCTTCGGGCCCGCGGACGCGTCGCTGTTCAAGGCGCCGCTGTCGTTCGACATCTCCGTGAACGAGATTCTGCTGCCTCTGGTGGCGGGTGGCCGGCTGGTGGTGGCCGAGCCCGGCGGGGAGCGGGACCCGCAGTATCTGCTGGACCTGATCGCCGGCGAGTCGGTGACGTTCGTCTACCTCGTGTCGTCGATGCTGGACGTGCTGCTCGACCTGTCGCGGGGCACGGATCGGCTGGCGGCGCTGAAGCACGTGTGGTGTGGTGGCGAGGTTCTCACGCCGCGCCTGTTCGAGAGGTTCCGGTCGCAGCTCGCCATCACGCTGTACCACGGCTACGGCCCGGCGGAGGCGACGATCGGGGTGTCGCACGTGATCTATCGGGAGGATGCGGCGCGGATCGCGACGTCGATCGGTCGCCCGAACCCCAACACCCAGCTGTACGTGCTGGACGAACACCTGAACCCGGTGCCGCTCGGCACCGGCGGTGAGCTGTACGCCGGCGGATTCCTCCTCGGCCGCGGTTACGTGGACGCTCCGGGGCTGACGGCGTCCCGTTTCGTCGCCAACCCGTTCGCGAACGACGGCTCCCGGTTGTATCGAACCGGTGACCTCGCGCGGTGGGCGCCGGACGGGTCCCTCGACTTCCTCGGCCGCGCCGACAATCAGGTGAAGATCCGGGGCATGCGACTCGAACTCGAGGACGTCGAGGCGGGCATCGTGTCGCATCCCGACGTTCGGCACAGTGCCGTCGTCGTTCGGGAGACGCCCTCGGGAGCAAAGTATCTCGCGGCCTACGTCGTGGCGAAGCAGGATTCGGTTCCGGACGTCGCCGAACTGCGGGTCTGGGCGTCGTCGAAGCTGCCGGAGTACATGGTGCCGTCGTCGTTCGTCGTCCTCGATCGGTTCCCGCTCACCCCCAACGGAAAGTTGGATAGGCGTGCGCTGCCCGAGCCGGACCTCGGCGCGGCCGGCGAGAACGTCGCGCCCCGCACCGCTGCCGAGGAAACCCTGTGTGCGCTGATGGCGGGTGTCCTCGGGGTGGAGTCGGTGGGCGTCACCGACGACTTCTTCGCGTTGGGTGGCGACAGTATCGTCGCGATCCAGCTGGTCAACCATGCTCGGCGGGAAGGTCTTTCGATCAGCCCGCGGGAGATCTTCCAGCTCCGCACCGCCGAGGCGCTCGCCCGGGTCCAGGACGGCCGGACCGCGGCCGCCGTGGACCCCGACGACGTCGCCGTCGGTGAGGTCCGCAGCACCCCGATCGTCGCCCGCATCGCGGAGCGGGGTGGTGAGATCGCCGCGTTCCACCAGTCGGTGCTCGTGCAGACTCCGGCCGCCCTCGACGAGCATGCCGCGAAGGCGGCACTCGCCGCGGTGCTCGAGCGGCACGACGCCCTGCGCGCGACGCTCGTCCGTGGTAACGGAAGCGGCCTCCGCCGCGGGGGCGACCGCTGGACGCTGTCCGTGCCGGAACCGTCCCCGGCGACGCTCGACGGAATCCTGCGGGTCGTCGAATTCGACGGCAGCGCCGAGCAACTCGACATCGAGGCACGGGCGGCCGTCGGAAGGCTCGACCCGGATGCGGGCACCATGGTGCAGGCCGTCCTCTTCTCCGCGGCCGAGGGTCCCGGCCGGTTGCTGCTGATCGGACACCACTTGGTGGTCGACGGGGTGTCCTGGCGCATCATCCTCGAAGACCTCGCCCGCGCGGGCACAGCCGTGGCGGCCGGGGGCGTCCCCGAACTCGCTCCGGTCGGGACGTCGCTGCGCCGCTGGTCCGAGCTGCTCGACGAGCAGACGCGGTCGGGTGCCTTCGACCACGAACTGTCCTTCTGGGTGGACGCGGCGACCACAGAAGACCCGCTCCTCGGTTCGCGTGCGCTCGATCCCGCCCTCGACCTCGCCGGCGACGCCGAAACCCTCACGGTGACATTGCCTCCGGAGTTCACCCGGCCGCTGCTCTCCACCGTGCCCGCGGCGTTCCACGGCCACGTCAACGACGCGCTCCTCACCGGTGTCGCGGTGGCGTTGCAGAGGTGGCGAGACGGAGGGCCGGGCCCGGTGCTCCTCGACCTCGAGGGGCACGGACGCGAGGAAGACCTCGTGCGCCGCAGCGACGGACCCGCCCTCGACCTCGCCCGGACCGTCGGCTGGTTCACCACCGTCTACCCGGTGGTGCTCGACCCCGGTGCGGCGGCGGACGAGACGGGAATCGCCGACGCGCTGAAGGCGTTGAAGGACCAGTTGCGCCGCATCCCGGGTTCCGGGTTCGGCTACGGCGCGTTGCGCTACCTCGGTGTCCCGAAGCCGGAACTCGCGCACGCGCCGACCCCGCAGGTGCTGTTCAACTACCTCGGACGGGTGACGTCCGCGGAGGGCGTCGACTGGCTGCCCCGCGCCATGGGTGGCGCGGACGACCCGCGGATGCCGCTCGGGCACGCGCTGGCGTTCGACGTGATCGCCGAGGACGGAGCCGACGGCCCCGTCCTGCGCACGACGTTGACGTGGGCGCGCGGTGTGCTCGATCGTGATGCCGTCGTGGCGCTCGCCGACGAGTGGACCGCGGTGCTGCGGGTGCTGGCCGGAATCGACCGTCTCGGCGGTCACACGCCGTCGGACTTCCCGCTGGTGTCGCTGACGCAGCCGGACGTGGACGCGCTGGCGGGGGCGGCCGACGTGCTTCCGCTGACACCGCTGCAGGAGGGCATCTACTTCCAGTCGGCGTTCGAGGACACCGGCACCGACCCGTACGTGGTGCAGCAGGTGATCGAACTGACCGGTCCCGTCGACGCTGCGGCGTTGCACCGCGGGCTGCAGGCGGTCGTCGACCGGCACGCGGCCCTCCGCGTCGGCGTGCGGGCGGTATCGGACGGCCGGGTCGTGCAGGTGGTCAACGAAAACGTGCAGGTGCCGATGGAAGTGCTCGATCTCACCGGCGTCGCGGATCCGGAGCAGCGCGTGGAACAGGTGCTGGCGGCGGACCGGGCCCGGGGTTTCGACTTCGAGCGCGGCCCCCTGCTGCGCTACACGCTCGCGCAGGTGAAACATCAAAGGTTTCTTCTGCTGCAGTCGATTCACCACATCGTCGCCGACGGGTGGTCGGTGCCGGTGATGTTGCGGGAATTGATGAATCTGTACAGCGTCGAGGGGACGCCGCTGGCGCTGCCGACGCCCACGCCGTACCGGAGCTACCTCGAATGGCTGGGGGGCCGGGACCGTCAGGCGTCGCTCGCCGTGTGGCGGGAGGCGCTCGCCGACGCCCCCGAGCCGGTGGACCTGCCGACGCCGTCGTCGAAGGGGGAGTCCGGGACACACAGTGTCCGGGTGACACTGCCGTCGGCCGACACCGCCGCGCTGTCCGCGGTGGGCCGGGCCCGGGGGTTGACACTCAGCACGCTCGTGCACGGCACGTGGGGTCTGGTCCTCGGCCGCCTCACCGGCCGGGAGGACGTGGTGTTCGGTTCGACGGTGTCGGGCCGCGGCGGGGACTTGCCCGGAATCGAGACCATGGTGGGCCTGTTCATCAACACCGTGCCCACCCGGCTGCGGTACCGGCCCACCGACACGGTGGCCGAGACCCTCGCGCGGTGGCAGCACGAGCAGTCGACGCTGCTCGACCACCAGTACCTGGGCCTGCCCGAGTTGCGCCGGGAAGCGGGACTGCAGAACCTGTTCGAGACGCTCGTCGTGTTCGAGAACTATCCGCTCGGCGACGGCGCGGTGGCGGATCCCACCGGTGCGGTGCAGTTGACCGGCATCCGATTCGACGAGCACCCGCCGTACCCGATGACGCTGATCGTCATGCCCGGCGACGCGCTGACACTCGAGCTGAAATACGACGACGCCCGCATCGATGCGGCGACCGCGACCCGGTTCGCGGAGTCGATGGTGGCGTATCTCGCGGAGCTGACCCGGGACGTCGACCAGAACGTGTCTTCCGTCGCGCTGGCGTCGCGCGAGCCGATCGACGCGGCACTGCGCGACGTCGAGGTGGAGTTCCCCGACACGACGGTGACGGCGCTGCTCGAGGAGCAGGCGGAGCGGACACCCGACGCGGTGGCCGTCGTGTTCGAGGACGAACACCTCACCTACGCCGAATTGCATGCGCGCGCGAACCGCCTCGCCCGACTGCTCGTCGACCGCGGGGTGGCACCCGAGTCGAAGGTGGCGGTGGCGCTGCCCCGTTCGCTGGACCTGATGGTGGCGCTCCTCGCGGTCGGGAAGGCGGGCGGCGCCTACGTTCCGCTCGACACCGGTTACCCCGCCGACCGGCTGGCGTTCATGCTGGAGGACGCGGAACCGGTATGCGTTCTCACCGACGGCACCGTGCCGTTCGCCGGGTCCGGCGTTCCGCAGGTCCGGGTATCGGACGCCGAGCGGTACTCGCCCGAGCCGCTGACCGGTGTCGCGCTCGCGCCGCAGCACCCCGCCTACGTGATCTACACGTCGGGCTCGACGGGACGGCCCAAGGGGGTCGTCGTGCCGCACGCCGGCATCGTCAACCGTCTGCTGTGGGTTCAGCGGTTCCGGCCGATCACCCCGACAGACAACGTGTTCCAGAAGACGCCGTCCAGCTTCGACGTGTCGGTGCTGGAGTTCTTCGGACCGCTCCTCGCCGGGGCGACCCTCGTGCTGGCGCGGCCGGACGGACACAAGGACCCGGCGTACCTCGCCGACGTCATCGTCCGGCGGTCGATCACGCGTGTGCATTTCGTGCCCTCGATGCTCGAGGTGTTCCTCGCCGAGCCCGCCGCCGCCCGGTGCACCGGGCTCCGGATCATCTCCTGCAGCGGTGAGGCGCTTCCCGTGGCCTCCGCCCGGCGCGTCGCCGAACTCCTGCCGGGAGTGGAACTCGACAACCTCTACGGTCCGACCGAGGCGTCGGTCGACGTCAGCTACGCCGCGTCCGTTCAGGGAATCGACGTGTCCGCGCCCTCCGTGCCGATCGGCCTGCCGACGTCCAACACCGGCCTCTACGTGCTCGATCGGTACCTGCAGCCGGTGCCCGCGGGCGCCGCCGGTGAGCTGTACCTGTCGGGGCCACAGCTGGCCCGCGGCTACCTGGGCAGGCCCGGGTTGAGTGCCGAGCGCTTCGTCGCCGACCCGTTCTCCCACAACGGATCCCGCATGTACCGCACCGGTGACGTTGCCCGGGTCAACACCGACGGTGCGGTCGAATACCTCGGCAGGGTCGACGATCAGGTGAAGTTGCGCGGCTTCCGCATCGAACTGGGCGAGATCGAAGCGCAGATGGCGGCGTGCCCCGGAGTGCGGCAGGCCGCCGCCGTCGTGCGCACGGACCGGCCCGGTCGGCAACAACTGGTCGGGTACGTCGTCGGGGACGCCGACGTCGACGATGTCCGTGCGCGCCTGACTGCGGCCCTGCCGGAGTTCATGGTGCCCGTCGCGTTCGTGATCGTGCCCGAGTTCCCGGTCGGCCCCAGCGGGAAGCTGGACCGCACAGCGCTTCCCGCGCCGGACTTCTCCGCGCACACGAGTTCGGGGCAGGCGACGTCAGCGCTCGAGAGCGGACCGGCAGCGGTGCTGGCCGCCCACTACGCCGAGGTTCTCGGTGTCGGGACCGTCGGGGTGGACGACGACTTCTTCGCGCTCGGTGGCGACAGCATCCTCGCCATCCGACTGGTGAATCTCGCTCGCCGGGAGGGGATCACCGTCACCCCGCGGCAGATCTTCGAACAGCGGACGCCGGCCGCGCTCGCACGGCTGGTCGCGGCCACCGTCGTCGCGCCGGCCCCGCGCGTGGAGGAGTCGGGCACCGGTGTCCTGCCGCCCCTGCCGGTGGTCCATCGGCTGTCCGAATGGAGTGGCGGAAAGAATCGCTTCAACCAGGCCGTTCTGCTCCACACACCGGCGGGCACCAGCGCCACCGTCCTGACGGCCGCCCTGCACTCGGTGAGCGGTCACCACGACGGCCTGCGGCAGAAGCTCACCCGGCACGCGCCGGGTGTGTGGTCGCTCGAGATCACCGAATCCGCAGACCTGGAACTGCGTCGCGTCGACGTCACCGGACTCGACGCCGCCGCGCTGCGCGAAATCGTGGCAGCAGAATCCGACGCCGCGACCGACCGGCTCGACCCCGACGACGGCACCATGCTGTCGGCGGTGTGGTTCGACGCCGGCCCGCAGGAGCTGGGCAGGCTCCTCCTCGTCGCGCATCATCTGGTGATCGACGGGGTGTCGTGGCGGACGCTGATCGAAGATCTGGCCATGGCGTGGGTGGCGGCCGACAGTGGCCAGGACGCGGCGCTCGACCCGGTGCCCACGTCGCTGCGCGGATTCGCCCGCATCGTCACCGAGCAGGCGCAGGCCCCTGCCCGGCTCGCCGAACTCGACCACTGGTTGCGCGTCACCGAACCCGGTGCCGATCTGGTGCCCGGCACCGACGGGCACGCGGTCGTGAGCAGCGGCGCCCGGCGGACGGTGCTGCTGGACCCGCAACTCACGACGGCGCTGCTGACCGCCGTTCCCGCCGTGGTCGGCGCCGACGTCACCGATGTGCTGCTGGCGGCGCTGCGGCTCTCGGCCGACCGGTGGCTCGCGGCCCGTGGACGCGAGAACGACCTGCTGGTGGACCTCGAGCGGCACGGCCGCGAAGAACTCGCCGAGGGTGTGGATCTGTCCCGGACCGTCGGCTGGATCACCAACGTCACCCCCGTCCGGTTGCGCAGCCGGACGGGCGCACTCCAGACGCTCAAGGACGTCAAGGAGCAGCTGCGCGGCGCCCCCGACGGCGGCATCGGCTACGGCATGCTGCGGTACGTCAATGCGCGCACCTCGGGCCTTCTTGCGGCACGGGCGGAATCGCAGGTGCTGTTCAACTACCTGGGGCGCATGCCGCACGCGGTGCCCGGACCGTGGACTCCCGCGGTCGAATCCGACTCGCTGGCAACAGATCCCGATGCCGATCTCGGTGGGCCCTACCGGCTGGTGATCAACGCCCTGTGCGAGGAGTCCGAGCGGGGCACCGAACTGCAGGCCGTCTTTGCCTGGTCGGACGCCGACCTGGGCGAGGCCGACGTCATCGCGTTGAGCGACGGCTGGGTGGCCGCTCTTCGTGAACTGGCTGACGCCGCAGGAGAGCACGACGGACCGGCGATGATCACCCCGTCCGACCTTCCCCTCGTGGCGTTGACGCAGGAGGAGATCGACCGGATCGTCGAGGCGAGCCCGAGCGGGGTCGACACAGTGCTGCCGCTGTCGCCGCTGCAGGAGGGTCTCTACTTCCAGGCCGGGTTCGACTCCGGCGCCGACATCTACACGGCACAGTTCTCACTCGACTTCGCGCACCGCCTCGACACCGACAGGCTCGCCGCCGCGCTCCGCACGCTGCAGCGACGCAATCCCACGCTGCGAGCGGGATTCGTCAGTGCAGGCCTGCCCGCGCCGGTGCAGTTTTTCGGCGCCGGCCTGGACGTGCCCATCGCCGAGTTCGACCTCAGGGAACTCGACGAGCCCGAACGCGCGGCCTACGCCGAACAGCTGACCGCGCAGGACCGGCTGACACCGTTCGACCTCACCTCCCCGCCGCTGTGGCGGGCAATGGTGTTGCGGCTCGGCCACTCCCACGACCGACTGGTGATCAACCGGCAGTTCCTGCTGTGGGACGGATGGTCCAACGGCCTCGTCGTCAGCCAGCTGCTCGCCCTCTACGAAACGGGTGGCGACGACTCCGGATTCGCCGCCCCGGAAGGATCTTTCGAGGACTACCTCCGGTGGCTTGCCACGCGGGACGCGGATGCCGCGCAGTCGGCGTGGACCGACGCGCTCGGCGGGCTCGACGAACCGACGCTGCTGGCCGCGACGGTCGCGGGGGAGCCGCAGCCGCCGCAGCGCCGGGACGCGGTGCTGTCCGAGGAACTGAGCGAACGGCTCCGTGCCGGTGCCCGCGGCGCCGGTGTCACGTTCAACGCGGTGCTGAGCGCCGCGCTGGCCGTCGTACTCGGAATCGAGACCGGGCGCCGGGACCTCGTGTTCGGCACCACCGTGGCCGGACGCCCACCGGAAGTCCCGGGCATCGACGCGGTGGCCGGAATGTTCCTCAACACCGTCCCCGTCCGGACGACGCTGCGGGCCGACGAGACCGTCACCGACCTGCTCCGGCGAATCCAGTCGGAGCGGCTGGCGCTGACCCCGTACGACTACCTCGGGCTCGCCTCCATCCAGCGGGTGTCCGAGCACCGGCAGCTGTTCGACGTGCTGTACGTGCTGCAGAACTTTGTCGACGAGAAGCAGGTGTCGGCGCTCAATGCGGCGCACGACATCAGCGGCGGCGACAGCATCGATCACACGCACTACCCGGTCACGGTCGTCGTGACCCCGGGTGCGAGCGTGAAGGTGAAGTTCGAGTTCCACCCCGAGAAGATCTCGGAGTCGCGGGTCGAACGCATGCTGTCGCGGTACCTGACCGTGCTCGAGGAGTGGTCCACCGACCTGTCCGGTGTGGTCGGGGGAATCGCCGGTGCCGCAATGCCCGTGCCGGTCGAGCGGAAGGCCCTGCCCGACAGAACCATCGCCGATCTGTTCGCCGACGCGGCCCGCGGCCGGCCTGAAGACACGGCCCTGGTGTTCGGCGACCGCACCGTGAGCTACGCCGAACTCGACGCCGACGTGAACCGGATGGCCCGGGTCCTGCTCGGCCACGGCGCGGGCCCGGAGCGGATCGTCGCGCTCGCACTGCCGCGGACGGTGGAGATGGTGGTCGCGCTGTTCGCCGTGCTGCGCACCGGATCCGCGTACCTGCCGCTCGAACTGGACCACCCCGCCGAGCGACTCGTCGCGATGCTCGACGACGCGCGTCCGACGGTCCTGGTCACCACGTCGGAGGTCGCCGGAACGCTCGCCGCTGCGACGGTCGACACGCTGGCCGTCGACACCGTGGACTTCGGCGCGGTCGCGTCCGGACCGCTGTCGGAGGCCGAACTCGGCGGATTCGCGCCCGGAACCCCCGGGCGCCTGGACCATCCGGCGTACGTCATCTACACATCCGGGTCCACGGGCAAGCCGAAGGGCGTCGTCACCCCGTACCGCGGTCTGACCAACATGCAGTTCAACCATCGTGAGGCTATCTTCGAACCCGTCGTGACTGCCGCGGGCGGTCGGCGGCTGCGCATCGCGCACACCGTGTCCTTCGCGTTCGACATGTCGTGGGAAGAACTGCTGTGGCTCGTCGAAGGCCACGAGGTCCACATCTGCGACGAGAACCTGCGGCGTGACGCCGAGGCGCTCGTGGCCTACTGCGACACCCATGCGATCGACGTCGTCAACGTGACGCCGACGTACGCGCAGCACCTCGTCGAAGAGGGTCTGCTCGACGACGGCCCGGGGCGGCACCGGCCGCCACTCGTACTCCTCGGCGGCGAGGCAGTGTCGGATTCGGTATGGAACCGGTTGCGCGACACGGACGGAACGGTCGGGTACAACCTGTACGGTCCCACCGAGTACACGATCAACACCCTCGGCGCCGGTACCGCCGACAGCGTGACACCCACCGTCGGCACCCCGATCTGGAACACGTCCGCCTACGTGCTGGACCCGTGGTTGCGTCCGGTCCCGGACGGCGTTCCCGGCGAGCTGTACATCTCCGGGGTCGGGTTGGCGCGCGGCTACCTCGACCGGTTCGCACTGACGGCGGAGCGGTTCGTCGCCGACCCGTTCCGGGAATCCGTACGTATGTATCGGACGGGCGATCTCGTCCGGAGACGTGAGGACGGGAATCTCGACTTCCTCGGCCGGACCGACGATCAGGTGAAGATCCGCGGTCACCGGGTGGAACTCGGCGAAATCGCGTCCGCGCTCGAAGCTCTGGACGACGTCCGTCAGGCCGCCGTCGTCGTCGATTCGGGCCCGGGTGGGTTCAAGCGGCTCGTCGGCTACGCCGTACCCGTGAGTACTTATCAACCGCGGGACGTTAACAAGTACTCACAGGCGCTGCGCGCAACGTTGCCGGACTACATGGTGCCCGCCGCGGTCATCGAGGTCGACAGCCTGCCGATGACGGTCAACGGCAAACTCGACGTCAAGGCGCTGCCTTCGGCGGACGACGTGCTCGGCCGCAGCGGCGGCGCGCGCACGGAACCCCGCACCGACACCGAACGGGTGCTGTCCGCCCTGTTCGGGGAGATCCTCGGCGTCCCCGCCCCCGGGGTCGACGACGACTTCTTCGACCTCGGCGGTCACTCGCTGCTGGCCACCAGGCTGATCAGCCGGGCGCGGGCCGCGCTCGACACCGACCTCACCCTGCGCGACCTGTTCGAAGCACCGACGGTCGCCGAACTCGCCGCCCGGATCGGCGACGACACCGGTTCGACCCGTCCGGTGCTGGTTGCCCGGCCGCGGCCCGAGCATCTGCCGCTCTCCGCTGCGCAGCAACGTCTGTGGCTCCTGCAGCAGATGGAAGGCACCTCGGTTCGGGATGGGGCGGGCCCCGCCGTCGCCTACAACTTCCCGATCGTCCTCCGACTGCAGGGTGCACTGGACCCCGGGGTGTTCGAGCAGGCGCTGACCGACGTCGTGTCGCGGCACGAATCGCTGCGAACGGTGTTCGGGGAGCACGACGGCGAACCGGTGCAGGTGATCCTCGAAGACGCCCGGCCCGACGTCGCGGTGGTGGACGGCACCGAGGCCGATCTGGTGCGGCTCGTCACCGAGACCGTCGGCCGCCCGTTCGACCTGGCGACGGAGATCCCGGTGCGCGCGAGCCTCATCCGGGTCGCGGACCAGCAGGTGCTGGCCATCGTGCTGCACCACATCGCCACCGACGAATGGTCGGACCGCCCGTTCCTGCGGGACCTGATGACGGCGTACGCCGCTCGCGTCCAGGGCTCGGCGCCGGCGTGGGAACCGCTCGACGTGCAGTACGCCGACTACACGCTGTGGCAGCGCGACGTCCTCGGTGATCCACAGGACCCGTCCAGCCTCGTCAGCCGTCAACTCGACTACTGGGCGAAGACTCTCGACGGGGCGCCGGAGGAGCTGGTGCTCCCTACCGACCGCACCCGTCCCGCGCGGCCCAGCTTCGCCGGCGGTGCGATCGAGACGACGCTCGACGCCGCGTCGACGCGGGCCCTGCGTACGCTCGCCCGGACGTCGGGAACCAGCATGTTCATGGTGCTGCACGCGGCGTCGGCGGCGTTGCTGCACCGTCTCGGTGCGGGCGACGACCTGCCGATCGGCGCGCCGGTCGCCGGCCGCAGCGAACAGGGTCTCGACGACCTGATCGGGTTCTTCGTCAACACCGTGGTGCTGCGGACGGACGTGTCGGGCAACCCCACGTTCGACCAACTGCTGGCACGGGTCCGTGACACCGACCTGGCGGCCTTCTCGCATGCGGACGTTCCGTTCGAAACCGTTGTGGAGAAGGTGAATCCGGCGCGAACCCTGGCCCGGAACCCGCTGTTCCAGGTGATGGTCGGCTATCACAGCCGGACGTCCGATTCGGCGCTCGCACTCGGCTCGGCCCTCACCCCGGTGGCGTTCGAGGAACGCACCGCCAAGTTCGACCTGGTGTTCAACTTCACGGAGTACCTCGACAACGACCGGGTCGACCTGCGCCTCGAGTACGGCTCCGACCTGTTCGACCGGGCCACCGCGGAGAAGATCGCGCGCAGGCAGGTCGTGGTGCTGGACGCCCTCGCATCCGACTCGGGTCGCGCGGTCGGCGACCTCGACGTGTTCCTCGGCGACGAACGCGAACTCGTGGTACACGGGTTCAACGACACGTCACAGCCGGTGGCGGAGGAGACGTTCTACGAGGCGTTCGCGCGCCACGTGGCGGCGACCCCCGACGCCGTGGCCGTCGTCGACGCCGGCGGTGAGGTGACGTACGCGGACCTGAGTGTGCGCGCCGACCGAGTCGCCGCACTGCTGCATCGTCGCGGCGTCTCCGTCGAAGACGTTGTGGGACTGGCGGTACCGAGATCGGCGCAGATGGTCGCGGTCGTGCTCGGGGTGTTGAGGCTCGGGGCGGCATACCTTCCGCTCGACCTGAACCACCCGTCCGACCGCATCTCCTACATGCTCGCCGACTCCGCCGCGCGGGTGCTGGTGACCACGGTGGGGGAGAGCCCGCGCATCGCGGACGTCGACGGCCTCACTCGCGTTCTCCTCGACGACGAGTCCGTCGTCACGGAACTCGAGACCGGGCCCGCCCTGCAGGTGCCGCGGCCCCCGCAGGGCCTGGACCACGCCGCGTACGTCATCTACACGTCGGGCTCCACCGGTAAACCCAAGGGCGCGATCCTCACTCACGACGGGATTCCCAGTCTCGTCGCGACCGCCGAACAGCGGATGAAGCTCGTCCCGGGTTCGGTGGTGATGCAGTTCGCGTCGATCGGATTCGACGTCGCGGTCTTCGAGTTGTCGATGGCACTGTGCACGGGGTCCCGCCTGGTCATCGTGCCCGACGAGTCCCGCGTCGCCGGACCGGAACTCACCGATTTCATGGCCGCACACGCCGTGACGCACGCGATCATTCCGCCGTCCCTGCTGGCGGCGCTGCCGTCGGGTTGCGACGTCCCCGAGGGCTGCACCGTGCTGGTGGGCACCGAGACCGTGCCGCCGGAACTGATCGGACGCTGGGCGGAACGGCTCAACCTGCTGGCCGCGTACGGTCTCACCGAGGCCACCGTCAACAACACGCTGTGGCAGGCACGGCCCGGATGGAACTCGGCTGTGCCGATCGGCATCCCCGATCCCAACGAGCAGGCGTACGTCCTCGACGACCGCCTGCAGCCGGTGCCGCCGGGGGTGGCGGGCGAGTTGTACATCGCCGGACGCGGACTGGCCCGCGGATACCTCGGCCGGCCCGACCTCACGTCGGCCCGGTTCGTGCCCAGCCCCTTCGGCGACGCGGGCTCCCGGATGTACCGGACCGGTGACCGGGCGCGCTGGCGGACCGACGGCAACATCGACTTCCTCGGACGCGTCGACGACCAGGTGAAGATCCGTGGATTCCGCATCGAACTCGGCGAGATCATCGCGGCCCTCGGAAGTCATCCTGCGGTGAAGCAGTCGGCGGTCGTCGCGGACCGGTCCGGTGACATCGTCCGGCTCGTGGGCTATGTGACACCGGCCGACGGTCACGCAGCCGGGCGGATCGATCCGCAGGCCGTGCGGGAACACGCCGCCGCGCGGCTGCCCGACTACATGGTGCCGACTCGCGTGGTCGTGCTGGACGGGGATCTCCCGTTGACACCCAACGGCAAACTCGACCGCAAGGCGCTGCCGCTGCCGGATTGGTCGGCCCTGACCGGGGACGGCACGCCGCAGACACCGGAGCAGAAGGAGATCGCCGCAGCGTTCGCCGACATCCTGCATCTGCCGTCGGTGGGCATCCACGACAACTTCTTCGACCTCGGCGGCAACTCCATGGCATCGATGCGGTTGGTGGGGCGGATCCGCGGGCGGTTCGCCGTCGACATCGGTATCCGGGACGTGTTCGACAGTTCCACGGTGGCCGAACTCGCCGCGATGGTCGCGGGGGCCTCGTCCATCGGCAGGCCGGTGCTGACGGCGGCGGACCCGAGACCGGGTGTGCTGCCGCTGTCCGGGCCGCAACGCCGGTTC
Organism: Rhodococcus mengyinensis; assembly: GCF_048381435.1. NCBI lineage: Bacteria > Bacillati > Actinomycetota > Actinomycetes > Mycobacteriales > Nocardiaceae > Rhodococcus > Rhodococcus mengyinensis. Next base: position 361,043 of record NZ_JBLWIT010000038.1, on the reverse strand, counting down.
TGGAAGCAGTTCCGGGCGGCAGGCGCCGAGGCGCGGGCCAGTCACGCACTGTCGCTGCAGCTTCGCGACACCGTCGACCCCGAGATCCTGGCGCAGGCCCTCGACGACGTCACGTCCCGGCACGAACCGCTGCGGACCGTGTACGTGGAGGCCGGGGACAGCGTCGTCGCGCAGGAAGCGGTGCGGCCCGCCCTCGAACTCGTCGACGTCGGGGACGGAGACGTCCACCGCACGGTCTTCGAATTGGCGCAGGAGCCCCTCGATCTCACCGAGCACGCACCGCTCCGGGTGCATCTCGTGACCGGCGGCGACGGCACCCAGGCACTGCTTCTCGCGATGCACTACATCGCCGTCGACGAGTGGTCCGTGGTGCCGTTGCTCGGTGATCTGATGGGGGCATACGCCGCGCGCTCGCACGGCGAGGAACCCGCATGGGAACCGCTGCCCGTCGGATACGCCGACTACGTCGTGTGGTCGCAGGTGCTCGTCGGCGATCCCGAGGACCCGGACAGCCGTCGGTCGCGTCAGCTCGACTACTGGCGGGAGACGCTGGACGGCATGCCGTCCCGGCTCGAACTGCCCGCCCCGGCCGTGCGCGGACCGCGGACGGCGGAGATCGTGCCGGTCGAGATCGACGCGGAACTCCACAGCGCGGCCCGGAAGTTCGCGAGCGAGACGGGCACCAGCCTGTTCATGGTGTTGCAGGCCGCACTCGCCACCGTGTTGACACGGCACGGCGCCGGCACGGACATTCCGCTGGGGTCGCTCGTCGCGGGACGCACGGAGGAGGCGCTGGACGCGCTGGTCGGCTGCTTCTTCAATATCGTTCTGTTGCGAACGGATACGAGCGGTGATCCCGATCCCGTGGAGTTGCTGCGGCGTATCCGCACCGCGAATCTCGACGCGCTGGACAACCAGGACGTGGCGTTCGCCGACGTCGTGGAGGCGGTCGGCGAGACGCCGGTGCTCCGTCCGCAGGTCATGCTCGTTCATCACGAGCAGGCCAGGCTCGGTCATCTCGACGCGCTGGGTGGGTTGATGCCGGTGCCGGTGGGGGTTCCGGATTCGGACCTGACGCTGAGCTTCTACGAGCCGATCGGTGGCGGACCTGTCCACGCGTATTTCTCGTTCTCCTCGGATGTGCTGGACGCCGAGGAGGTCCGTGGCTGGGCGTCGGAGTTGTCGTCGCTGGTCACCGCATGGGCGGAAGGAGCCCGGTGATCAAGAGTGATCTAGATCGCAGTTCCGGGGCGGAGTTCGCCTCCGCGGGGGCCGGAAGTACTTGGTACTGTGCTGGAAATAAGGATAGGCTTCACTATCTTTTCGGAAGGCAGACGGCGGCTGGGTCGGGTGCGGCGCGGCGTCGAGGACGGACAACGAGCTATGAGTGAATCGCCGGAAACGGTCGGTACAGATCTCCCAGTGCGAGATGTCGTGGGTGTCGGATTCGGTCCCGCTAACCTCGCCCTGGCCATTGCCATCGAGGAACACAATGCGGAGTGCCCCCCGCGTGAGCGGATCAGCGCGCAGTTCTTCGAGAAGCAGGATCGATTCGGGTGGCATCCCGGGATGCTTCTCGACGGCGCGACGATGCAGATCGCGTTTCCGAAGGACCTGGTGACGTTCCGGAATCCGCGTAGCGCATTCACCTTCTTCAATTACCTCTTCGATCAGGGTCGCCTCGTCGACTTCGTCAATCACCAGACCTTCTTTCCGACTCGTCACGAGTTTCACGACTACCTGCAGTGGGCGGCACGCCGAGTGGACGCCGACGTGCGATACGGCACCGCAGTGGAGACCGTACGCGGAATCCGTGGCGACGACGGGGTGATCGACCGTTTCGAGGTCCGCACCGCCGACGGCAGCACGGTCATCGCGCGCAACGTCGTGATGGGCGCCGGTCTGCGGGAGCGAATCCCGGAGTGGGCCAACCCCTCTGCGCGGTGCTTCCACAACCACCAGTTCCTGTTCCGGCTCGGCGAGATGCCGGCCCCGGTCCACCATCGGTTCGTCGTCCTCGGGGCAGGCCAGAGCGCCGCCGAGATCGTGCAGTACCTGCACGGAAACTACCCCGAAGCCGAAGTCCACAGCGTCTTCTCGCGGTACGGGTACAGCCCGGCCGACGACAGTCCGTACGCCAACCGCATCTTCGATCCGGAGGCCGTGGACGATCTGCACGGTGCCCCGGAGGCGGAGCGTCTGCGATTGCTGGATGTCCATAGGAGTACTAACTATTCGGTGGTCGACATCGAGCTCATCAACGAGCTCTACGCGACCGAATACCAGGAACGCGTGCGTGGGCGTCGCCGCCTGTTCATGCGCCGCGCGTCGGAGATCATTGCCGTCGACGAGACTTCGGACGGAATCGAGGTGGCTGTCCGCAGCGGGGTGGACGGCCTCACCGACACTCTCGCTTGCGACGCACTGATTCTGGCCACCGGTTTCACCCCCGCACCCCTCGAGCCTCTGCTCGGCGATCTCGCGCCGAAAACCCACCCGCCGCGCGAAGTGGGCCGAGATTACAGATTGGCGGTTTCACCGGACGTCACAGCGGGAATCTATCTGCAGGGCGGCACGGAGAAAACGCACGGAATCACGTCGTCGCTCCTGTCGAATGTTGCCGTGCGGGCGGGAGAGATCGTTACATCTGTCGTAACAAGGCGTGGCCGCAACGGCACGCTTGCTAGTGTGAACGCACAGGACACGTATGCGACAAGCGAGGCGAGATGAGCACCAATCCATTCGATGACGAAGAAGGCCGCTTCTACGTGCTGGTGAACGATGAGGACCAGCACTCACTGTGGCCCACGTTCTCTGAGGTGCCGGCAGGCTGGCGCGTAGTTTTCGGCGAGGAAAGCCGGGCCGCGTGCCTCGAGTACGTGGAGAAGAACTGGACCGATATGCGGCCGAAGAGCCTGCGTGAGGCCATGGAGGCCGACGAGAAGTCGGGCGGACGGCACAGCGTCGACAAGAGCTGACCTCCCCGGCGCCGCGTTTCGGCGACGATGTGCCGGGACGACCGTCCGGTGAGACACCGGCGGTCGTACCCGGCAGACGGCCGAGAGGCCGTCACCTGAAACTGCCTCAGGCCGCCTTCTGTGTGTGTGTTTCGACCGGCTTCCGCCGCCTCGTCTTGAAGACGGGGCGGCGGATGTCGTCTGTGCGACGCAGGATGCGCGGCCTCCGCATGGTCCGGGCGATCCATTCGCCGAGCGTGACGCCCGCCGCGAGCGCGCAACCGATACCGAACGCCGCCAGCAGCGAGCTCAGTCCGATCACCACTTCGTTGTTGAGCAGGGCGTACAGACCCCGGTACAGAGACAGACCCGGCAGCAGTGGCGTGATACCCGCCACCACGACGACCAGCGGCGGCGTGAGCGCGCGGCGGGCCATCAGACCACCGGCGAACCCGACCACGGTGGCCGCGAGTGCCGAACCGATGATGGGGCCGATGCCGAACTGGTGCGCCACCATGTAGACCAGGGCGCCGGCCGCACCACCGAACCACGCGGCCGTGAGCGCGCGCTGCTCGGCGTAACAGGCCAGCGCATAGAACATCGACGCGAACGCGCCCGACATCACCAGCACGGGTAGTTGCACGAGTTCGGTGATCTCGACGTTGACGGGTGGCAGCGTCGAACCCAGCACGCCGGTCAGCCGCAACGAGATGGCCACACCGGCGATGATGCCGCCGGTCATCATGACCACTTCGAAGAATCGCGCCGCCGCCGTGATCGGTGCCCCCGTGATGGCGTCCTGCACCGAACCGACCAGCGACAGTCCGGACAACAGCACCACCACACCGGCCGAAATGATCTGCGAGGGTCTGATCTCGACACCCAGCTGATCCTGGAACGTGTAGAGCGTCGCCGCCGGGGTCGCGGCCACCAGACCACCGGCCACCTGCTGGAAGAAGAACGGCAGGCCGATGCGGTTGAGGACGCGGTTGACCCGGTAGATCACCATCGTCGTCAGGAAGGCGACCGATGCGACCAGCACCCCACCGCCCATCAACACGGAGACCGACGCGGCCATGGACGCCCAGGCGAGCGTCGCGATCCAGCGGTTGTACGGGTGCGGCGCCGTGGTGACCGCGGTCAGGGCCTCGTGCGCCTCGCTGGGGGTGACGGCCTCACGGCGGATTCGCCGCGTGAGCCGGTCGACCGCCGCGAGACGGGTGAAGTCCATCGAGCGGTAGTGCACTATCCGCATCGTGCTCGCCGGCGGGAGGGTCGGCCCGCGGTACGCGGACAGCACGATGGAGTTGTACGTGACATCCACATCGCACTGGGCGAGGCCGTACGTGGCGGCGATGAACTGCACCTGCTCGGCGGTGTCCATCGCACCGGTGCCCGACGCGAGGAGCACTTCACCGACACGCACGGCGAGGTCGAGTACTTCGGCGACCACCGCATCGTCGGTGAGGTCGATCGGCTGCAGCGGTGTGGGTGCAGCGGTGACCGCATCGACCGTTGCGCGACGGTCGCCTGTGAGACGTTGGAGGGTTTCTGTGAGCTTGGCCATACTACGTGTCGGAGACAAGGTCTTTCTCGGTCAAATCGGTAGCGGAGAGTGCAGACTCGAGTGTCTCGTGGCGGAACGTGGAGATGACCTGATCGTGGACGACACGGAATGCAGAGGCCAGGATACGCGTCTCCTCGGGGTCCGCCCACGTGGCCTGCTGTTCGACCACCAGCACCCCGTCGTAGTAATACATTCGCTGCGGAATCAGCGTGATGCCCGCGGTAGACGCCCATTCCCGCAGCGCCGCCAGGCCCTGGGTGGCGCCTTTCGGCCCACCCATCTCGATGTCGTCGCTCGACAGCGACAGCAGAGTGTCGATGTCGCCGGAGTTGAGGGCGTCGTGCCAAGCGAGGACAGTGGCGATCTCCGAGGTACTCATGGCTCCAACGCTATCCAATGTGGGCGGAAGTGGCCGACGTTCCTGCAATGGATATGATGGGCGCGCGTGTCCGCCTCCTTAGCTCAGTGGTAGAGCACTCGCCTTGTAAGCGAGCGGTCGTCAGTTCAATCCTGACAGGAGGCTCCACCGCGGAATTACCTCCGCACACAGAGGGCCACCTTCCCCCCCCGGGAAGGTGGCCCTCGGTCTTTCATGCACGTGAATTCGTGCAGGTCGGCGGCCTCTGATCGGACCGCGCCCTCACGTGCCGATCGGCTGACCGAGCAGGCTCGCGATCGTGTCGCCGACGATCGACGACCACACCGGCCACGTCGCCTGGTCGAGGGCCATCGATCCCACGTCGTGGGTGCTGCATCCGGTCTCGGCCGGGACCCCGGCGAACCGGTCCCGCAGCCACATCAGGGCGCTCGCCGCCGCGACCGGTTCGAGGGACAGGTGTTCGCTGGCGTGGTCGCGGGTGTACGTCACCCGGGCGTTCGGGTCCTGACAGTAGGTGTCCACCAGTGCGTCGACGGGCCCGACCGGCACCAGCCAGTCCGGGTTCGCCTGGTACATGAACATCGGGACGTCCGGGACCCGGTGACCCATCTTCGTCCGGTCGAGTACCGACTCGACCACCGGATCGCGGAGTGGGTCGCCGCTCGGGCTGTCGAACAGGCCCCTCAGGTTCGCGAACGGCAGCAGCGCCGACTGGTAGCTGACGCAGAGGTTGCTCTTGGCGGCCAGGAGCTGTTTGCCGAGTGGATTCAGGTGCGTGTCGAGATACTCCGCGAGTTCGGGATAGTCACGGCTCACGCCGAACACGCCGCCCAGCACGATTCCCGCGCCCAGGTTGTTGTCGGCCAGATCGACGAGGGCGCCGAGATCGGCCGGGATGCCGCCTTCGGCCGCACCGACGATGTTCAGGTCCGGTGCGTAGCTCGCATGGAGTTCGGCGGCGTGACCCGTCGCGATCGCGCCTCCGGAATAGCCCATCAACCCGACCGGGGTCTGCCTGCCTGTCAGGCCCAGGGGGTCGAAGTTCTCCGCCGCCCGGATTCCGTCCAGGGTGATGCGGCCCGCGAGGGGCCCGGCCGCATACGCGGCGTTCGGGCCCTGGTGATCCTGCATCACGACGGCCCATCCCTGGGCGAGGGCGGCCTGCGCCTCGAGGAACTGCAGCGGCGCGACGACCTGACCGGTCAGCGGCGCGGGCACGGACCACTGCTGCAGTGCGTACGAGGCGGCGCAGTACTTGCCGAGGGAGTCTTCCGCCGGCTGGAGCGAGAGCAGATTGCGGACGCCGTCGATCGTGCCCCGGGGCTTGACGACCGTCGCGACCGCCGGGATCGGCTCGTCCCGCGAGTTGGTGGAGCGATACGACAGCTGCCACGCGTCGACGTTCACCGGAAGCACCGACAGGTTCGCCAGGTGTACTTCGCGGGCGGCGATGATCTCGCCCGGCTCGGCCGCCGCGACCACGGAGGCCGGTGGTTCGTAGAAGCCCCGGTCGGCCTCGGGCCAGGCGGGGACGGTAGGGGCCGGCTGCACGTCCACCGGCGTTCCGTCGTCGGCGGGAGCCCCGACGGACGGCGCGGCGACGGCGAGCTGTGTGCCCACCACCATCGCTCCCACCAGCAGCATTCGACGTCGTCGTGCTCTCGGTCCGATCATGTGGTCCTCCCCGGCCGAAGTGAGACGTCTATGTCTCACTTTGTGAGCAGACCTTAGATCAGGTGTGACGGGTATCGCAATACTCGCGAGTAAGTTCGGTTCAGGTCTGATCGGTGACCAGCGCGATGAGCATCGTGCTCAGGACGTCCACCAGCACCGACGCGGACGGCCTGGGGGAGGCGGTGCTCCAGTGGTGGGCGAGATCGTTGACCGCCCCGATGAAGGCGATCGACACCATCGCGAACCGCTCGGGCGGGTCGACGATGCCGCCGTCGATCGTGCGGGTGACGGTTTCGAAGAGTTGCGCCCACTGCGTGCGGCGCTCGAGGCGATACTGCTCGACCCGGGGGCCCGCCCCGACCACCTCCACGAAGATGATCCTGGCCCGCCGCTCGTCCGTGCCGACCGATTCGATGTACGCCGTCATGACGGTGCCGGCGACGGTCCGGGGATCCCGCGAGGGCGCCCGGTCGTTCGCGGCGAGCACCGCGTCCCGGGCCTCGTCCTGAATCGTGTCGTAGAGCGCGAGGAGGATGTCCTCGCGGCTGCCGAACTCCTCGTAGAACTGGCGACGTGACAGTCCGGCGTGGGCACAGATGTCGCTGATCGAACTGTGGGCGTACGTCTTCTCCGCGAAGACCGACAGGGCGGAGTCGAGGAACCGCGCCCGGCGGGCTACGCGACGTTCCGCAACCGGTTGGCCGCTGTACGTCCGATTCGACTCTGCTCGGGACACGATCTCAGCCTACGGTGACGGGAGGTCGGGGCCCGCCGGGGCTCACATCAGTTCCCGCATCCGCTCGTGCAGGATGATGCGCCCCGCGGCCTCGATCAGTGCGAGGTGGGAGAACGCCTGCGGGAAATTGCCGAGATGACGGCCGGTGCTCGTGTCGAACTCCTCGGCGTACAGCCCCAGGGGCGAGGACACGCTGAGCAACCGCTCCATCAAATCGGTTGCCTCCTGTACCTCTTCGACCACGGTCAGTGCCGACACCAGCCAGAAGGAGCAGATCAGGAAACTGCCCTCCTTCCCCGACAGTCCGTCGTCGGTTTCGCCGGTGCGGTAGCGCAGGACGAATCCGTCTTCGGTGAGATCGGTTGCGATGGCGTCGACCGTGGCACGCAGGAGCTGGTCCCCGCGGGGAAGGAATCCGAAGACCGCGGCGAGCAGGGTCGACGCGTCCAGCGCCTCGGTGTCGTAGTGCTGGCGCAGCACCCCGTTCTTCACCCCGTGCTCGAGGATGTCGGCGCGGATCTCTTCGGCTGTGGCACGCCAGGTTTCCTCGGCCGAGCGATCGCCGCGGATGCCCGCGATCTTCGACGCCCGGTCGAGTGCCACCCAGCACATCAGCTTCGACGACACGTAGTGCTGCGGTGCGCCGCGGGCCTCCCAGATCCCCTGATCGGGGTTGCGCCACACCGCGGACGCGCACGTCGCCTGCTGCTGCACGAGCGGCCACAGCCGGCGGGGGAGGCGCTTGCTGCGCACGGTGTGCAACAGGATCGAGTCGAGGACGGCGCCGAACACGTCGTTCTGCCGCTGGTCGAACGCGCCGTTGCCGATGCGCACCGGTCGCGCGCCCGCGTAGCCGGACAGGTCGTCGCGGGTCGACTCCGTCAGGTCGCGGGTGCCGTCGATTCCGTACATGATCTGCAGTGCGCCATCGCCGTTCGACTCGAGATCGGCGATGAACTGCATGAACTCGTCGGCCTCCCAGTCCAGGTTCAGATAGTGCAGAGCCTGCAGGGTGAACGTGGAGTCCCGCATCCAGGTGTACCGGTAGTCCCAATTACGTTCGCCGCCGGGAGTTTCCGGCAGCGATGTGGTGAGGGCTGCGACGGTGGCGCCGGTCGGCATGTACGTGAGTCCCTTGATGGTCAGGGCGGACCGCTGGATCGCCTCCCGCCACCGGTGGTCGGGAAACCGTGCGTGGCTGAACCAGCGCCGCCAGAACGTCGAGGTTGCATCGAGTTGCGCGACGGCCTCTTCCGCCGTTTCCGGTGCGGCGAGCTCCGCCGCCCAGGACAGTGCGCAGTAGAGGGTTTCACCCTTCTCCAGCACGTGGCGGGCGCGAACCCGCCCACCCTCGATGCCGAGCGCCATGTCCGTCCGCAGTCGGAGGGTCCGACCCGCGCCGCTCGCGTCGGCGGTGTGCCGATCGCCGTCCACCAGAACCCACTCCGCCGGTGTACGCCCGTAGTCGAACACGGGCTCGCACACCAACTCCACCTCCACACTGCCGTCGAGGCAGGTGACCGTGCGGACCAGCATGTGATCGGCGTCCTCGTCTGCCGGCGGCCGTGTGTGGGGCGTGACGGTGTCCTCGCCGCGGCTCGGACCCATCGTCAGCGCGCTGCGCACGGTCACCCAGCCGGTCGGCGTGTTCCACACCGCCGAGATGGTGTTGCTTCCCGGCTCGTACTGCCGGGACGCCGGAACGTTGAGCCCGAACGGGCCGATCCGGAACATCCCCGCCTCGCGGTCGAGGAGTGACCCGAACACGCTGGGTGAGTCGAACCGGGGCACACACAGCCAGTCGACGGAACCGTCCGGCGCGATCAGCGCCCCCGTGTGGCAGTTCGAGAGGAAGGCGTAGTCGGCGATCGGCGGGAACGGCGACGGCGCGGCCGCGCTCTGGGGCGGGGCGTCGTCGTCCGAGGCAGTAGTCACGTTCGCGCCCCTCTCCCGGCAGTGTCGACCACCTCCATGCTGGGGGTCGGGGCGCGCAGGGTCATCACCCTGTACGGGTGACCGGCGTCCCGTCAGTCATCGAGAACCGCGAGATCGAGTCGGCGGACCCGATCGGATTCTGCGATGACGTCGATCTCGGTGATCCTGCCGTCCGCGATCGTGAACGCCAACACCAGGTGCAGCCGACCGTGGAGAGCCATCACGAGCCCGGCTGCCCCGTTCACCAGGGCGACCTGCGTGGACCGGGCCCGTTCCGAGGAGGCGAGCGCGCCCCTGGCCACGACCCGGGCACCCCGGATCAGGAGAGGTGCCGGGGTGGGTCCGACCGCCGGATCCGCCCGGAGCACCACGTCCGGATCGAGCAGGGCGACCAGAGCGTCGAAGTCGCCGCCGCGGGTCGCGGCCAGATAGGCGTCGACGACACGGCGCTGGCGGTCCAGATCCGCAGTGTCCGGCGCCGGGGAGGCTCCTTTCACCCGTCGGCGGGCGCGGCTGGCGAGTTGCCGCACCGCTGGGGAGGAGCGGCCCACGATGGGGGCGACGTCGTCGAAGGGCACGTCGAACATGTCGTGCAGGACGAACGCGAGCCGCTCGGCCGGGGTCAGCGTGTCGAGCACCACGAGCAGTGCCAGGCCGACCGAGTCCGCCAGCATCGCTTCGTGTTCGGGGTCTCCACCGTCCTCGTGAGCGACGACCGGGTCGTGTGCCTGGACGTCGAGAGGTTCCTCGCGCCGCTGCTCGCGTGAGCGCAGCACGTTCAGGCACACCCGCGACACCACCGTGATCAGCCACGCCTCGAGATTGTCCACGTCGTCGGTGTCGGCGCGGCTCATGCGCAGCCACGCCTCCTGGACGGCGTCGTCGGCCTCGCTCACCGAGCCCAGCATCCGGTACGCGACAGCCCGCAGCCGGGGCCGGTGTTCCTCGAAACGCTCCGTCAGCCGATCGCGGTCGTCCACCGTGTCACATTCCTTCCTCGCCGCGTGTCTTAGCAGTAGATCCACCGAAAACCAGCTGTCGAGACCGGGAAACCGAGTCCCGCACCCAACGAATCTGGAGAGATCATGACATCACCCATTCTGATCACCGGCGGCACGGGCACGCTCGGACGTCAGGTCGTCCCACTGCTGCGGGCGGCGGGACGGGACGTGCGCGTTCTCAGCCGGCACGGCCGCGAGCCGGTCGACGGCGTCGAGTATCTGGCCGGTGACCTGTTCGAGGGCAAGGGAATAGAGCCCGCGCTGGAGGGGGTCGAGACCGTTCTGCACCTGGCGGGCGGACCCAAGGGTGACGAGGTCGCGACGCGGAACCTGGTGGAGGCCGCCTCGCGCGCCGGGGTGCAGCACCTGGTGTACATCTCGGTGATCGGCGCCGACGGAGTTCCGCTCGGCTGGTTCGGATCCAAGCTGGCCGCGGAACGAGCGGTGGCCGACTCGGGTGTGCCGTGGACGACGCTGCGCGCGGCCCAGTTCCACGACCTGGTGCTGACCATGCTGCAGAAGATGGTGAAACTGCCCGTGATTCCGGTTCCGGGCGGACTGCGGTTCCAGCCGGTCGACTCGGCGGAGGTCGCGGCGCGTCTGGTGGAACTGACCCTCGGGGCGCCGGCCGGCCTGGTGCCCGACCTGCCCGGACCGACCGTGTACGGGATGGCCGAGCTGATGCGCGGATACCTGAAGGCGACCGGAAGGCATCGGCTGATGATGCCGGTGCGGATGCCGGGAAAGGCCGGCCGCGCGTACCGGGAGGGCGCGAACCTGTCACTCGACGTCGCAGCGACGGGCAAGCGGACGTGGGAGGACTTCCTCGCCGCCTACGAGAGCATCTGACCGCCCACGTCGGCGAGTTTCCCGCGCAGGTCCGCCAGCGTCTTGGTCAGGAGCCGGGACACCTGCATCTGCGAGACACCCACCCGCGCGGCGATCTGCGACTGGGTCATGTTGCCGAAGAAGCGCAGGACCAGCACGGTGCGTTCGAGGTCGGGAAGTGATTCCAGCAGTGGTGCGAGGACCACGTGGTCCTCGACGTGGGCGAGGGCCGGGTCGACGTCGCCGATCGTCTCCGACAGCGGGCGTTCGTTCTCGCCGAGCGGGAAATCGGTGGAGAGGGTGCTGTATGCGTCGGCGACCCGGAGGCCCTGCACTACTTCGTCCTTGTCGATCCCGACGGCCTCGGCCAGTTCGCTCGCCGTCGGGGCGCGTCCGAGTGTGATGGTCAGTTCGGTCGTCGCGTTGGTGAGGGAGAGGTGCAGTTCCTGCATGCTGCGCGGGACGCGCATGGCCCACCCCGTGTCACGGAAGTGCCTGCGGACTTCGCCGGTGATGGTCGGGACGGCGTAGGACACGAAGTTCGCTCCGCAGCGGGCGTCGAAGCGGTCGACGGCCTTGACCAGTCCGAGGCGGGCGACCTGGATCAGGTCGTCGAGTGGTTCTCCGCGACCGTGGAAACGCCGGGCGATGTGTTCGGCGAGCGGCAGGCAACGTTCGATCAGCCGTTGGCGCAACACTTCGCGGCGGGGGTCGGAGGCGGCGAGCCGGCCGATGGCCTCGCACTGCGCGGGCACGTCGCGGTACTGGTCGCGCTCGCGTCGCGCGGGCTCCGGGCGTTCCCGCCGTCGGTCGTCTGTTGCGACCTCTGCCGCAGGCTTCGTGCGATGCGTCGGCGTCGTCCTGGAGGGGATGCGACGGATTTCGCAGGATGGTGCGACGAGCTGGGTGGACACGTTCATGGCTCTGCCCTTCTCTGACCTGCCGGCATCGGCGATGGCGTCACTATTCGACGAGTGCGGGGGAGGTGTCGGTGGCCTCGTCGGCGAACATCGCCTCGATCCGGGCCTTGATTTCCTCGGTGCTCATCGTTGCTCCGCCTCGCGAGGCAGTAGTGGTGGCGGAAGCGTGGGATGTGGAGCTGGCGGGCATGAGCGCTGTGTCCTGTCGGGTGTGAAGGGGCGGTGTGGAAAGGGTGGGGCGGGCAGGCCGTCAGGTCGGCAGGGAGGAGAGGAGAGTGAGCGCGCTGAGGGCCAGCGTGGCGATCAGGCCGCCGGCGATCGCTCCGCCGCTGCCTGCGCCGAGAACGAGGACATCTCCGTCGTGGGGAGCGTTCTGCGGGTTGTGTGTGGTCATCGGTTCTCCTTGGTGCCCACCTCGTGGTGAGAACTTATCTGCGTTCAAGAATATAGATTTGTTCTACAGTCATGGGGCAGGAAGTTCAAGCGGAATGAGCAAGATTGCTGCTCGAGAGGGCAAGCGCGGACGGAGAACCGAACCGGGAAGGAATCAGATGAGGCAGGGTGGACCGCAGGGCTACCGGGAACTGCGATGCAGGAGCGCGGAAGCGCGGTCCGCGAAGGCCAGAGCGAACCTGCACCCCCTGCGGCACATTGTGTCTTCCGGACCTTGTTAGGATTGATGCGCCCTAAGAAGAAGGGAGATCCGGTGACGTCCTCTCATGTGCCGCTTCGATCGCAGCGGGGTGTGTACGGGATCTCGGTAACGTCGGAGCTGACGGGTATCGGCCCGCAGACGCTGCGCTTGTACGAGCGGCGAGGGTTGATCACACCGACTCGCACGGGCGGTGGAACACGCCGGTACAGCGAGGACGATGTCGCGCGCCTCCAGAAGATCACCGAACTCGTCGCGGCCGGTGTCAATCTGATCGGAATCGGTCAGATTCTTCAGCTCGAAGCCGAGAACGCGATCCTGGCGGCCCGCAACGCCGAGCTGGAGCAGCTCGTGAAGTCCGAGGTCCCGGGTCGGGCCTGAGGCGCGCCTACCGGCTCAGCTGGTGGACTGGCCGTTAGTGGAGTTGAACGCGTCGAACGAGGCGTCGGCCGACTGCCATTTGCCCTCGGCCCGGATATCGGCGAACGCGAGGTCGAACGCGTCGACGAGCCATGCGTGCTCGGCGGCGGCCAGCAGTTCGTCCGGAGTTCCGTCGGTGACTCCCTGATAGAGGCTCACCCGCCATTCGGACGTGTCCTCGGCGGCGTCGGTCAGTCCGTCGGCAGCGTTGGACGCGAGAAGGTAGCGGTTGTACTCGAAATCGACCCGGATCGCATAGCCCGCCCCGGTGTTGACCACATTTGCCGGTCGCTGGGTAGCCGCCGCGAGCGCAGTGAGGGCGTCGCGGTAACGATCTGCGTGTTCCTGAGTGCGGGGCACCGTCTTCTCGTCTCTGGCGCAGCGGCCGTGGCACTCGCGGCCACGACACCTCCGCGAACCCTGCCCGGGCGGCCTCGGTTCGCGTTCGGTTCGGCTCCGAGATTACGTCACCCTGCCCTGGCTCTCGCCGCAGCCGAGGGTGCATGCTGAGTGGAATATGCAAAATCTATATCCGGTGTTGCAGATTGATTTCATCGGTTTGTTAACATCGGGTGTTCCTTAAGCAGAAGGGAGCCTGTTGTGACCATCGACGCCTTACCCCGCTCCTGTCGCGGGGTCTACGGAATTGCGGTGACGTCGGAGTTGACGGGCATCGGCCCGCAGACCCTGCGGTTGTACGAGCGTCGCGGATTGCTGACCCCTGCACGGACCAGCGGCGGCACCCGTAGATACAGCGACGACGATCTGGTCAGGTTGGCGCGCATAGCGCAGCTCATGGACGACGGAGTGAACGTCCCGGGCATTCAGAGGATCCTCGCGCTCGAATCCGAGAACGCGGATCTGGCGTCACGGTTGGAAGGGTCGGAAAGTGGCGCAGCCGGAGGGTGATCGGGTTGCCAGGATTCGACCGATCGTCGGGTTGAGGGCGGTGTCCGCCCCCGGTCTTCTCGCGCACTGAAGATTCTGTGTGTGTGTCATCTGTGCTGGTCCCGGCGGTTTTTGGTGCCGTCATCCCGGCATCGGCCGATTCTCTTGCTCGGATGGGTTGAACTTTACTGCCAAGTAGATAAGATGAAATCTGTATCAGCCAGAGCAGATAAGTTGACGATCCGAACGAGCCGCACGCATTCGAGCATGTGACGTTGCGGTAGGGAGAGAACACGCAATGGCCGAACCCGACACTGCCCGTGCAGTCGATGTCGTCAGCGAACTGACGCTGTAAATCGCGAAACCCGGGATCTGCACGAAGGCGCCGACAGCGTCGTCCGGCGAACGCCCTCTCGTGTGGTCCCGACTCTGGTCCGTATTCGACTCCAGACGGGAAATCGAACCATGACCCTTGCCCACCATGCACTCCGCACAAGCACACCCCGGCACGCGAAGAACCAGCAGGACGAGCCCGACCGTCGTTTCTCGCTCGGGACCGCTCTCGTCGCTGCGCTCGTCGCCGCCGTGCCCGCGATGTCCGTGACCGGATCGGCGGTCCTCGCGGCCGTCACCGCCGCGGCCGTTCTCGCCGGTGTCCTACTCGCGGCGTATCTCATCTCCAGCCTGATCTGACCGCACGCCTGATCTGACCGCACGCCTGATCTGACCGCACGCCTGATCTGACCGCACCCAAGAACGGGAAAGGACACAACATGACCGTCCCCACACTGATCACCCAGCTGCACGCCGTACTCGATCTGACCAACACCGAGATCCAGGTCGCCGAAACCCGCGTCGCGCAAGCGCGCACCGAGGCCGTGCGCCGAGAGCTCACCGAGAACGCCGAGAACGGACGCCTCCGCGCAGAGGCGGTCGAACGCGCCATCCGCGATCTCGGGGGAGTGCCCGAGATCGTCGGCCCGCTGTTCGGCAGGCTGGCAGCGGCGCTGAAGGCGATGGCGGAGCAGGCGCAGCCGTTCGACGAGGCCCTGCTCGGCGACCTCGCCCTCGAACACCAGTTGCTCGACCGGGCGCGGTACGTGAAGGCCCTCGCGACCGCGGCCGGGAAGCAGGACGTCGTCCGGTTGGCCGATCGACTGGTCACCGCGCACGCCGCGACCGTCGACTGGTTGACCACGGTGCTCGCGGAGGAGGCGCTCGGTGGGCCGGCGGCCCTGCGACGCACCCCGTTCCAGGTGGCGACCGGTGCCACGATCCGGCTGATCAACGTCCCGGTCTCGTGGTCCGCGCGTGGCATCGACCGTGCTCTCGACACGGCCCGCACCACCCCGCCGATGCTGAGCGCGTTGCTCGGTCGAGGCGCCCACGCGGGCGATGTCGCCGTGAAGACGCTTGCCGCCTCGCGTGATGCCGCCCTCGAAACGGCGGAGCAGGTCACTCGCAACGAAGGCGCCGACGGAATCGCCGACGCGATCCATTCCGCACGCGCCGCCGGTGGCGTCCTGGAGGCGGACGAACTCCCGATCGCCGACTACGACGACCTCAACGTGTCCCAGGCGGTCGCCGCGGTCAAGGAACTGACCGATCCCTCCGACGTGCGCACCGTCGTCGCCTACGAGGAAGCCCACAAGGATCGCCAGGGCGTGGTCTCCGCGGCCCAGACGCGACTGGCCGGTATCGCCCAGGAGGTTGCCGGTATCGGCAACTGACGCAACACCGTCGACGAACCGCCGGACCCCCCGCCCGGGCCGGTGGTTCGTCGTATCGCGCTCAGCGGAGTCCGGCGAAGAACTCCCGGATGTCCGCGGTCAGGGTCTCGGGCTCTTCGAGTGCGGCGAAGTGACCGCCACTGTCTTCGATGTCGGTCCACCGCGTGATCGCGTGTTCCTGTTCGGCGTAGCGGCGGATGCCGACGTCATGGGCGAAGACGATGACCGCGGTCGGAACTCCGGACGCGGATTTGGCGGCGCCCCAGGATGATTCCTGCGTGTAGCCGACATACGCGGACGAAGACGCGGTCCCGGTGAGCCAGTACAGCATGACGTTGGTGAGAAGTCGGTCGATGCCGACGACGTCGTGGGGGAGCGCCTCGCGGGGATGTGTCCACTCGCGGAACTTGTCGACGATCCACGCGAGCTGGCCCACCGGCGAATCGGCAAGGGCGGCTCCGAGAGTCGCGGGCCTGGTGGACTGGATGGCGATGTAGCCGAACTCCTCGGACATGAACCGTGACACCCGGTCGCGTCGGTCCTGTTCCAGCGGTGACAGGCTCGCCTGCTCCGCCTCGTCCAGCTCGTGGAACGGAACCCCGACGTTGCCGTTGAGATGCACCCCGACCACCGCGTCCGGGGCAATGCGGGCGACCTCGGGTGAGACGTCCGCACCGATGTCCCCGCCCTGGACCCCGTAGCGGTGGTAGCCGAGCCGGGTCATCAGCTCTGCCCACGCCGCGGCGATACGGGTAGTGTCCCAGCCCGATTCGCGGACCGGTCCGGAGAATCCGAATCCGGGCAGCGACGGCACGACCACATCGAACGCGTCGGCGGGGTCGCCCCCGTGCGCTGCGGGGTCGGTGAGCGGGCCGATCACGTCGAGGAACTCGACGAACGAACCCGGCCAGCCATGGGTGAGGACGAGGGGCAGTGCGTTCGGTTCGGGGGAGCGCACGTGGAGGAAGTGGATGTTCTGCCCGTCGATCTCGGTGACGAACTGCGGGATGGTGTTGAGCGATTTCTCCTGCGCCCGCCAGTCGAACTCGTCGCGCCAGTACGTGACGAGTTCGACCAGGTAGGACGTGGGCACACCGCTCGCCCAGTCGTCACCCGGAAGGGGTGTGCCGAACCGGGTGCGTGCGAGACGATCGGCAAGATCGTCGAGTTGCTCCTGCGCGATGTCGATGCGAAACGGACGGATGGACTTCGTCGTGTCGGTCATACCGGGCACGCTACGAAGAATTGAGGACAGTTTCGGTCCTCGATTGCGAATCCGGGTCAGCAGGCCCCGGTCTTGGCGGCGTCGTAGGCCTGGATCATCTGATCCTTGCGCTCCTGCGGAGCATCCTTCCACTCCGGCGTCTCGGCCGACTGGGTGAAGAGGTCGTCGAGGGCCTTCGTACGGTCGAACGTCTCGCCGCTCTGCTGCGCGCGAGCCTCCGCTCCGTTCGTGTACTGGAGCAGGCCCTTGCACAGGTCCGCGACAGCGGGCAGGTCTGCGGAGGATGCCTCGGTGGCCTCGGTCGTTGCGCTCGCCGGGGACTCGGCCTCGGTGGTGGTCGATTCGGAACTGCACGCCCCGAGCAGCAGGGCGGCAGGGATCAACAGCGCAACGATGGTTCGTGTCATGCGAAATACATACCAGAGGCACGGGTCGGGGGCTGTCGGCCGGTCGTCCTATGCGCGAAGTGGCAACCGTGTCGCGAGCTGCCGGGCCACCTCGCCCGGCCGCTCACCCAGTTCGCTCACGACGACATGATCGGCGCCGGCCGCGAGGTGGCTGTGTACCCGCGCGACGATCGCGTCCGCGTCACCCCAGGCGACCAGGTCGTCGACGAGCCGGTCGCTCAGCCCCGAGATGTCGTCGGCGCCGAAACCCATCCGCTCGAAATTCGTGGCATAGCCGCCCACCCCGGACAGGAATCGGAGCGGAACGCGGGCGGTGTCGCGGGCCCGCGCGGCGTCGGTGCCGAGCACCGTCATCAGTGAGACGACCAGCGTGGCGTCCGGGCCGAGGATGCGCCGCGCCTCGGCGGTGTAGTCGGGGGTGACGAGGAGCACGACGGCCCCCGCGGCCCTGTCCCGCGCGAGTTCCAGCTTGCGTGGGCCCAGCGCCGCCAGAATCCGTCGCTCCGCAGGCACCGGCGGATCGGACCGGTCGAGCCTGTCGAGATACTCGTTCAACGCCCGGAGCGGCCGGGGGACCTGCTGCGGGCCGCCCAGCCCGACGACGAACCGGTCCGGCGCCGTGGTCTGCAGATCCGCAAAGAGCTGAGCGACGGCGTCCGAGTCGTACACGCCGACCGGGATGATGCCGGTCGCGACGGGGATCGAGTCGGTCGCCCGGACGACGGCCGAGATCCGGTCCAGGCTGTCGATCTGACCGCCCCGCAGCCAGATCGCCGAATAGCCGAGGGATTCCAGCCGGGCCGCGTCGTCGAGGTACGTCTCGTCCGGTGAGATGTTCAGGGTGATGCCGACAGGTCCGAGGCCTTCGATGCGAGTCATGACCCGACCGTAAAACCTCGAGTTGCGTTCAGGTCAAGTGTCAGGCGGGCCCGAGTGTGTAGTCGACGCCCGGGCGGTCGCCCTTGCCCTTGAGCCAGCGTCCCGGCAACTTGCCGGCGAGGTCGCCGAGCGGCCCGACCGCGGCGCTGAGAATGCCCACGGTTTCCTGCAACAGGTCGATGCTGGCGCTCATCCGCTCGAGGTTGGGCGCCAGGGCCGTCAACGTCTCGGACAGCGCCACGATCTGGTCGAGCGGGCCACCCTCGGCGATGAGCCGTTCGAACGCGCCGCCCTCCGACAGCAGGGTCTCGAGGATGCCGTTCTCGGCGAGCGCCCGGTCCACGATTCCGCCCGGCGCCGTGAGCCGCTCGACCGCACCGTCCCGCGCGGTCAGTCGTTCGAGCGGCCCCTGCTCCGCGGTGAGACGGTCGAGCAGACCGTCCTTCGCGAGAAGCCGTTCCAGGGTGCCGTCCTCGGCGAGCACCCGGTCGAGCGGGCCGTCCTTGGCGAGCACCCGCTCGAGCGGGCCGCCCGGCTCGAGCAGGCGTTCGAGGGTGCCGCCCTCCGACGTGAGACGGTCGACGGGACCGCCCGGAGCGAGGAGGCGGTCGAGCGGACCACCCGGCTGGAGGGCCTGCCCGAGCGGGCGGTCGTTGGCCGCGAGCGACGACAGCTGGCTGATCACCTGCAACGGGCTGCCCTGGGTACCCATCCCCGTGACGACACCCGTCCCGGCGACCGCCGTCCGGACGGTCATCAGGCTGGCTTCGGCGATTCCGAGACCGACATCGGCCGCCGCAAGACCGACGCGCACCGGGAGGGTCATCAACGACACCAGGTTCATGGAATTACTGTAACCCGCGACACACAAGCATCGAGTGTCACGATCCGGTCAGTGCAGGACCTTCAGCCCGACGACGCATCCCACGATGCCCAGGATCAGCAGGATCTTCACCAGTGAGGAACTCTCGGAGCCGGTCACCATCGCGAACCCGACCGTGAGGGCTGCGCCGATGCCGACCCAGACCGCGTACGACGTTCCGATGGGGAGACTGCGCATCGCGAACGCCAGACCCGCCATGCTGAGAATCAACGCGACGCCGAATACGACACTGGGTCCGAGTTTGGTGAACCCTTCCGATCGGCCGAGGGCGGTGGCCCAGACGGCCTCCAGGATTCCCGACAGCACAAGCACGATCCACGCCATGACAAACCTCCGGGCACCGTCTTGTCGCTGGCCGGGTACGGTGCGCTCGTCCGGATGTCGTGTCGACGATTTCCACGGTACCCAACGGGGCGCTCCGCGCCTGTGAGTGGTGAGCGAGTACACACACTCCTCGAACGCGCACGGGTCGCGAATGCGCCGATTATCTCGCAGATCGAGGTCGCCTCATTTATTGTCGAGCGAAACAGTGAATTCTGTGCATATACCACGGAAGATAACGAGGCACATCATGATGCTCGGACTGCTCGCCGCAATCAACAGCGCTTTCACCCTCGGACTCGCCAACACGATCGGGACGTTCGGTGGAGTGGTGTTCAACCTGAACGTCGTAGCCTGAACTTCCTGCCTGTCAAGACAACTCCGCTCCCGCAACCCCGCTGTCGGATCGACGGCGGGGTTGTCTCGTATGCGACGGCCGGAGGCGCCGGCACGCGGAGCGCAACTTTCCCATCCTTGCTCATGTACCGAGAATTTCCCCCTTTTTCGGTAAAGAAGAATGGGTGATTTTATTCAGCGAATTTGCTTGCGTGTGTCGCCGCGAATTCTTCCGAGTTGACCTAGTGTCATCCGCAACGCGCACGGACAGCGCGCAACCACCCCTTCCCAGGGGCGACGATGGAGGTCATGATGCTCGGACTGCTCGGGGCACTCAACAGCGGTGTCACCCTCGGATTGGCCAACACGATCCTGACGTTCGGCGGAGTAGTACTCAACCTCAACATCGTGGTGAACTGACGACCGGAATCCCACCCGCACAAGCAGGCGGTACGGCTCACAGCAATCTCCCAGGAAACGTGCAGCGACGATCCAGCGTCACGAGTGATGATGGGTTGCGTGAATGAGAAGCCTGTCGAAGCCCGCGTCCTCGTCGTCGACGACGAACCGAACATCCTCGAGTTGCTCTCCGTGAGCCTGCGTTTTCAGGGATTCGAGGTGGCGACGGCGTCGACCGGGGCCGAGGGACTCGACACGGCGCGCACGTTCCGCCCCGACGCCGTGATCCTCGACGTCATGATGCCGGGAATGGACGGGTTCGGCCTGCTCAAGCGGCTGCGCGCCGACGGTGTGGACGCTCCGGTGCTGTTCCTCACCGCGAAGGATGCGGTGGAGGACAAGATCAGCGGCCTCACCCTCGGTGCGGACGACTACGTCACCAAGCCGTTCAGCCTCGAAGAAGTGGTGACCCGGCTGCGCGTCATCCTGCGGCGGGCAGGCAAGGTGTCGGTGGAGGAGCAGTCCGCCCGCATCAAGTTCGCCGACATCGAACTCGACGACGACACGCGGGAGGTCTGGAAGGCGGGCGACCTGGTGTCGCTGTCGCCGACGGAGTTCACCCTGCTGCGGTACTTCATGGTCAACGCCGGCACCGTGCTGAGCAAGCCGCGGATCCTCGACCACGTCTGGAACTACGACTTCGGCGGTGAGGTCGGGGTGGTCGAGTCGTACGTGTCCTACCTCCGCCGGAAGGTCGACACGGGCGAGACGCCGCTGATCCACACCCTCCGCGGAGTCGGCTACGTGATGCGAGAACCGCGGCGATGACCGCGCCTGCGGCTCCGCGGGAGCCGGCCGAGGCGGTCGCCGCTGTCCCGAACGGGCCTGCGCGACGGTGGATTCGCGCGATGCCGCTGCGCATCACCCTCGTCGGCGCCGTGCTTCTGCTCTCTGCGCTCGGACTCCTCGCGTCCGGTGTCGCGGTGACGTCGGCGCTGGAGAATTCGCTGACCAACCGTGTCGATCACCAGCTGCACGACGCGGCTCAGGGGTGGGCGAAGCCCGGCAAATTGCGCCCGCTGCCGCCGCCGGTCGAACCGAACCTAGGCCGCCCACCGAGCCCGTTCTACGTCCGCACGACGCTGCCGAACGGAACGGTCCTGCGTGAGATCAACGACGAATCCGCCTCCCCCGCACTGCCCGAGGACCCCGCGTCGGGGCCCGAGACGGTCGGCTCGACCGACAACTCCGACGTGCGGTGGCGGGTGCTGACGACGACCGCGCCGGACGGAACCGAGACCACCGTCGCGATGACACTCACCGAGAACGACGAAACGGTGAACCGGCTGATCGTGCTGCAACTCATCATCGGTGTGGTCGTGCTGATAGCGCTCGGAGTGGTCGCGTACTTCGTGGTCCGGCGCAGTCTGCGTCCCCTCGTCGAAGTGGAGGAGACCGCCGCGGCGATCGCCTCGGGTGACTTGCACCGGCGTGTCCCGGAACGGGACGACCGTACCGAGATCGGTCGACTGTCCGTGGCGCTCAACGGAATGCTCGCCCAGATCCAGCACGCGTTCGCCGCCACCGAGGCGTCGGAGGAATCGGCGCGCCGCTCCGAGGAGAAGATGCGGCGATTCGTCGCGGACGCGAGCCACGAGTTGCGCACCCCGCTCACCACGATCCGCGGCTTCGCCGAGCTGTATCGACAAGGCGCGATGACCGACACGGAAACCCTCATGAGTCGCATCGAAGGCGAGGCGTCGCGGATGGGGCTCCTCGTCGAGGATCTCCTCATGCTCGCCCGGCTCGATGCCCAGCGTCCCCTCGAGACCCGGCCCGTCGACCTGCTGTCGGTGGCGTCGGACGCCGTGCACGGGGCACGCGCCGTCGCCCCCGATCGGTCCATCGCACTCGACGTCCGCCCCGGACCCGGGACGCCCGAGGTGATCGGTGACGAGGCCCGGCTGCGACAGGTCCTCGGCAACCTGCTCGCCAACGCCGTCAAACACACCCCCGCCACCTCGGACGTGACGGTGCGGCTGAGCACCACCGAACACAGCGTCGTGCTCGAGGTGGCCGATACCGGACCGGGACTCAGCGAGGAGGACGCGGCCCGGGTGTTCGAGAGGTTCTACCGCACCGACGCGTCCCGCACCCGGGAGAGCGGTGGCAGCGGCCTCGGCCTGTCGATCGTGGCGGCCTTGGTCGCCGCCCACCGCGGGTCGGTGACCGTCGACAGCCGGCCCGGCGAGGGCGCCACGTTCCGGGTGGAACTGCCGCGGTCGAACTGACCGTCAGTCGGGGACGTTCTCCCCGTGACCGAGTTCGCGCAGCGCAGCCTTGAGCTTCGCCTGCGCCTCGTCGAGCGATTCCTGGGACGGGTTCTGCTCGGCGTTGCTGATGTTGAAATCGCCGAGGTCGTAGGCCGGGAAGACGTGCACGTGCAGGTGCGGCACCTCGAGGCCCGCGATCAGCAGTCCTGCCCGCGGTGCGTCGAAAGCGGGGCGGACGGCCTGCCCGATCGTGCGGGCGACGTCCATGACCTTCGCCCAGATCTCACCGTCGACGTCCTGCCACTGGTCCACCTCCTTGCGGGGTACGACGAGCGCATGGCCCTGCGTGACGGGGGCGATGGTGAGGAACGCGACGACGTCCTCGTCCTCCCACACGAAACGTCCGGGCAGATCTCCGTTGATGATGGCGCTGAATACAGATCCCATGGCCGCCATTATGCGGCTTCGCCCCCCGTGAGTACTTATTAACCTCCCGCGGTTAATAAGTACTCACGGGCGCGAAGCGCACAGGAAACTCCCAGCCTCCGTCCAGAGTCATCGGAGCGTACGGGCCGAATCTAAGACGCATGACGACGAATTCCCTCTCCCGCGCACCGGGCGCCATGGGACGACTCGAGACCCCCGAAACCGCCGAGACCGCGCCCGTGCTCGACGTTGTCGTGCCGGTCTACAACGAGGAAGCCGGACTCGAACGTTGCGTGCGCCGGCTGCGGCGGCACCTCGACGAGAACGTTCCCTACTCCGCCCGGATCACCATCGCCGACAATGCCAGCGCCGACGCCACCCTCGCCGTGGCGCACCGGCTGGCCGCCGAGATCGACGGCGTCCACGTCGCGCACCTCGACGAGAAGGGGCGAGGTCGCGCTCTGCGTGCGGTGTGGAGTGCCTCCGACGCCGAGGTGGTGGCGTACATGGACGTCGACCTGTCGACGGACCTCAACGCCCTGATGCCGCTCATCGCGCCCTTGCTGTCGGGACACTCGGACCTCGCGATCGGCTCCCGCCTCGCCCGCTCGTCGCGGGTGGTCCGGGGACCGAAGCGCGAGTTCATCTCCCGCAGCTACAACCTCATCCTCCGCAGCGCACTGCACGCGCGGTTCTCCGACGCGCAGTGCGGGTTCAAGGCGATGCGGGCGGACGTCGCGCAGCGCCTGCTGCCGCTGGTCGAGGACACCGGGTGGTTCTTCGACACCGAGTTGCTGGTGCTCGCGGAACGCGCAGGCCTCCGCATCCACGAGGTCCCCGTCGACTGGGTCGACGACCCGGACAGTCGCGTCGACATCGTCGCGACCGCCGTCGCCGACCTCAAGGGCGTGTGGCGGGTGGGCCGGGCCCTGTCCACCGGATCGCTGCCCATCGGCAGCCTGCGTGACAGTTTCGGGCGCGAGCCGCTGGTGCCCGGAGTGCCCCGCGGCATGGTCGGGCAGCTGGCCCGGTTCGCCGTGATCGGCGTCGCGTCGACCGTCGCGTACGCGCTGCTCTACCTGATCCTGCATCCGATCATGGGTGCGCAGTGGGCCAACGCCGTCTCACTGCTCGTCACCGCCGTGCTCAACACGGCCGCGAACCGCGCGTTCACCTTCGGTGTCCGCGGATCCGAGGGTGCCGCCCGGCATCAGATGCAGGGCCTGCTCGTGTTCGCCTTCGGGCTCCTGCTCACCAGCGGTTCGCTGTACGTCCTCCACTCGGCGGCCCCGGACGTGTCCAAGCACGTCGAACTCGCCGTCCTCGTCCTCGCCAATCTCGTTGCCACCATCAGTCGTTTCATAGCCCTTCGCTGGGTGTTCAGGAACGCACGCCCCGAAGGAGCTCACGCATGACGACGACCCTCGAACAACCGAAGGTCGACGCGGCCGAACCACCTCACGCCCGCAGGCGGTGGGAGCCGTGGGCGCTCGCCGCACTCCTGGTCGGGACCGCGGTCGCGTACATCTGGGGGCTCGGCGCCTCCGGCTGGGCCAACTCGTTCTACGCAGCCGCGGTCCAGGCGGGGTCGGAGTCGTGGAAGGCGTTCTTCTTCGGATCCTCCGATGCCGCCAACTCCATCACCGTCGACAAGCCTCCGATGTCGCTGTGGCTGATGGCGTTGTCGGTCCGGGTCTTCGGGCTCAGCTCGTGGGCGATGCTGGTACCGCAGGCTCTGCTCGGGGTCGGTTCCGTCGCGCTGCTGTACGCCACGGTGAAGCGGTGGTTCGGCGCCCCGGCGGGTCTGCTCGCGGGTCTCGTGCTGTCGCTGACGCCGATCGCGGTGCTGATGTTCCGGTTCAACAACCCCGACGCCCTGCTGGTGCTGCTGATGATCGCCTCCGTGTGGGCGATGCTGCGGGCCGTGGAGGACGGACGCACCCGGTGGATGGTGCTGACCGGCGTGTTCGTCGGTCTGGGGTTCCTGACCAAGCAGCTTCAGGTGATGCTCGTCGTCCCGCCGCTTGCTCTGACCTATCTCGTCGCGGGACCGCCGAAGTTCGGCAAACGCCTCGCCCAGTGCTTCGCGGCGCTCGGCGCGATGATCGTCTCCGCGGGCTGGTGGTTGCTGATCGTCGAACTGTGGCCGGCGTCGTCGCGGCCCTGGATCGGCGGTTCGCAGAACAACTCGATCCTCGAACTCACGCTGGGCTACAACGGTCTCGGCCGGTTGAACGGTGAGGAGACCGGCAGTGTCACGCCCGGCGGCGGTGGTCGTGGGGACGCCGCAGCGGCCATGGGCGGTGCCGGCGAGGCCATGGCGGGCGGCGGCTTCCCCGGAGGAGGCGCCCCCGGCGGTGGCGGTATGTGGGGTAGCACCGGCATCACGCGGATGTTCGAGGCGGCACAGGGCGGTCAGATCGCCTGGCTCATCCCGGCCGCACTGATCCTGCTGGCCGCCGGTCTCGCACTGCGCGGCAGCGCACCTCGCGTCGACACCCAGCGTGCGTCGTTCCTCGTGTGGGGTCTGTGGCTGCTCGTGACCGGACTGACGTTCAGCTTCATGGCGGGCATCTTCCACGCGTACTACACCGTGGCACTCGCACCGGCCGTGGCCGCGCTGGTGGCGATCGGCTCGGTGACGCTGTGGCGTCGACGGGACACGCTGTGGGTGCGGGCGGTTCTCGCGGTGACACTGCTGGCCACCGCTGCCATGTCCTGGGTTCTGCTCGGACGCAGCGCGTCGTTCGTGCCGTGGCTGAAGTGGGCCGTGGTCGTTTTCGGCGTCGTCGCCGCGGTTGCCGTGCTGATCCCGGCGCTGACCCGCGGCCGGATCGCTGCCGTGGTCACGCTGGCCGCGCTGTTCACCGGGCTCGCCGGTCCGACGGCCTACGCCGTCGATACCATCGCGACGCCGCACACCGGTTCGATCGTCTCGGCCGGACCCAACGTCGAAGGCGCCCGCGGAGGCCCCGGCGCAATGGGTGGCCCCGCCGGCGTGGACGGTGCGGGACGCATGGGCGGCCGCACCGACGGTGCCGCGGCGCCCACCTTGCCGGGCGGTGCCGTTGCCGGCGCAACGGACGGCGCGGCGGCAGGAGCCACCGACGGCATGGGCGGTATGGGTGCCATGGGCGGCGGCGCCGCCGGGGGACTGCTCTCCGGTAGCGATCCGGGCGCGGAACTGGTGGCATTGCTCGAACAGGATTCCGGCAACTACACCTGGGTCGCGGCGGCCATCGGATCCAACAGTGCATCCGGCTACCAGCTGGCCACCGAGGACCCGGTCATGCCGATCGGCGGATTCAACGGCAGCGATCCGTCACCCACGCTGGAGCAGTTCCAGCAGTACGTGGCGGACGGCAAGATCCACTACTTCATCGCCGGCGGTCGAGGCGGAATGGGTGGAGACGGAACGGCATCGGAGATCTCCACCTGGGTGCAGGAGAACTTCACCGCCGCCACCGTCGACGGCGTGACCCTGTACGACCTCACGTCCTGACCGACACCGGCTGTGAGTACTTGTTAACCGCCCGCGGTTAACAAGTACTCACAGCTGTTTCAGAGGGGGAACGAGATCTCGGGTGTGCGGCAGATCAGCAACCTCCGTACGCGGCCCGAACCGTCGAGCTGTGCCGACGTGTTGAACGAGGCCTCGAAATCGCCGTTCCGTGTGGTGCGTCCCAGCGCCAGCTCGACCTCTCCCACACGAGATCCCGCGAGGATTTCGTGTACGAGCACACTCTTCTCGCGTTGCTGCAGGTACTCGACGAGTCCGGCGCGATCCCCGACGAATTCGGCGGCATTCCCACCGCCGGTGGAGAATTGAACCGACATCCGGAAATCGTCGGTGATCATGTTCAGGACGCGATCGGGATCGTCCGAATCCATGATCGCGAACCACGCGATCAGCACGGGAGTCGGAGAGGCCGTCTCGGTCAGGTCAGTCACGCTTCCCATGGGCCAACTCCTTTGTGAGAATGCTGAATTCCGTGTCGAAGGACACCTCGTACGCGTCGATGGCGCCATCGCTGTCGAGGTGCATCGCGGCGAGGAAGTAGCCGGTTGTCTTCACGTCGTTCTCGACGACGGAGCCGTAGGCGAACTGGACGTCGCCGGCGCTGCTCGTTCGGAGAAGCACGTGTCGTCGATCGACCGAGGGCCGTCCCCTCAGGTAGTCGAGCATGTCGGAGCGGCTGTACCCCCTGCGGACGGTACCCGGGAGGACTATGGCGAACTCGATCGATTCGTCGAGCAGGGCAACTGCATCGTCGATCCGGCCGCTGTCGAGGATCGCGTAGTACCGCTCGATCACGAGTGCATCGGTCATGAAATGAACTTAGTTCAACCCAATGCCGCTTGTCGAGAGTGCTTGCCGCGACGGCTTCGGCGAAACTAAACTGAACTCACGTCAATTTGAGGAGAGTTCCATGCCGACCCCCCATTCCCGTCCCTGGCCCGAGACCGAACCCCCGGCGATGACGCCCGTCGCCGAGCACGACGACATCCGGGCGGTGGTCCGCCAATTGCTGGATCGGCACTCGACGCTCGAGGCCGGCCGACTCGCCGCCGAGTCGGAAATCGGATATTCCCCCGAGTTGTGGTCGCTTCTCGTCAAGGAGATGAACGTCGCCGCCCTGACGGTGCCGGAGGATCGTGGCGGCCTGGGTTACGGCGTGGTCGAACTCGGGATCGTTCTCGAAGAATGCGGGCGCGCGCTGGTCAGCGAACCCGTACTCACGTCGGCGATGCTGGGAGTGCACGCCCTGCTCGCCGCCGACAGGTGCCCGCAGGCCGACGAACTGCTGGGGCGAGTCGTCCAGGGCGAACTCGTCGCAACCGTGACAGCTCTGAGCGCGGAGACCGATTTCGTCGACGCCACCCGAACCGGAGACCTCTGGTCGGTGTCCGGCCGCTCGACCAATGTCGTGCAGGGCGGCGCGGCCGATATCGTCGTGCTACTCGGACGCGGTGACGAGGGGCCCGGCCTCTATGCGGTCGATCTGCGTACCGCCCCGGTGCGGCGCACGGAGCTTCCGGTCATAGATCCCAGTCGGCGGCAGGCGAATCTGCTCTTCGACGACGCGGCCGCGGTGCGTCTCGTCGGACCCGGCGACGCACTGCGGACGGCCGCATCACTGCACAGCCTGGGAGTGATCGGGCTGGCCTGCGAACATGTGGGAATCGTCGATCGTTTACTCGAAAGCACAACGGAATACACGATGCAGCGCCACCAGTTCGGGCGAGCGATCGGCTCCTTCCAGGCCGTCAAGCATCGATTGGCGAACACTTTGGTCGAGTTGGAGAAGGCTCGATCGGCGGCGCGGTATGCCGCCGCCGTGTTCTCGGAAGACCCGGAATCCGCGGCGCTCCCGGCCGCGGTCGCGGGGGCGATCTGCACCGAGGCGGTGATCGGCACCGCCCTCGAGGCCGTGCAATTGCATGGCGGTGTCGGTTTCACCTGGGAACATGCGGCGCATTCCTACGTTCGCCGCGCGCTCGGCGACGAACCGCTTCTCGGTGATTCACGGGCACACCGCAGTCGCGTCGCGGATCTCGTCGGGCTCTGAATCCTGGCGCCTGCGCCGCTGAATCGAAACCTCTTGCCCCGGCCTATTGACGGACCATCTCCCACCCAGTAGAACTGAAGTGAATCCAGTTCAGTTTCTCCCTCGAAAGGACACCGACATGGTGGACACCGACCACATCGTGCTCGAGAAGGACGGCGACGTCGCCCGTGTGTGGCTCAACCGCCCGCACAAGAAGAACGCGGTCACCGTCGAGCTGCTGCATCGCCTCGACGAGATCATCGTGGAGGTCGACAACGACCCCAGCCTCAAGGTGCTCGTCCTGCGTGGACGTGACGGCACCTTCTGCTCGGGCTTCGATCTCGACGAACTGCGGGAGAAGTACGTCGGCTCCACCACCGCGATGGACGTCGCCGTGCTGTCCGCCAAGGTCTGCGACCGCCTGTACTCGATGAACACACCGTCCGTCGCGGTTCTCGAAGGCTTCGTCACCGCAGGCGGTTTCGAGCTCATGATCTCCTGCGACTTCGCCATCGCCGCCGAGGACGCCCGGATCGGCGACTTCCACATCCGTCGCGCGCTGTTCGGTGGGGCAGGCCCGATCTACCGGCTCCCGCGGATGATCGGAATTCGAAAGACCAAGGAGCTCATGCTGACCGGCAAACTCCTGACCGGCAAGGAGGCGGAGGCCTTCGACCTGATCAACGCGTCGGCGCCGGCCGAAGACCTCGACAAGCTTCTCGCCGAGTTCATCGCCCCGATCGTCGACAAGAGCCCGTTCATGATGAAGCTCACCAAGATGTGCATCGACCGCGGTCTCGACGCGGACATCCAGTCGCTGATGGTGATGGAGCACCTCGCCGTCGGCAACGCGCTGCAGTCCGAGGACGCACGAGAAGGCGTGAACGCCTTCCTCGAAAAGCGTGAGCCGGTCTGGGTCGGTCGCTGATCCGACGCCGACGACGAATCCCGAGGAGAGAATGAGGATGGGCGAGACACATACCGCGCCTGCGCTCGGCGCGAGCCGGTGCTCCCACTGCTCGACTGTCGCGTTCCCGGCCACCGGCCTGTGCTCGCAGTGCTCACGACCGGCGATGTCGCCGTTCACCCTGAGCGCACGCGGAACGGTCTGGGCGTACACGGTCCAGCGGTTCGCCCCGAAATCCCCGCCGTACGTGCCGCCGCCGAACGGTTTCGCGCCGTTCGCCGTCGGATACGTCGAACTCCCCGAGGGAATCAAGATCGAAGCCGTGCTCGAATGCCACGACTTCGACGAGTTGGACGACGGGGCGCCGGTGACCTTGATCGCCACGGCGCCGGTGCCCCGGTTCGCCACCGATGCCTATCTGAAGGAGATCCGCTGATGTCCACCGTGTCGATCATCGGGGCCGGACTGTCGAAGTTCGGACGTCAGCCGGGCAGGAGTGGTCGCCGGCTGGCGCTGGATGCGATCGCGTCCGCGTTGACGGACGCCGGCATCGGGTGGACCGATGTTCAGGTCGCATTCGGTGGCAGTGACGGTTCCGGGCTCGCCGACACCCTCGTCGCCGAACTCGGGCTCACGGGAATACCCTTCACCAACGTCAAGAACGGTTGCGCGACCGGCGGTAGCGCGCTGGTGTCGGCCGTCAACGCGATTCGTGCGGGTGCCGCCGACATCGCACTCGCGGTCGGATTCGACAAACATCCGCGCGGCGCCTTCGACCCGGCACCGGAGGATTGGGGTCTGCCCGTCGGCTACGGCGAGGCGGGCCTGATGGTCACCACCCAGTTCTTCGGCATCAAGATCGCGCGGTACATGCGCGAGCACGCAATCAGTGCACCGACTCTGGCCGCCGTGGCGGAGAAGGCGTACCGCAACGGCTCGCTGAACCCGAATGCCTGGCGCCGCGAACCGATGTCCGCCGAGGCAATCGCCGCAGCGGACATGGTCAACGACCCGCTGACGCGATACATGTTCTGCTCTCCCGGTGAGGGCGGTGCCGCCGTCGTCGTGGCGAGTGAAGCCGCCGCCCGGCGCCTCGGCGGAAGGCCGGTGCACTTGCGCGGAATCTCGGCGGGCACCCGCCGGTTCGGTTCCTTCGAGGTGTTCGGTCCGTCGATACAGGGCCGGGGAACCCCACCCAGCGTGAGCACGTCCACCGCCGCCGCCGCATTCGAGCAGGCCGGACTCGGTCCCTCGGATGTGGACGTCGCGCAACTCCAGGACACGGAGAGCGGTGCCGAGATCATGCACATGGCCGAGTGCGGATTCTGTGAGCACGGCGAACAGGAGAAACTGATCGCGACCGGCGAGACGGAGATCGGCGGCCGGATCCCGATCAACACCGACGGCGGATGCATCGCCAACGGGGAACCGATCGGCGCCTCCGGCCTCCGGCAGATACACGAGATCGTCACGCAGTTACGCGGGGAGGCCGGTGCCCGACAGGTTCCCGGACACCCGCGCATCGGATTCACCCATGTCTACGGTGCGCCCGGAATCAGCGCCTGCACCGTCCTGTCCGTCTGAGGAAGAGCCATGAATCAAGCAACGATGCCCGACCTGGACCAGTTCGTGGATGAAGCGCGGGCATGGTTGAGAACTGTCGCCGAACCGCGCACCCAGATCAAATGGGGAGTGGGATCCGACTCGGTCGCCGTCTTCGAGAATTGGACAGCGGAGCAGGAGCGCGACGAGACCGACCATATCCGCGCGTACGAGCAGACGAAGTTCGACGCCGGCTGGGGCTCGATGAACTGGCCGGCCGAGTACGGTGGCCGCGGCCTGCCGATGTCCTACGTCCTCGCGTTCCGGCGGGAGGAGAACGCATTCGACGTGCCGCGCCGGACCGAAATGTTCTCGGTGACTCAGCAGCTGGTAGCCCCGGCGATCGCCCAGTGGGGAACACCGGAACAGTGCGAGCGGTATGTGCGCGCGATGCTCCGGACCGATATCATTGCCTGTCAGCTTTTTTCGGAGACC
This sequence comes from Rhodococcus mengyinensis, assembly GCF_048381435.1. Taxonomy (NCBI): domain Bacteria; kingdom Bacillati; phylum Actinomycetota; class Actinomycetes; order Mycobacteriales; family Nocardiaceae; genus Rhodococcus; species Rhodococcus mengyinensis. Next base: position 329,714 of record NZ_JBLWIT010000038.1, on the reverse strand, counting down.
GAAGCCGGATCCGACCTTGCCGCCGTCCGGACGAGGGCAGTCGAACGGAATGGCCGCTGGACGATCACCGGGCACAAGGTCTGGACGTCCGGCGCCCGCGTCGCCGACGTGGGGGTGGCGGTGTGCCGCACCGACCCCGACGCGCCCAAACACGCAGGCCTCACGGTGTTCCTGGTCCCGATGGATGCTCCCGGGGTCACCGTCCGCCCGATCCGCCAGATGACCGGGGGCAGTTCCTTCAATGAGGTCTATCTGGACGGTGTCGAACTGTCGGACGACCACCGGTTGGGGCCCGTGGGGCAGGGGTGGCCGGTCGCCTTGACGGTGCTGGCGGCTGAACGACTCGACGCCGGGAACCTGGGTCTGGCCAACGCCGATCACGCCGTCGAACTCGCCCGTCACCTCGACCGGCCGCTCACCGAGATCGAGCGTGACAAGGTCGCGGACCTGGTGACCCGCAGCTATGTCCAGCGCGTGACCGGAATGCGGGTGGCCGCGGCAGTGGTCGCCGACAAGGACCCCGGCCCCGAGGCTTCGGTGGGCAAGTTGCTTGCCACGGACACCATGGCGCGCACGTCGGAGGTGGTCCGGCTGTTGCTGGGACGCGATCTGATTGCCGACTCGGGCGAGTGGGGAACGTTCGCGTGGACGGAGCATGTGCTCGGCGCACCCGGGTACCGGATCGCGGGCGGCACCGACGAGATCCAGCGCAACATCCTCGCCGAGCGTGTTCTCGGTCTGCCGAGGGAGCCGCGCCGATGACCACGAACAGCGCGCTCGGCGTCCGGGTGGCCCAGCGCCTGCGCGAGCAGAGCCCCGGCCTCGATGTCGGCGCACTCGAGCCGCTCCTCGGTGGGCATTCCGGGCTGACGTACAAAGTGCCGACCAGCGACGGCGACCTCGTGGTCAAGGCGGTTCCCGAGGGGCAACGCCCCATCGGGCGGCACGACATGGTGCGTCAGGCGCGGATCATGGAAACACTCGGTGCGACAGAGGTTCCCGTTCCTCGGATCGTCGCCGTCGACGAGGACGGGCCGGCGTGGTTCGCGATGGAGTGCGTGGCCGGGGAATCACTCGAGCCGGTGCTCGATTCCCCTCCGGTCGAACCGGCCGTCGCGGCGGCGCGGATGCGCCGTGCGGCCGCGGTGCTGCCGCGGCTGCACGCGGTGCCGGTCGACACGATCCCGGCTGCCGGGGAGCCGTTGTCACCCGCTGCGGAGCTGGCGCGGTGGAAACGAACCCTGGACGCCGTTCCCCCCGACCTCGTCAGCGGCGGTGACGAACTCCTGCGCCTCCTCGCCGCCGATCTCCCCGACGCGCTGCCACCGACGTTGGTGCACGGGGACTACCGGCTCGGCAACATCATCGCGCGTGACACCGAGCCGGCGGCGTTGATCGACTGGGAGATCTGGAGCCTGGGCGATCCGCGGGTCGAATTGGGCTGGTTCCTCGTATTCGCCGACGGTGCGAACTTTCCCGGGGTGGGACGCGCCGTGCCGGACCTGCCGTCCGCGGACGAACTGATCGACCTCTACATCGGGGACCACCCGGCGCTGCCGGACATGAACTGGTTCAACGCGCTCGGCCGTCTGAAGATGGCGGCGATCATGGGCCACAACCTGCGCCGGCACCGTGAGGGCCGCCACCACGACCCCGACCAGGAACGGCTGCCCGACACCATCTCGCAGCTCATCCGCAGCGGAACCGCGCTACTTGCCTGATCAACCTCCGATCACCGCGTGACGCGATGACGGAACAGAGAGGACCTCACGTGGACTTCGAATACTCCGCGCGCACCGAGCGACTGCTCGAGCAGCTGCGGAACTTCATGGAAGAGCACGTCTATCCGGCCGAGGCCGTGTACGACGAGCAGATCAAGTCGAACGACAACCCACACGAGCAGCCCAAGGTCATGCTGGACCTGCAGGCGAAGGCGCGCGAGCTCGGACTGTGGAATCTCTTCATGACGCACGGCGAGTGGGGCGCCGGTCTCACCAACCTCGAGTACGCCCCGCTCGCCGAGCTGGTCGGACGCTCGGTGATCGGCAACGAAGCCATCAACTGTTCGGCACCCGACACCGGCAACATGGAGATCCTCGCCATGTACGGCACCGAGCAACAGCAGTCCCGGTGGCTCGCGCCGCTCCTCGACTGCACGATCCGGTCGGCGTTCGCCATGACGGAACCGGATGTGGCGAGCTCGGACGCCACCAATATCACGTCGACCATCCGCCGGGACGGCGACGAATACGTCCTGAACGGCCGGAAGTGGTACACCTCAGGCATTCTCGACCCCGACTGCAAGCTCATCATCTTCATGGGAAAGTCCGATCCCGACGCTCCGACCTACCGGCAGCAGAGCATGATCCTGGTGCCCGCGGATTCTCCCGGTATCGAGGTCCTACGCGATCTGCCCATGTTCGGGTACCGCGACCGGCTCGGTCACGGCGAGGTCCAGTTCACGGACGTCCGGGTGCCTGCCGATCACATGCTCGGCGCCGAGGGCGACGGTTTCGCGATAGCGCAGGGCAGGCTGGGGCCGGGGCGCATGCACTACGCGATGCGCGCGATCGGCATGGCCGAGCGCGCCCTCGAGCTGATGTGCCGACGAGCTCTGCAGCGCAATGCCTTCGGTGCGCCGCTCGCCGACCGCGGTGTGGTACGGGAGTGGATCGCGCGCAGCCGGATGGAGATCGACCAGATCCGGCTGCTGGTTCTCCAGTCGTCGTGGCTGATGGACACCCGGGGCAACGCCGCGGCCCGCTCGGAAGTCGCCGCGATCAAGGTCGCGGCCATGGAGGTCGCTCATCGGGTGGTCGACCATGCCGTCCAGACCTACGGCGCGGCAGGGGTGAGTGACGACACGATCCTGGCCCGGCTGTATGCGATCACCCGGGCACTGCAGATCGCCGACGGTCCGAACGAAGTCCATCTGCGCACCATCGCGCGCCTCGAACTGAAGAAGTACGCATGAACGCACCGCGAGAACTGACAGGCAAGGTCGCACTCGTCACGGGGGCCACCCGAGGGCTCGGATACGCCATCGCCAGCGGGCTGGCCGCCGCGGGAGCCACCGTGATCGTGTCGAGTCGCAAGGAGGACGCATGCATCTCCGCGGCCCTCGCGATCACGAGGGACACCGGTGGCATCGCCGAACCGCTCGCACTGCACGTCGGGAAGTGGGACGCGATCGAACTCGCCGTCGACCACATTCTCGCGCAGTTCGGGAGCCTCGACATCGTAGTCAACAACGCCGGCATCGCGCCGCTGTCGCCGAGCCTCGAGTCGGTCTCCGAGTCGCTCTTCGACAAGACGATCGAGGTCAACCTCAAGGGCCCGTTCCGGCTCATGGCGGTGGCCGGCGCCAGGATGAGCGCGGCCGGAGGCGGTTCGATCATCAACATCTCGAGCATCGGCGCACTGCGGCCCAGCCCGCCGGAGGCGATGTACGCGGCATCGAAGAACGGCCTCAACGCGCTGACGATGGCCTTCGCTCAGGAATACGCGCCCCGGGTTCGGGTGAACTGCATCATGCCGGGCGGATTCGCGACAGACATGGCGGCGGACTGGGACGACGAGTTCGTCGGCAAGATCATCGACCGACTCCCTGCCGGGCGCCTGGGGAATCCGGACGAAATCGCCGGTCTCGTCGTGCATCTGGCGGGGGACCGTGCCGGTTACACCACGGGTGCCGTCATCCCGGTCGACGGCGGACGCACCGCCGTCTACTGACGCGCGCGTGCCACGAACACGAGTAGGAGCCAACCACATGCAGGTACCCGAGCTGTTCCAGTTGAGCGGTCGCGTCGCCGTCGTCACGGGTGCGTCGTCCGGACTGGGAATGGGATTCGCGCGGACACTGGCGTCGGCGGGCGCGACGGTCTTCGCGGCCGCCCGCCGTGTCGAGCGGCTCGCGGCGCTGGCAGGCGAGGTCGACGGCGTCGTCCCCGTCGAGTGCGACATCACCGTGGACGCGGACCGGCGCTCGCTCGTGGATCGGGCACTAGCGCAGGCCGGGCGGATCGACGTCCTCGTCAACAACGCGGGCAGACCCGGCAGGCCGAACGCCGAGGACGAGAGCCCGGAGGAATTCTCCTCGATTCTCGACGTCAATCTGGCCGCGGGATTTCATCTCGCCACGTCCGTAGCCTCGACCACACCGGCAGGCGAGGCCGCGTCGATCATCAATATCTCCTCGGTCGTCGGGCTCGTGTCGACGGCACCTATCGGCGGGGCGAGCTACGCGGCATCGAAAGCCGGCGTGCTCGGGCTGACCCGTGAGCTGGCCGGGCAGTGGGGCAGACGTGGGATCCGCGTGAACGCCATCGTGCCGGGCTGGTTCGACACGGAAATGACCGATGGATTGTTCAGCAACCAGCGTTCGGCGGACTGGGTGCGCCGCAACACGATGCTCGCCCGCGGTGGACGTCCCGGCGAAGTGGACGGCGCCGTGCTCTTTCTGGCGTCGGCCGCGTCGTCCTACGTCACAGGCCAGACTCTGGTGGTCGATGGCGGCTGGACCGCCCGGTAGGCAAAGGTGACACTCATGGCAGTTCCGACAATGCGCGCAGTACGCCTGACCGGCTGGGGCGACGGTGCACGGGTTGTGCGCATCCCGGTTCCCGAACCACAGGGGCATCAGCTGCTCCTCCGAGTCGAGGCCGCCGGGCTGTGCAGATCCGATCTGCACGTGATGGACGCACCCGCGGGAGTATTCGACTATCCCCTTCCGTTCACGCTCGGGCACGAGGTAGCGGGAACCGTCGTCGGTGCGGGCCCGTCGGCGGACACGTCCTGGATCGGCGAGTCCGTCGTCGTCCATGGTGTCTGGTCGTGCGGGCAATGCCGCAACTGCCGCCGAAACCGTGAGAACTATTGCTTCGAACTGAGCGCACGCGAGGACGGCCGTCTTACCGCGATCGGCAACGGCATCGGCCATGACGGCGGTCTGGCCGACACCATGATCGTTCCATCGGAGCGGTGCCTGGTCCGTACCCACGGGCTCGCCCCCGAGAGCGCCGCCCCACTCGCCGATGCCGCCCTGACGGCCTATCACGCAATCCGTACCAACCGTGATCTCGTCGACGCCGACTCCGTTTCCGTGGTGGTCGGTGTCGGGGGACTGGGCCACATCGCGATCCAGGTTCTTCGCGCACTGGGCGCGGGAACGATCATCGCGGTCGATCCGCGTGAGAGTTCGCGCGACCTCGCGCGTCGACTGGGGGCGGACGTGGCGGTGTCGGACATCGCGGAGGTTGCGGCCTCTCGGTCCGGTGTCGCCCGGCGTCACTGCGCTGATGTGGTCTTCGATTTCGTGGGAGCGCCGGACACGATGGGATCGGCGGCGCAGTTGCTCGCCCCCGGCGGCCGACTGGTCACCGTCGGCAGCGCCGGCGGTCGGCTCACGGTGGGCAAAGACGTGGGACTCGCGACGGGGTGGCAGGTGACTGCGCCGTTCTGGGGAACGCGAGCAGACCTCGAGGCCGTGGTCGACCTCGCGAACCGAGGCCTGCTGGCCGTCGAAGCGACCGCGTACCCGTTGGACGACGTTCTCGACGTGTATTCGAAGTTGCGACGCGGCGAGATCACCGGGAGGGCCGTCGTGATCCCGTAACGGACGAAAAGCTGGGTGCGGTGCGCGTTGTAGTCAATAATGAAACTAGTTCACTTCAATGAAAGGTCGGCGGAATGTGGGAGCTGGCACGCGAATTCGTTGCTCGCGCAGCGAATTCTCCGGATGACATCGCAGTCGTCGATGCAACGGGGGAGCACACGGTGGCGGAGGTTGTCGCGGCGGCAACCGGGCTCGCCGCCCAGCTGGACGCCGCGACGGGTGGCTCACCGACGGTGCTGGTGCAGGCTGACAACACGTGGCGCACACTCGCCGCGGCCATCGCCGTCGGACTGCGCGGCGGCCTGATCGCGGTGTTCAGCCGACATGCCACTCCGTCGGAGTTCGCCGTGGCCCTGAACGACATCGCACCCGACGTGGTGATCGCCGACCGGCAGTCGCTCTCGCACTGGGGTGTACCGGAGGACCGGTTCTGCGAGGAGGCGGTCGCGACGGCAGGCTGGGTGATGCGCTGGTCGCGATCACCGGTCAGCGACATCGAGCGGTGGAACGGCGGGATCGCGATCGCGATGACGTCCGGGTCGACCGGACATCCCAAGTGCGTGGTGCAGTCCGAATCTGCAATCCGGTACGCCTGCCGGTGCACGATCGAGGCGGTCGGCCTCGAACCCGGAGATCCTGTCGCGGCGTTCGTGCCACTGTCGTCGGTAGCGGCATTCTGCTTCGGGCTCTATCTCCCCGCCGTGCTGGCCGCGCCGATGGTCTGCATGGACGGCTGGAAGCCTGCGACCGCCCTCCAGATCGTCCGGGAACACCGGGTCGCGTGGACGATGCTCGTCCCGACCATGGCGCTTCAGCTGGCCGTCGCGCCGGACGCTGCGGGAGCGCTGACGTCGCTGCGCGCAATGACCGTCGGCGGCGGTCCCATGGATGCCGGCGCGCTCGGCCGCGCCGAGCAGACCCTCGGCACCACATTCCTGCGTGTGTTCGGTATGTCCGAGTGTCTCGGGCACACGACCCCGCTGCCCGCGGACGAACCGGACGTTCGCCTGGGGCGGGACGGTCGTCCCTTCCCCGGGACCGTCGTCCGGGCGGTCGACGCACACGGCGCTACTCTGCCACCGGGCCGCGTGGGCGATGCCCAGGTCAAGGGGCCTTCCCTCTTCGTCGGCTATGCACGGGCAGGGGTTCCCGCACCCCCGGAACTCACCGCGGACGGATTCCTGCCCACCGGCGACCTCGTCGAAGTCGCCGAAGACGGCAGCATCCGGGTCATGGGGCGCCAGAAGCAGATCATCATTCGCGGGGGCCGCAACATCGACATCAACGAGGTCGAGGCCGCGATCGCACGCATCCCGACCGTGTCCCAGGTGTGTGTGGTCCCCGTTCCGGACGAGCTACTCGGTGAACGTGCCGCGGCCCTGGTCGTGAGTACCGGCGATCCGATCACCCTCGACGAGGTCGTCGCATATCTCGGAGACATCGAGTTCCCGAAGTTCAAGTGGCCGGAGTTCGTCTTCACGATCGACGATCTGCCGCAGAATCGGGTGGGGAAGCTGTCTCGACCGGATGCGGTAGATCTTGCAACACGCCTGCTCGCGGGTACCGACAGCCACTCATATTGACCCGACTTCACCTCAGTTCAGGTAGTCTCTGAGGTACCGACCCGAACAAACAGATGGATGGGGGACCCGTGTCCGTAGAAGCCATGACGCTCCGCGATGGTCCGCGTTCGAAGCGCGGGCTCATCCTGACGGCCGCGATCGAACGCTTCGGGGAGGTCGGCTTCGAGCACACGAAGTGGGCGTCGATTGCCGACGAGGTGGGCATCGGCCAGACGGCGCTCTATCACTATTTCGAGTCGAAGGGTCACTGCCTGCTGACCATCATGCGTCTCGAACTGGCGCAGTCGCTCGAGCGATTCACCGCCGCGATCGAGGGCATCGACGACCCGGTCGAGGCGTTGAGTGCCGCCGTCACCAGCGCTCTGGAAGCGACCCCGCGGGACGCCCTTCAGCGGCGCATCCTCCAAAGCCACATGGATCTGCTCGCCACTCCCCGCCAATCGGAGAAGGAAGAGGCCGAGCGTCAGACCTCGCGCGCGCTGGTGAACTCGATCGAAGAAGAGTGGTCTCTTCTCATTGCGCGGGGGATGGGTGCGGGCGTATTCGCCGACAGTGATCCACGATTGATGGCCCGGCTGATTCTCGGTCTCGTCGTCAGTGTGTGGCGGTGGTATCGACCGGGCGGGGACATGACCCTCGACCAGCTCAACCAGCACGTTCGCGACGCCACCCTGCGCATCGTCCGCGCGTGACGCGGGCGTGTGCGGAGGGGTGGTTTTTCTTACTCTCGATATTTGAACTAAATTCAGGTCAGTTATGGAGTGATGATGTACAACTTGATCGTCTTGGCCGCTCGTCCGCACGACTGGAGCCATGAGCAGTTCATCGAGTGGTGGCGCGGTGAACATGCCGACGTGACCTACCCGCTGCCGGGCCTGCGGCGCTGGCAGCACACCGAGGTGCTCGACGCCATGGACGACCGGTCCCGGGAATGGGACGGCGTCTCGATTCTGAGCTTCGACTCTCGCGAGGACCTCGATGCCGCACTCGCCAGCCCGGAATGGCAAGCCGCAGTGGACAACGTCGGCCAGATGCGTGGAAAGCGCATCCTCGTCATGGGGGAGGAGAAAACGATGGTCGAAGTGGGCAGCGGTGAATCATGAGGGCGCACTGGATGGAACCGGGCTGCTTCGAGGTGGCGCCCGGTGTGCACCGAGTGCCCCTCCAGATGCCTGGCGACGGCCTCGGAGCAGTGAACGTCTACGCCCTCGAGACCGAGGAGGGACTGGCCCTCATCGACGGTGGCTGGCGAGTCGACACGACCTTCGACGAGATGGAGCGCGCACTGCTTCGGATCGGGCACAGCACCGAGCAGATTCACGACATCTATGTCACCCACGTGCACCGCGATCACTACACGTTCGCGATCGAACTCCGCCGCCGTCACGGCTCCCGCGTCCACCTCGGGATCGCCGAGGCTGACGGATTGGCAGCCGTCAGTGCACTCGGCAGTAACGTGCCGACGGATTCGCTGCACGAACTCCGCCGCGCCGGTGCCACCCTCCTTGCGGACACGGTCGAGGTTCTGACCGCCGCGGAGCCGTTCCACCCCTCGGACTGGGAACAGCCCGACCACTGGCTCACCGCAGGTCCGGTCCGGATCGGACGGCGCACACTCGACGTGGTGCACACGCCCGGCCACACAAAGGGGCACATGGTCTTTCACGACGAAGAGCAAGGGGTGCTCTTCAGTGGCGACCACGTCCTGCCCACGATCACACCGTCGATCGGCTTCGAACTCGGCGACTGGGATCTGCCGTTGGGGCGCTACCTCGAGTCGCTGACCTGTCTGCTCGAACGCCCCGACTCGCGACTGCTCCCGGCGCACGGAGATCCGACACCGAGCGTGCACCTGCGCGTCGAGGAACTTCTCGCGCATCACGACCGGCGCTTCATAGCCATGCGCGATGCGCTGGTCTCGCTCGGGCCCGCGACCGCGATTGCCGTCGCAGACGCGGTCACGTGGACCCGTCGCGAGAGGCCGTTCTCCACCCTCGACCCGTTCAATCAAATGATCGCGACCTGTGAGACCCTCGCCCACCTCGACACGTTGGTCGATCGCGGCCGGCTCACAGTCCGAAGACGAGACGACCGCGACGTCTTCTCCGTCGTCTGAGTGCGGAAGGATTCCCATGGAGAGTCATGAGCTGAAACTGGCGCACCATCCCCGGGGGAAGGTCCGGCCGTCGGATTTCCACCTCGACGTGGTGACGGTTCCGGAAGAACTGGCGCCCGGTGACATTCTCGTGCGCAACTCGTGGTCGTCGATCGACCCGTCTGTCAGGATGCGTCTCGGCCCCACCGGCCCCGCGGGCTACCTCCCACCGTTCCGCATCGGGGAGACACTGACCGGGTTGGCTGTCGGCGAGGTACTCGAGTCCCGTGACCCCGGCTTCGAGAAGGGCGACACGGTTCTGCACATCAAGGGTTTTCGCGAGTTCGCGGTGGTCCGGCAGGGCAGCGAAACCTTGGCCGGGGCAGGCGGCGTGACACGCCTCGACACGAGCGTGCACCCGCCGCAATCCTATCTCGGAGCGCTGGGCAGTTCCGGGCTCACGGCGTACGTGGGATTGCAGTGCATCGGTGGACTCACGAGCGGAGACGCCGTGTGGATTTCGTCGGCCGCGGGTGCGGTCGGCAGCCTCGCCGCGCAGATTGCAAAACTCAGAGGTCACTACGTGGTCGGCAGTACCGGTTCCGGCGAGAAGGTCAGGTTCCTGCTGGACGAACTGAAACTCGATGCCGCATTCGACTACCACAGCCCGGACCTGGCCGGAGCGCTCGCAAGCGCGGCACCCGACGGCATCGACCTGTATTTCGACAACGTGGGAGGAGCGCACCTCGAGGCCGCCCTGTATCACCTCCGGCCAGGCGGCCGGGTGGCCATGGCGGGCGCCGTCGCCTCCTATGACGCGGACACGGCCGCACCGAGTCCGGGCAATCTCTTTCAGATCGTCGCAAAGAACCTGACGGTGCAGGGTTTCCGGGCTGGAGCGTACGACCATCTGCTCGGCGACATGCGGGCCGAGGTCGGGAGCTACCTCCGCGACGGTCGCCTCGTAGTCGAGGAGACCGTGTTCGACGGCCTCGGGTCGGCGCCGGACGCCATCGTCGCGATGCTGCACGGCCGCACCGTGGGAAAGACGCTGTGCCGCCTACGCTGATGCTCCGGCGGCTACACCGACGAACATGGCCTCCGCATCACGCGGAGGCCATGTTCTTCTGTGCAGCTCAGGCCGCCGTCCACCCACCGTCGGCGTAGATCTCCGAGCCGGTGACGAAGGTGGAGTCGTCACCGGCCAGGAAGGCGACGACGGCCGCAATCTCCTCACCCCGCCCGAGACGACCCATCGGGGTGCCGGCCAGCATCTCGCGGTGACGCTCGCTGCCCTCCCAGCGCTCGAGTAGTGGGGGCGTACCGATGAATCCCGGGTGCAGAGAGTTGACGCGCACCCCCGCTTTCGCCCAGTGCAGGGCAGCGTTCTTGGTCATCGTGCGGACCGCGCCTTTGGCGGCTGCGTAGGCAACGCTGTTGCCCAGGCCGCCCACCGTTCCCAGTATCGAGCACATGTTCACGATGGAACCGCCGCCGCTCCGCTCGATCAGCGGCCCGGCGTGTTTCATACCCAGCCACGTGCCGGTCTGGCCGACCCCGATCACCCGGTCCCATTGTGATCGGGTTTCCTCGTCTACTGTGGCGACGCTGCCGATGGCAGCGTTGTTGACCAAGGCGTGCAGCGCGCCGAACGTGCTCTCGGTTGCTGCCACGACGTCTTCCCACTGTTCCTCGGAGGAGACGTCGAGGGCGAGCGCCGCATGTCGCTCGGGCTGGGTGAGGGTATCGAGCAAGTCCTGGCAGACCGATTTCCCGAGATCGGTCAGGACGACGTGAGCGCCCTCTTCGGCGAGCCTTCGGACGATCTCCGCGCCGATACCACCGGTCGCACCCGTCAGTAGGACGACCTTGTCGCGAAGTCGGTCAGGGCCGACAGTCATCTGGACTCCTTGTCACTTGTTCGGCTCGGGCAGGGAAGGTCGATATCAGAGGTTGCTCAACACGTTTCGGCCACCGACGAGCATCGCGACCACGACACCGATGCTGGTTACCGCGGTCATGAGAAGAGCCATCGCGGCCACCAGCGGGTAGGAGCCGTTCTCCCACAGGTCGAACAGCAGCGTCCCCATCACCTGTGTCGTGGCGGCACGGACGAGCAGTGAGGCGGCGAACTCGTGGGTCAGCAGGATGAACATCAAGGCGACGGAACTGAGCACGGTCGGTCTCATCAGCGGCAGAATCACCCGCACATTGGTGACGAACGGGCTCGCGCCGCTCGTTGCCGACGCCTCGGCGTAGGTCTCTCCGAGCGACAGCATCGCCGTCATTTGCATCCGGGTGGAGAAGGGCACCATCAGCACGATGTAGACGAGGATGATGACCGCTTTGGTCCCGTAGAGGATCAGCGGAGGCTGGGTGTACGTGAGCAGGAACCCGACGCCGAAGATCACCGCTGGAATACCCAGGGGGAGAGCGGTGATGATGTCACCGATGGTTCCCAGGACTCTGTGTTTGCGGCCTCGCACGAGCAGCGTGGCGGTGAGGTAACCGATCGGCACGCAGACGGCGACCGCCACCACGGAGGTGAGGAGACTCGTGTACACCGAGTCGACGATGCTCGCCGTCCGGAACAGCGCCCGGAAGTTGTCGAGTGTGAAGAGATTCCAGGACAGTGTCTCCGACCAATAGGGAGACACGGCCACGATGGCGAGTCCGATCAGCGGAACGACGAGCGCGAGCATCGCATACGCGGAGATGCACACGGCGGCCCACGCCGAGCGTCCGGTGTTCGGTGCGAATGCCTTTCCGCCGTGCGTGACGAAGCGTGACTGATTGCCGAGAAGCATCTTCTGCGCCAGCACGACGACGACGCCGAAGATGACGAGCGGCGAGCCCGCCGCGGCTGCAGCGGCGAAGTCCGCCGGTGACTCGGACACCCGCCGATACATTTCGGTGGTGAGAACCTTCACGCCGGTGTTCTGTCCCAACAGGAGTGGTCCGGTGAACTGGCCCAATCCGAGAAGCAGCGCGATGCCACCGCCGTACACCAGGGAGGGGCGAAGCAGCGGGAGCACTACACGAAAGAACACGCCGAGCGTCGACGAACCGCTGATCTGTGCTGCCTCGAGGTGCTCGGAACTGATGTTCTGCATTCCCGCGCTGACGAAGAGGTAGACGAAGGACGTGAGTCCGAAGCCCGTGAGAATGATGATCCACGGTGTGCTGTAGACATCGATCGGTCCGGAGTCGACGTGGTTCCACCAGGGGAGTTTCCGCAGGAGTGCGTTCAGGTACCCGGGGCCGGGGGAGAGGAGGAACGCCCACCCGACCACGTTGGCCACCGCGGGCATCACGATGGGCAGGATGGGGACGATCCTGAGAAAACTCAGCCGGCGTGGCAGCCTGGTCGCCGCGAACGCAAGGATCGTTCCGAGAATCATGGCGATGGCGAGCGACGAGACAGCGAGGGCGATGGTGGTCCGGATGGTCTGGCCGATGTCGTATCGGCCGTACTGGGCTTGATATCCGCGACCGCCGTCCTCGAACGCCAGCGACTGCAATCGGAAGAGCGGGAGCACGACGAGATACGCCAGCACCGCCAGCAGTGCGCCGTACCCGAGTCGGGTACGCCACACCGTACTGACGACGAGCGGACGTGCGCCGCGACTCACCGCAACGGTAGCCATCACGCCTCCGATCGGGCGGCCTGGGCGAGCACGGGAACCTGGAGATCCACGTGACCGTCCGGGTGCGGAAACACTCGCAACTTGGTGGGCGAGAAGCTCACCACCAGAGGAGATCCGATGGTTGCAGCACGCAACCAGCGTCCGTGTCGTTCCGCGTCTGCGCGGACGAACAACTGCTCGCCTCCGGCATCGACCGTCACGTCGAAATAGCGGCCTCCGTACTCGGAGGTGACGAGTTCGCCGACGAAGCCGACGTCACCCGCACGGACCTCGTCGAGTGAATGATGAAGTGCGAGGTCTTCGGGCCGGAGTCGTCCCACAGCCGTATCGCCGCTGAGGTAGTCGCCCTGGACGCCCGCCGTGTCGAGATCGACGGGAGCCCCCGCTCGCGTGGTCCATCCCTCGTGCCGGCGGACGAGTTCGAGCCGGTTCGCCATCCCGATGAACGCGGCGACATAGTCGGAGGAAGGGGTCTGGTAGACCCGCTCCGGGGTGTCGTACTGTTCGATCTTGCCCGCCTTCATGATGGCGAGTCGGTCACCGAGCGCAAATGCCTCGGCCTGATCGTGGGTGACGAATACGGCAGTGAAGCCCAGTCGTTGGTGTAGTTGATGAATCTGGGACCGCACCTGATCGCGCAGCCGTGCGTCGAGATTGCTCAGGGGCTCGTCGAACAGCACCAGGTCGGGCTGGGCGACCAGGCCGCGGGCCACGGCGACTCGCTGTTGCTGTCCACCGCTGAGCTGGGACGGATACCGGTCGAGCAGGGCTCCGCAATCGACCATGTCTGCGGCGTTCTCGACCTGTCCGGCGGCGATGGCGCTCTTCATCCGTCGAACCTTCAAGGGGTACCGGATGTTTTCTCGCACTGTCATGTTGGGCCACAGCGCGTAGGACTGGAAGACCATGCCGATGTTGCGCTTGTATGCCGGAACGTTGATGCGGGTCGACGCATCGAAGACGGTGTGGTCCTTGAACGTGATCGACCCGCCCTCGGGTGTCTCGAGACCGGCGATGCATCGTAGGGTCGTCGTCTTCCCGCAACCGCTGGGGCCGAGTAGGACGAGAAATTCACCGTCCTGAATGTCGAGGTCGAGTTGATCGACGATGGTGTTGGACCCGAAGGTCTTGGTCAGGTTGGAAACCCTGAATTGCGATGTCACCTTGGCACCTGCTTGGTTGCGAGTGGTTTGTCGAGGAAAAAATAAAGTGAAGTCAGTTCATCTCATGATTGCGTCGGGCGCTTCGGAGTCCTGGCGCCCGCGGAGGTTCCACCGTCGATCATGAGATCGGAGCCCGTGATGTAACTGCTGTCCTCGCACGCGAGGAACAGGATGGCCTTCGCCACCTCGAGCGGTAGACCTCGGCGTTGCAGCGGAATGCTTTTCACATACGCGTCCATGTCGTCGTCGGCGAAGTCGGCGCCGGCGGTGATTGCCGTCTCGATGCTGCCCGGGCACACAGCGTTGACCCGGATATTCGATTCCGCGAATTCCAACGCCGCGACTCGGGTCAGGGCGCGAACGCCGAACTTCGACGCGCCGTATGCACCGAGCTCGGCCGTCGCGAGGACGCCACGCAGCGAGGACAGGTTGACGACGGATCCGCCCGTGGTCATGGCGGCGCCTGCGGCCTGCAGGCCGAGGAAAGTCCCCACGAGGTTGAGGTCGATCATGCGTCGTAGGTCGGCGAGCGACGTCTGCATGATGGACGCTTTGGATGCGGCGCCCGCGGAGTTGACGAGAACACGCATCGGATGCCCGCGATCCGCCATCTCGGTGGTGACGCGCGTCCACTGAGATTCGTCGGTGACGTCGAGGTGCCGGTAGTGCGCTCGCGCACCGATTTTCGCCGCGACACGTTCACCCACCTCGTCGTCGACGTCGGCGAGGTAGACCGTGGCCCCGTGGGCGTGGAAGAGTTCTGCGGTCGCGGCACCTATCCCTCGTGCAGCGCCGGTGACGACAGCGCAGGTGTCGCGCAGTCGCGCGTCGTCGGTCGTCACTGGATGAATCTCTTTTCCCAATCGGACTGGTACTCGGTGAGCGATTCGGGTGTCAGGTCGGACGGGTTGGGCAGCGCGATGTCCTGGGCCTGTGCGACGCTTCCTTCGATGCCGGGGAGTGCGCTCGCGTAACCGAGTGACAACGCCTTCTGGCCGGCGGGGGTGACCATGAAGTTCGCCAGCACCTGTGCGGCATTCGGGTGCGGCGCCGCGGACAGTGCGTGCGTGAACCACGGGGTTCCCCACGGGGGCGAGGGCAGTGCCCAGTCCACCGGTGCTCCCGATTCCTTCTCTCGCACAAGTGGTTGCACCACAGGGGTTGCGACGATCTCGCCCGAGGTCAAGGCCTGCGCGACCCCCAGTGAACTCGGGTAGATCCGCGGCTTCAGCTCCGCGAGCTTCTGGAGATAGTCGGCGCCGAAGTTCTTCTCGAAGAATCGGTAGAAGTCGACGTACGAGGCGATACCGGACGGGTTGACGATTCCGATCTTGCCCTTCAACGCCGGGTCGAGGAGGTCTGCCGGCTTCTGCAGACCTCCCGGAAGTGCTGTCGTGTTCCAGCCGAGAGCGAACACCGCCGCGCTGGTCAGGAAGAACTTGTCGGAAATGATGCTCTTCTGCGGTTCGTACTCCGGCGCATCGAATGCCGGGCCGACGAGATCGGTCGAGTAGGTGCCCGACTCGGCGGCAGTCTCGATCCAGGCGGCGTCGGTCATCATGTGCACATCAGCCGTTCCCCGTTTCGTCTGATTCTCGACCTCGACCTTCGGGTTGATGTCGGCGTCGGTGCCCCGGACGTATTCGAGGGAGATCTCGGGATACTCCTGCTCGAACGCCACTTTGAGAGCTTCGAGATTGGCGGGGTTCTGGCTCGAGTACAGCAGGACACTGCCTTCGCCCTTGGCTGCGGCGACGACGTCGTCCCACGTGCCGGACACGGGACCGGTGGAACCGGAACCGCCGGATCCACAAGCGGCGGAGGCGAAAGCGGCGACCACTGCGACGGCCATCAGCTTTATCGGCATACTTCTCATGGCATGAAAGCCCTTCCGGTATCGGTTCGCCGAATGCGAACCCGTGTATTCGGTGACGGATGGAGGAGTCGGATGAGGCCTACGGCGCGAGACCGTTGAGCAGCGCGGCAACGCGATCGGGAATCGTGACCATGGCCATGTGGCCGGATTCGAGGAATGCGGTGTCGCCGCCGACGAGGGCAGCAGATCTTTCCTGGAGTTCGGGTGGATAGCAGGTGTCCTTGGTCAAACGTACGTATGTACGGGGTATATCGGCGCGGAGACCGGACAGGTCGACGGACTCCGTGAGTAGCGCGCCGCAATCGTCGACCAACTGGGCGATCATCCAGTCGGTCTGTTCCGCGTCCATGTCGTTGCAGAGCATCGCGGCGGCGCCCATCGGATCCTGGCGATACACACCATCTTCTATCGAGGCTTCCACCGCGGCGCGGACGTCCGGGTCGATCTGGTCGATCACTCGCGTCCCGTCGGGCGGGACGACGGCGGACAGGAAGACCACGTGCCGTAGTCGGTGTGCGAGTGCCTGCATGACCCGAGGGGCCGTCACTCCCGCGAAAGAGTGTGCGACGAGGACGACGTCCTCGAGGTTCGCCGCCTCCACGTCGCCGATGACTGCGGCGGCGCAGTCGTCGAGGGTGACGGACCGCGGGTCGACGGAGTGCCGCCGTCCCCGTCCCGGGAGATCGACTGCGAGAGTGTCACCTTCGAGCAAGGGGAGGAGAGGCGCCCAGCACGAGGCGCCCATTCCTGCGCCGTGGACGAGAACGAACGACATGTTGCTCCTCGCTAAATTGAACTGATATCAGTTTGAATCTAAGGAAGTCGCCTTGTGATGTCAATCACCTGATAATGTGAAGTGAATCCAGTTCACTTAGGAGGTCCGTGTGACGACTCCACGTGCAGCGCGGCCGCTGCAGCTCGGTTCGCTTCGGTTGGCAAACCGGCTCGTCGGTACGCCGCACGCGTCGGGTGCCGTCGCCGGCGGCCTCCCTTCACGCGGCGACGACGACTACTGGCGGCGCTGCGCGGCCGGCGGTGCCGCAATGCTCATCGTCGGCGGCACGGTGGTGTCGCCCGGTTCGACCAACCGCAACGGCAACATCACCGAGGCCTGGCGTCCCGAAGTCCTCGCGGGCCTGGAGGCCCGGGCGCGGGCGATCACCGAGGAAGGAGCCATCGCGGCCTGCCAGCTGGTGCACCTCGGACGCGAAACTCTGGGCGCCGAGATGTGGAGTCACCCCGTCGCGCCGTCCGCTGTCCGCTCGCCCCGCGAACCGACGCGACCGCGCGCCCTCTCGGGCGCCGACGTCGACGCGGTCGTCGACGCATTCCGCACATCCGCGGTCCACGCGTGGTCGGCCGGCTTCCCGGTCGTCGAATTGCATGCAGCCCACGGATATCTACTTGCGCAATTCCTCTCGCCGAACACGAACCTCGGGCGAGACGCTGCGACGGGTGCTCAGCGTGTGCGGATCCTCGACCGCATCGCCTCCGCGGTCCGCGACGCCTGCCCCGGTGTCGTACTCGGAGTCCGCGTCTCTTCCGACGGCGGCGACGAGGCAGGCCTGACCATGGACGGTCTCTGCGACGTACTACCGCACCTCTCCGATTTCGACTACGTCAACGTCACGGTCGGCGTACGCACCACCTACGTCCGGGACATGGCCGTAACCGACCCTCCGCTGCTCGATTCGGTCGGACAATTACGCGCCGCCGCAGTGACCCCGCTGCTCGTGTCGCAGTCGTTCCGGACCGGTGCGTCCATCGACACTGCATTGCAATCGGGAGCCGACCTCGTCGGTGTGGCACGACCGCTGATCGCCGACCCGAACTTCCCGCGGAAGATACTGACCGGCCGCGAGGCGTCGATCCGCCCGTGCGTGTCCTGCAACGAGGACTGCCGAGCGTTCGACCCCGTCCTACTGTGCTCGGTCAATCCCGACCTCGCGCCGCCGGGTCATTCCGCACGTCCCGCGTACCCGCTGACGCTGGGGCCCACGCGCGGGTCGAGAGTGCGGAGACGGATCGCCGTCGTCGGTGCAGGCCCCGCCGGGCTCGAGTGCGCGATGCGGCTCGGACCCGACCACGACGTCACACTCTTCGAACAACGAGAGCGAATCGGAGGCCAGCTTGCGACAGCGGCAGACGCGCCGCATCGCAGCGGCTGGCGTCGCCTCCTCGACTACTACTCCGACAACATGCCGAAGGTGGCAATCCGTCTGGCGCACAACGTCAATGCCGACGACCTGGCGGACTTCGATGACGTAGTCCTGGCCGTCGGTGCCGTGGAAGAACTTCCCCAGGAATTGGCGGGAACGTCGTCCATGCTCACCTCTCAGGCGTTGCTCGATGGGGGAGGAGCTCTTCGCGGCGCCGGCCACGTCGTGGTGGTCGACGACGGATTCGGGCTCTGGCCCGCAGCGAGCACAGTCGAAGCGGCGCTCGCCGCGGGTGCCGACCACGTCACGGTCCTGACGCCCGCCGCGGCCTTCGCGTCGGGTCTTCCCGCGGAGGGCCGGGTGCAGTACCTGCGTCGGCTGTCGGGGGAACCGGTCGACGTGCGCGTGCTGTCGTCGCTCGTCGCGGTCTCCGACGGCTCGGTCGAGTTCGAGAACACGCTGTCGGGGGAGAGGACGCGCCTCGACGTCGACCGGGTGGTCGTGGCCGGTGAGCGGCGCCCGCGCGACTGGTCGCAACTCGCACCGGAAAGCGCACGCGTACACATCATCGGCGACGCGCTCGTACCGCGCAAAGTCGCGCACGCCATCTCCGAAGGCCGTGCTGCCGCCCGTGAGTACTTATTAACCGCCCGCGGTTAACAAGTACTCACAGGGGGTGTTCCCCGACATCCGCGGCGGCGAGGGTGATGACCAGCAACGGCACCACCTTCGCCGCCGCGATGCGGTAGTGGTTCCTCGACTCCTGCTCGACGATGCGTGCCCCGCCGAGGGTGCGCAGGTGGTGGTAGAGCTGACCGGGCGAGGACAGCCCGACCGCGGTCTGCAGCTCGGCCGCGCCGGCGGGGCCGCGCAGCAGGGTGCGGACGATCTCGAGGCGGGTCGGATGTCCCAGCGCGGCGAGCACGTTCGACACGGCGGTGGGGGACAGGTCGAGGGTGGCGCCGGCGTCGTAGCGGATCGTCCACTGGATCTCGCCGCCCAGGTCGACGGTGCCCTGATACCCGATCTGCCCGATGCTCTCGCCGACGTCGGGTGTCGGGGATTCGGCGGGCCGGGCCGATTCGAGGGCGTGGACGCGCGCCTCGAGGTCGGCGAGCCGGGCGTCGTACTCGTCGTTCACACGGCACAACTTAGCTGCGACATTGTGTCGGGATCGGTCATCGCCTCGAGAAGCAGGTGCTGGTGCGCGAAGTTCCCGCCGATGACGTCGAGGTAGTCCGCGCTCGACAGGTTCGACGTCAGCAGCACGGCGGTGGCGACGGTGCCGTCGGGATGTCGGATCGTCATCGCCTCGGTGACCACCCCGGGAAGGTTGCCGCCCTTGAAACCCAGCCCGTCCAGCCCTGGCGGGGCGGGCTGCCATTCGAGTGTTCGGCGTGCGACGTCGGAGCCGGGACCGAAGTCGCCGCTCGCGATCGCACGGTGCAGCGCGGCGAGGCCCGCGGCCGTACCCGCCACCCCGGACTCCTGCACCCGGGCCGTGACCGCCGGGAAGTCGTCGCCGGGCGACATCCGCATCACCTGTTCGCGGTAGGTGCCGTCGTGGGCGTAGCGCCGGGCGGCGTCCCACCGGGCATCCCGCGACATCGCCGGATCGAGGAGGGCGATGGTCGAGCCCAACAGGGTCGGGACCTCGAGGTCGTCCCAGCCGCCCTGCGCGGCGGCGTCGGCGAGGGCGGCGTCGCCGAGTCGGTCGCGCAGATAGTCGGGGACGGCGTTGTCGCTCTCCTGGATCATCGCGGTCACCATCTGCTCGAGCGTGACCGTGTCGTCGGGTTCGGTGACACCGAGCCGCTGCAGAGCCTTCGGGTGGGCGCCGCCGTCGGTGTTCGGGAGGTACCAGCGTTCCCACTCGGACAGCGGTACCGGCTCGGCCGGGTCGAGTTCGCCCGACGCGACGGCCCGGGCGTAGGCGGCCAGGTGCACCACCTTGATCGCGGACGCCAGCGGAACGGTGTCGCCGACGCGGTGCTCGACCGTTCGGCCGCGACCGTCGTCGACGACGAAGGCGACGTCGTCGGGGTGGGAGCCGACGTACCCGACCCACCCGGAGGCGGTCGTGATGTCGGCGGGTGGCAGCGGTGCGCATACGGCCGGCGGCGCGCCCTGCTCGTCGGAGGCGGCGGTGCCGTGGGTGCTGCACGCGCCCAGGCTCACCGCGACCGCGACTGCTGCTGTGAGCGTGCCGTGCTTCCTGGTCATCGAGAAGATCCCTTCACCTGTGGAAATTCGATAATTCGGAATTACGGAATTCTAGAAGGACGGTAACGCGATCCGGTAGGACTGTCGAGTCCGCACGCTCCGAACGTCCCGCTCGGCGCGGCCCGTAGGCTGACACCCGTGCGCGTACTCGTTATCGGCTCCGGAGCCCGTGAACATGCCCTCCTTCTCGCCCTCGCTCGCGATCCGGGTGTCAGTGCCCTGATGTGTGCGCCCGGCAACGCCGGGATCGGCAAGATCGCCGAGCAGCACCCCGTCGACATCGCGTCCGGAGAGGCGGTGGCCGCCCTCGCGAAGAAGCTCGACGCCGACCTCGTCGTGGTGGGTCCCGAGGTCCCGCTGGTGCTGGGTGTCGCGGACGCCGTCCGCGCGGCGGGCATCGCCTGCTTCGGCCCGTCGGCCGACGCCGCGCGCATCGAGGGGTCCAAGGCGTTCGCCAAGGACGTCATGGCCGCCGCCGGTGTGAAGACCGCGCACAGCGAGATCGTCGACTCGCCCGCCAAGCTGGACGAGGCCCTCGACCGCTTCGGTCCCAACTGGGTGGTCAAGGACGACGGCCTCGCCGCAGGCAAGGGTGTCGTGGTCACCACCGATCGGGACGCCGCCCGCGATCACGCGGCCGAATTGCTCGAGAACGGTCACCCCGTTCTCCTCGAATCCTTCCTCGACGGTCCCGAGGTGTCGCTGTTCTGCGTCGTCGACGGCGAGACCGTCGTGCCGCTGCTGCCTGCCCAGGATCACAAGCGCGTCGGAGACGGCGACACCGGACCCAACACCGGCGGCATGGGCGCCTACACGCCGCTGCCGTGGCTGCCCGAACAGACCGTGACGCAGATCGTCGACGACGTCGTCAAGCCCGTCGCGGCCGAGCTCGTCGCCCGGGGCAGCGCCTTCAGCGGGCTGCTGTATGCCGGGCTGGCGATCGGCAAGGACGGCCCCGCCGTGGTCGAGTTCAACTGCCGCTTCGGCGACCCCGAGACGCAGGCTGTCCTCGCGCTGCTGAAGAGCCCGCTCGGCGAACTGCTGAACGCGGCGGCCACCGGAACGCTCGATCAGGTCGCGCCGCTCGACTGGCAGGACGGCTCGGCGGTGACCGTCGTGGTCGCGGCCGAGCACTACCCGGCCACCCCGCGCACCGGCGACGTGATCACCGGCGCCGACGGTGACGGCGTCCTGCACGCAGGCACGAAGCTCGTCGACGATCAGGTGGTCTCCGCCGGCGGACGCGTGCTCAGCGTGGTCGGAGTCGGAGCGGACCTCGACGCGGCGCGCGCGGATGCGTACTCCAAGATCTCCGCGATCAAGCTGCCGGGAAGCCACTTCCGCAAGGACATCGGACTGGCCGCTGTCGAGGGACGCATCGCCATTCCCTGAGGTCGAGGCCTCCCACGGCTGAGAGGCGTG
>NZ_JBLWIT010000038.1:209924-307919 GCF_048381435.1 Rhodococcus mengyinensis | reverse complement strand
GAGCATCCGGGGGTGCACGCCTTTTTCGTCACGTCACCGGGCGGTCCATCCTCCGTCGATCGTGTAGGAGGCGCCGGTGACCATGCCTGCGTCGGCGGACGCGAGCCACGCGACGAGGGACGCCACCTCCGCCGGTTCGACCAGTCGCTTGATCGCGCTCTCGGTGAGCATCACCTTCTCGATCACGTCGGACTCGCTGATGCCGTGCACCTGTGCCTGATCCGCGATCTGCTTCTGCACCAACGGTGTCAGCACGTAGCCGGGGTTGACACAGTTGCTGGTGACGCCGTGCGGGCCGCCCTCGAGCGCCGTCACCTTCGACAGTCCCTCGAGTCCGTGCTTGGCGGTGACGTATGCGGCCTTGAACGCCGAGGCGCGGAGCCCGTGCACGGACGACACGTTGATAATGCGCCCGAATCCCGTGGAATACATGTGCGGCAGGGCGGCACGGATCAGCAGGAACGGCGCCTCGACCATCAGCGTCTGGATGCGCCGGAAGTCCTCGGGGCGGAATTCCTCGATGGGGCTGATGGTTTGGATCCCGGCGTTGTTGACGAGGATGTCGGTCTCGAGTCGCAGCTCGGTGAGCGGATCGGTGTCGAGGAGATCGACGTGCCACGCGGTTCCGTCGATCTCGTCGGCGAGGCTCTTGGCGGCCACGTCGTCGAGGTCGGCGACCGTGACGTGGGCTCCGCGTGCGGCGAGCGTTCGGGCGCAGGCTGCGCCGATTCCGCTGGCGCCGCCGGTGACGAGGGCGGTGCGTCCGGTCAGGTTCTGCTCGGTCATGCGGGGACCCCGTTCTTCGCGCCGGCAGCCTTCTCGTCCGCCAGGATCTGGGCGTCCGCCTCGTCGATCGATTCGAGCGAGATGCCCTTGGTCTCCCGGGCGACGATCACGGCGACGACGGTGACGAGGCACGCGATCGCCAGGTAGATCGCAATCGGAACGGACGAGTCGTATTTGCTGAGCAGGCTGGCCGCGATGATCGGCGCCAGCGAACCGGCCACGATCGACGTCACCTGGTAGCCGAGGGAGACACCCGAATACCGCATGCGCGTCGGGAACATCTCGGCCATGATCGCCGGCTGACCGGCGTACATGAAGGCGTGGAACACCAGGCCGATGATGATCGCTCCGAGGATGACGGCGTTGTGCCCGCTGTTCATCATCGGGAAGGCGAAGAAGCCCCACGTGCCCGCGGTCAGCGCGCCGATCATGTAGACGGGGCGCCGGCCGATGGTGTCGGAGAGCCGCCCGACGAGCGGGATCACCGCGAAGTGCACCGCATGCGCGATCAGCATCCACCAGAGGATCTGCGCGGTGTCCGTGTGGACGACCACCTTGAGGTAGGTGATCGAGAACGTGACCACCAGGTAGTACATGACGTTCTCACCGAAACGCAGGCCCATCGCCGTCAGCACGCCGCGGGGGTAGCGCCTGAGCACCTCGAAGACGCTGAACGACGTCTCCTTGATGTGCTCCGCTTCCTTCTGCGCCTGGATGAAGATCGGGGCGTCCGTGACCTTCGTGCGGATGTAGTAGCCGACGAGGACGATCACGGCCGACAGCCAGAACGCCACGCGCCAGCCCCAGCTGAGGAACGCCGCATCGGACAGCGTCGTCGTCAGGATCAGCAGGACGACGGTCGCGACGAGGTTGCCCGCAGGCACGCCGGCCTGCGGCCACGACGACCAGAAGCCGCGGGACCTGTTCGGGCTGTGCTCGGCCACCAGCAGCACCGCGCCACCCCATTCGCCGCCGACGGCGAATCCCTGGATGAAGCGGAGAGTGACGAGCAGGGCAGGGGCCCAGTACCCGATCTGGTTGAACGTGGGCAGGCAGCCCATCAGGAACGTGGCCGCGCCGACGAGGAGGAGGCTGAACTGGAGCAGTTGCTTGCGTCCGAACTTGTCGCCGAAGTGACCGAAGACGATGCCGCCGAGAGGCCGGGCGACGAAGCCGACGGCGTAGGTCACGAACGCCGCGATGATCGCGTCGAGTTCGTTGCCGCCGGCCGCGAAGAAGACCTTGCTGAACACGAGCGTCGCCGCGGTCCCGTAGAGGAAGAACTCGTACCACTCGACGACGGTGCCGGCCATGGACGCGCCGACCACCTTCTTCAGCCCGGACGGCGGGGCTTCCTTCGCGTGCGCTGTTTCGTCGACGCTCATCTGTCGCTCCTCGTTACACTCCGTACCCCGTTGTGACTGGGGACACAGTTCATTGGTCCTGCCGAGTATTGATGCATATTTGTGCGCACACAATGCCGCAACCTGCAGTCGGCATGTGCAAATATGCACAAGTGACCTCTGGAACAGCCCTGCCCAGCGCCGATGACCTGCTCGTACTGCTGGCAGTGGGGCGGACCGGCCGCTTCAACACCGCCGCCGACGACCTGGGCGTCAACCACACGACCATCTCGCGGCGGATCGCGAGTCTGGAGAAAAGCCTCGGCGGCCGGGTACTCGTGAAGGCCGCGGGCGGGTGGGAACTCACCGACCTCGGGCGGCAGGCGCTGACCGCGGCCGAACGCGTGGAGGCCGCCGTCCACGGACTCGTCGCCGAACCCGGCCGCGCCGACCACCTGAAGGGCGTGGTCCGGGTATCGNCGGCGACCGACGGGTTCAGCGCCTACATCGCGGCACCTGCCGGCGCGCTGATCCGCGGCAGGCATCCCGAGGTGTCCGTGGAGATCGTCGCGATCACCCGCCGGGCCTCACAACATCGCTCGGGGCTCGACATCGAGATCGTCGTGGGCAAGCCGCAGGTGCACCGGGCGGAGGCGCTGTGGCTGGCCGACTACACCCTCGGCCTGTACGGCGCGAAGGCGTACCTGTCCGAACACGGCACCCCGAGGCAGGTGGGTGATCTGGCCGATCACTCACTCGTCTACTTCATCGACTCGATGCTGCAGGTCGACGAACTCGACCTCGCGCGCCGCCTCACCGTCTCGATGCGCGAATCGGTGACGTCGACCAACGTGTTCGTGCACGTCGAGGCCACCCGGGCGTCGGCGGGCATCGGATTGCTGCCGTGCTTCATGGCCGACCGCCACGACGACCTCGTGCGGGTGCTGCCCGGGCAGGTCGAGGCAACGCTGGCGTACTGGCTCGTGGCGCGACCCGAGTCGTTGCGCCGACCGGAGGTCGCGGCGGTGGTGGGGGCGATCCGGGAGACGGTGGAGTCGCAGCGGGACGCGTTGGCGGGGCAGTGAGCGCGTCACGCTAGCGTCAAGGGGTGCGTCCCGAATCCCAGCGGTCCAACATCCAGACCTTCCACGTGATGGACGTGTGGAAGGCCGCCACCGAACGTCAGCGCACCCACGGTGACGTGCTGACGCTCGCGGCGGGACAGCCGTCCACTCCCGCGCCGCAGCCGGTGCTCCGCGCGACGCGGGAAGTGCTCGACGGACACCTGCTCGGCTACACCGAGACGTTCGGCATTCTGCCGCTGCGGGAGGCGATCGCCGGATACCACTCCGCCAAGTCCGGTATCGACGTCGACGCCGAGGACGTCGTCGTGACCACCGGATCCTCGGGTGCGTTCACGCTGCTGTTCCTCGCCGCGTTCGACGTCGGCGACACCGTCGTGGTGGCCCGCCCCGGCTACCCGGCCTACCGGAACACGCTCGCCGCGCTCGGCTGCACCGTCATCGAGATCGACTGCGGAGCGGACACCCGGTTCCAGCCGACGGTCGCGATGCTCGAAGCCCTGCCCGAGCCGCCGGCCGGACTGATCGTCGCCAGCCCCGCCAACCCCACCGGCACCGTCATCGACCCCGGCGAATTGGCCGCCCTCGCCCGCTGGTGTGACGAGCACGGGACGCTGCTGATCTCCGACGAGATCTACCACGGCATCGGATACGGCGAGCAGTCGATGACCAGCTCGTGGGAGACGTCGCGCGAATCCGTCGTCGTCGGATCGGTGTCCAAGTACTTCTCGATGACGGGCTGGCGGCTGGGCTGGATGCTGGTCCCGGAGGGGCTGCGCCGACCGCTGCAGCGCCTGGCCTCGAACATGACGGTGTGCCCGCCGGCCATCTCCCAGTACGCGGCGATCGCCGCGTTCACCGAGGAATCGAGGGCCGAGCTCGACGGTCACGTCCAGCGCTACGCCGTCAACCGGGAGCTGCTGCTCACCGGACTCCCGGAACTGGGTATCACCGACCTGGCGCCCGCCGACGGCGCGTTCTACGTGTACGCCGACATCGGGCACCTGCTCGGCGGATCCCACGGCAGCACGTCGACGGAATGGTGCTCGCGACTGCTGCAGGACACCGGTCTGGCGCTCGCCCCGGGCATCGATTTCGACACCGTCCACGGCGACCGGACGGTCCGGCTGTCGTTCGCCGGATCCACAGCCGAGGTCCGGGAATCGCTGGTGCGACTGGGTCGCTGGCTGTAGCCGGAGTTTCCCGGCGCGGCTCTTGCGGCGCCGCCGCAGCAGTTGTTCGATGGACTTGGGCGCACTGCGTGTTCGGGCGTGCCAGGCAAGGAGAACGGCGATGCTGTACATCGCGTTGTTTGCATTCGTGTTGTGGGTCCTGTGCTTCGCCGACGCGATCACCACCGACGACGACCAGTTCCGGAACCTCTCGAAGGAGGGCTGGCTGGTGATCGTGCTGCTGCTTCCGCTCGTCGGCTCGGTGTTGTGGCTCCTCGTCGGACGGCCGCAGAAGGACCAGGGAGATCAGCTGCCCGCCGACCCGGAGGAAGCCGAGTTCGTGCGGCGGTGCCGGGAACGGGCCGAGGAGCAGCGCCGGGAAGGTTTCCACGGGCGCGACCAGGAGTAGAAGGCCTACACTGTGGCTAGGATTACAGTGTTACACACCGGCCCTGAGGCGACGACATGAGCGACATCAGTCATCCACAGCCACCAGTTCCCGGCGGAGTCCGCATCGGGACCGTGGAACGGGAGCACGCCGCGGCGGCACTCGCCGAACATTTCGCAGCCGGACGGCTCGAGACCGACGAGTTCGACGCGAGGGTCCGCCAGGCGTACCTCGCCAAGACCGCCGCCGACCTCACGCCGCTCTTCGCGGACCTCCCGGACAAACAGCGCTTCGTGCCCGAACCCGATCGCGTGCGCCGCGATCCGGGACGGGAGGCCGCGGCGCTGCGGACACTCGTGTTCGTGGTGGCCGTGCTCGCCGCGATCCTGTGGGTCGCCCTGGTGCGCGTCCCCCCGCTCGTCTTCCTGCCCATCGTCTGGCTCGTGCTGGCCCGGCGCGGCTTCGGCAGGCGGTCGTGCCGGGCGTGGTGACGGGCTGACTCGGACCGGCGAGAACTGCGGAAAACTACCGCGAGGTCGGTTGTCGCTCCCGTACTCTGACAGGCAGGTCCACGCCGTCGAGCGATCGAGGAGCCACGATGACCACCAGAATTGTGCGATGTGCGAGCCTGATCCCGGTTGTTGCGGCCTCCGCGCTGCTGCTGGGTGGGTGCGGTTCCGACAGCAGTGACACCTCGTCGACCTCTGCCAGTGCCACGGCGTCGGCCACGGCCACGACGACGGCGCCCACAACGACGGGCACGGCGGTGGCATCCGCGGTCACCAAGCAGCAGGCGGAGCAGATCGCCGTCGCGACGGTCCCGGGTGGCACGGTCGTTAACTCCGAGGAACAACAGCGGGACGGTAAGACGGTGTGGCACGTCCACATCCGCGACACACGGGGCTACGACTACGACGTGAATGTCGATGCGGCGACCGGCGCGGTGGTGCCCGACAGTCAGAACAGGGAGACCACCGCGACGCCCGCACCCGCGCCCCCCGCCGGCGGGGTGGTCACCCAGCAGCAGGCGGAGCAGATCGCGGTCGCGACGGTCCCGGGTGGCACGGTCGCGAACGCCGAGCAGCAGCAGCGGGATGGTACGGCGGTGTGGCACATTCACATCCGCGACGCCAAGGGCTGGGATTACGACGTGAACGTCGACGCGGCGACCGGAGCCGTCCTTCCCGACAACTGACCGCAGTGGGTAGAACGACCCATGTTCCGCCCGGGGCGGGATGGGTGAATTTCCCGATGCCCGGGTGGTGACGTCGCTCTAGCGTCGAAGGCATGGTCAACACGTCAGTTCTCGTGTCGCGCTCCGACTTCCAGCGGTGGGCCGCCCGTGCGGGCGCAGCGGGACCGCTGGTGTTCACCGCGGGGTTCGTCGCCCAGGAGGCAGTCCTCCGGGACGACTACAGCCCGATCGCCGACCCGATCAGCGCTCTCGAGGCGGACCCGAGTGGGTGGATCCAGCAGCTGAACTTCCTGGCGTTCGCCGTGCTACTGCTGATCTTCGCGGCCGGACTGCACCGCGGCATCGCGGCGACACGCTTCGGCTGGACGGGACCGGCCCTGCTCGGCGCCGCGGCGGTGGGGCTGGTTCTTGCCGCCGTGTTCCCGTTGCGTGAGGACGCGACCGGGAACGCCTACGACCCCGGCCACCATGTGATCGCGGGGATCACATTCTTCTCCTGCAGCGCGCTGTCGCTGCTGGTGCTGTCGCGCCGGTTCGCCGCCGATCCGCGGTGGCGCGGCCTGGCGCGGTACACCGCGGTCGCCGGGGTCCTCGGACTGGGATGCTTCGTGATGCTGGGCCGGTTCGCGATGCCGGAGGGTGCCCCGCTGCACGACGTCGCCGGACTTCTCCAGCGGTTCACGCTTCTCGCGGTGACGTTCCCCGCGCTGGTGACGATCGCCCTGCGGCTCCGTCGCCTCAACTGCCGGCCCCCGGATCTCATCCGGTCGTGAAGGCCGGCATCTGTACTCGCGCGAGGCAACTCGTGTGGTAGCCGCCGGCCGGGTTCTCGAGGAAGCCGACCGTGACGGCCGGGGCACAATCCGAGGACTGCAGTACGTCGTGACCGAGCCCGGGGAACTCGAGGACCTCGGACCGCGACAGGGTTTCGGCGGCGGTGCGCGCCTGCGATCCGCACCGACACCCGCATGGTCCCGACGCTACGCGGGCGGCCTCCGCAGCCCACATACTTCGCGGTCTGTCGTCCAATTTGCCCTGGTGCGGCACCCGCGGCTGGCAGGATGAATTGGTGTCATCTGCGGCAACTCCGAAGGGCGAACGGCGCCGACAGGCGCTGGTCGAGGCTGCCGCCGATCTGTTGCTCGAGGGCGGATTCGACGCGGTCCGGCACCGCTCGGTGGCCACCCGGGCCGACCTTCCGCTCGCGTCGACCACCTATTATTTCGAGTCGCTGGACGACCTGATCGCGAAGGCCGTCGAATGCAACGGCAACCGCGATCTCGCGGTCATGCGCAGCCGCGTCGACGACGTCACGCACCGGCGCCGCGGCCGCGAATCCACCGTCGACCTCCTCCTCGACCTACTCGTCGGACCGGCACTGATCAGTGAGGACTGCCGCGAGAGGCTGATCTCCCGGTACGAGCGGTTCACGGCCTGCGCGCGTCGCCCCGAACTGCGCGAGGTGCAGTTGCGGTTGCGCGCGCAACTCGACGACATACTCACCGAGGCCCTGCGACGCTCCGACCGCGACGTCCGGCAGGAGCAACTCCGGCGGCTCGTCGCCGTCGTCGACGGAGCCCTGGTGACCGCGCTCGGCGAACACGACCCCGACCTGCGTGCCCTCGCCCGGGCCATGCTGCTCGACGTCGTCGACGTCGTCGCGCCCGCCCTGGACCGGCCGGACCACGTCGAGCTATAGCACCGCCGTAAACTGAGGACTCGTGAGCCGCATCCCGAACGTCCTTGCCAACCGTTACGCCAGCCCCGAACTCGTCGAGTTGTGGTCGCCCGAGCACAAGATCGTCCTCGAGCGTCAGCTGTGGCTCGCCGTGCTGCGTGCCCAGGCGGAACTCGGGATCGACGTGCCGGCCGAGGCGCTCGCCGACTACGAGCGGGTGCTCGAACAGGTGGACCTCGACTCCATCGCCGACCGCGAGCGCGTCACGCGCCACGACGTGAAGGCCCGCATCGAGGAATTCAACGCACTCGCCGGGCACGAGCAGGTTCACAAGGGGCTGACCAGCCGCGATCTCACCGAGAACGTCGAGCAGCTGCAGATCCTGCGGTCGCTCGAGCACGTCCACGCGCACGGTGTCGCGGTCGCCGCCCG
Source organism: Rhodococcus mengyinensis (assembly GCF_048381435.1). NCBI lineage: Bacteria > Bacillati > Actinomycetota > Actinomycetes > Mycobacteriales > Nocardiaceae > Rhodococcus > Rhodococcus mengyinensis. Next base: position 299,843 of record NZ_JBLWIT010000038.1, on the reverse strand, counting down.
GCTGGCCGAGCGGGCCGCCCAGTACGGCAGCCTCGTCATGGCAGGCCGGTCGCACAACGTCGCGGCGCAGGCCACCACGCTGGGCAAGCGGTTCGCGTCCGCCGCCGACGAACTGCTCGTCGCGCTCACCCGACTGCGCGAGTTGATCGACCGCTACCCGCTGCGCGGCATCAAGGGGCCCATGGGCACCGCGCAGGACATGCTCGACCTCCTCGACGGCGACGCGTCCAAGCTGGAGGCGCTGGAGCAGAAGGTCGCCGAGCACCTCGGCTTCTCCCACGTGTTCACGAGCGTCGGCCAGGTGTACCCGCGGTCGCTGGACCACGACGTGCTGTCGGCGCTGGTGCAGGTGGCGGCCGGGCCGTCCTCGTTCGCGCACACCATCCGCCTGATGGCCGGCCACGAACTGGTCACCGAGGGCTTCCAGCCCGGCCAGGTCGGGTCGTCCGCGATGCCGCACAAGATGAACACCCGCTCCTGCGAGCGCGTCAACGGGCTGCAGGTCGTGCTGCGCGGGTACGCGTCCATGGCCGCCGAGCTCGCCGGCGCACAGTGGAACGAGGGCGACGTGTTCTGCTCGGTGGTGCGCCGTGTCGCGCTGCCGGACGCGTTCTTCGCGATCGACGGATTGATCGAGACGTTCCTGACCGTGCTCGCCGAATTCGGCGCCTACCCCGCCGTCGTCGAGAAGGAACTCACCCGGTACCTGCCGTTCCTCGCCACCACCAAGGTCCTGATGGCCCTGGTGCGGGCCGGAGTGGGCCGGGAGACGGCACACGAGGTCATCAAGGAACACGCCGTCGCCGTCGCGCTGGCGATGCGCGAGGAGGGCAGGGAACCCGACCTCCTCGACCGTCTGGCCGCCGACGACCGCCTGCCCCTCGACCGGGCCGCCCTCGACGAGGCCCTCGCCGACAAGAAGGCGTTCATCGGTGCCGCCGAGTCGCAGGTCGCCACGGTCGTCGCGCAGGTGCAGAAGCTCGTCGACGCCAACCCCGAGGCAGCCGCGTACCAGCCGTCCCCGATCCTGTAGGCGCGTAGCGCCCGTGCGCCTTTTTGGTAGCGGGGACTACCGAAAAGGCGCACAAGCACCGGAGGTGCCTACCCCGTGAACTGCATTTTCTGCGAGATCGTGTCGGGCCGATCCGACGCCAGCGTCGTGCACGAGGACGACGACGTGATGGCGTTCATGGACATCCGGCCGTGGACGTCCGGACACCTGCTGGTGGTCCCGAAGCGGCACGCGAGCGGGCTCGCCGACCTCGACCCGGGCGACGGCGCGGCGGTGTTCGCGGTGGGACAGCGCATCGCGACCGCGCTGCGTCACGGGCCGATGCGGGCCCAGGGCGTCAACTTGTTCCTCGCCGACGGGATCGCCGCCGGCCAGGAGGTCTTCCACGTCCACCTGCACGTCGTTCCCCGGACGGCCGGTGACGGGTTCGGGCTGCGCGGAATGCCGAAGTCGCCGAGCAGGATCGCGCTCGATCAGACGGCGGGCGTCATCCGTTCCTCCCTCACCTGACGTGAGTGGCAAAGCGTGCGGGAGCACACTTTGTCACTCACGTGCGGGGAAGCGGACCTCGCCGGTGGGGCCGTTCTCGTCGAACCGTCGTTCGGTGATGTCGAAGGTGCCGTCCGGCCGGACCCGCAGCAGCGTCGACGCCCGCGTCCCGTAGTCGCCGTAGTGAATGAACCGGGACGACAGGGCGCGCTCGAGTTCGGGTTCGATGCCCGTGTCGGGCAGTGAGTCCCACGGTGCGGGGTCGCTGTCGGCGAGCACGTCGAAGTATGCCCCCGGGTCGGCCTCGGGGCTGCCGTCGTCGGCTGCGAGGGCGGCCGCGAATGCCTGCTTGCCGCCGGTCACCTTCGGCCACGGCGTGTCGAGTTCGGCGTTGGACAGGCCGTGGACGCCGGGTTCCACCCGCTGCCGCCTGCCGTGGGGCCGGTTGGTGGCCCACCACAGTTCCGTGGGGTCGCCGACGAGCAGGTTGAAACTGCCGTACTCGGCGCCGGTCGCGGCCACCTGTTCGGCGTAGTCGGCGGGTGACAGCCCGCCGCGGAGGTAGTCGACGGGCAGGGCGCCGCGGGACCGCGCCCCGGTCGAGGGGGCGCCGTTGCGGACGTTGGTGACGGCCGCGAATCGCCGGGAGTCGGCAATTCCCATCCAGGTGCCGCCGGCGAGCAGATCGCGGCCCGCGAGGAACCCGTCGTCCCACCTGCTCAGCGGTTCGGTGGGGCGGGCGTAGAACTCGTCGCGGTTGGCCGCGACGACGAGGGGGAGGTCGGGGCGGGTATGCCAGGCGAACAGGACCAGGCACATGCAGACGTCTCCTCGTCACCTCGATCATCCGAACTCGCTTGTGCATGCCCGAGCGTAGCCGCCCTCGTAATACCTCTGAAACAGAGCTATATTGATTTCATGGCACAGAACGAGTCGCCTGCCGAACAGCTCTTCGCCGCAATCGGATTGCTGCGCCGGCACACGCGCCGTCGAGTCGGGCGGCCGTGGCCGGAGACCCCGTTGACGGGGTCACAGGTGGAGTTGGTGCGTCTGCTCCGTCGCAGGCCCGGCACGTCCGTAGCGGAGGCCGCGGCGGCCCTGGGCCTCGCGGCGAACACCGTTTCCACCCTCGTGCGGCAACTGACCGACGCCGGGCTGGTCGAACGGGTGCGGGACGAGTCCGACCGCCGCGTCGCCCGCCTGGCGCTCACCGACGACGCTCGGGCACAGGTCGAGCGTTGGCGCGACCGCCGCAACATCGAGGTCGCCGCCGCATTCGACGGGCTGAGTGCCGAGGACAGGAAGGCCATCGAATCCGCCATACCCGCCATCACCCGCCTCGCCGGAGCGCTCCACCCGGACCAGGCCGGGCCGACCGATCGGGAGGTCGTCAGATGATGTTTCGCAGGGCGCAGACCGCCGCACGACAGCGGTCGGCAGGCGACGCGCTGGAACTGTCGCACGTGACCTACTCGTTTGGGGACTACACCGCGGTGAAGGACCTGAGCCTCGTGATCGAGGCGGGGGAGTGCTTCGGCCTTCTCGGCCCCAACGGGGCGGGGAAGACCACCACGATCCGACTGCTCAACACCCTTCTCCCACTGCAGGGCGGCGACGTGAGCATCTTCGGGTTCGACGTGCGCACCCAGGCGATGGCCGTTCGACGGCTGCTCGGGTATGTGCCGCAACAGTTGTCGATCGAAGGCGCGCTCACCGCCCGTGAGAACGTGTCCTGGCTCGCCCGCCTCTACGACGTACCCCGTTCCGAACGCAGGCGCCGGGTGGACGAGGTGCTGGAGACGGTGGATCTCGCCGACGTCGCCGACCGGGTCGCGTCGAGTTTCTCGGGCGGCATGGTCCGGCGCCTCGAACTCGCGCAGGCGTTGGTCAACCGGCCGTCGTTGCTGGTGCTCGACGAACCGACGGTCGGGCTCGATCCGGTGGCGCGGGATTCGGTGTGGACCCGCGTCACCGAGATGCAGAAGCAGTACGGGATGACGGTCCTGCTCACCACCCACTACATGGAAGAGGCCGAGGCGCTGTGTGATCGGGTCGCGTTGATGCACCGCGGCGAACTGCGGGCGGTCGGTTCCCCATCGGGACTCGTCGCCGAACTGGGGCCGGACGCGACGCTCGACGACGTCTTCCGCCACTTCACCGGTGACAGCCTCACCGCCGACGAGAAGGGAGGGCTCCGGGATGTCCGTAGCGCCCGCCGCACTGCCCGCCGTCTGGGCTGAACCGCCGACCCGGGATGCGCTCCGGTTGTTGTCGCGGATCGTCACGTTCTGTCTGGTCGAATTGCAGAAGCTCCGCCACGACCGCACGGAGTTGGTGACCCGCGCGATCCAGCCGATCCTGTGGCTGGTCATCTTCGGGGAGACGTTCAGCCGCATCCGCGCGATCCCGACCGGCGACGTCCCCTACCTGGACTATCTGGCGCCGGGCATCATCGCCCAGTCGGCGCTCTTCGTGGCGATCTTCTACGGCATCCAGATCATCTGGGAACGCGACGCCGGGGTCCTGACCAAACTGCTCGTGACACCCACTCCGCGTGCGGCTCTCGTGACGGGTAAGGCGTTCGCGGCCGGTGTTCGCGCGGTGGCCCAGGCCGTGGTCGTCGTGGTCGTGGCGGCGCTGCTCGGCGTCGGAATGACGTGGAATCCGGTGCGACTTCTGGGTGTCGTCGCGGTCGTGGTGCTGGGAGCGGCGTTCTTCTCGTGCCTGTCGGTGGCCATCGCCGGGGTGGTGCTCAAACGTGACCGGCTGATGGGGATCGGGCAGGCGATCACGATGCCGCTGTTCTTCGCGTCGAACGCGCTGTACCCGGTGGAACTCATGCCGGGGTGGGTCCAGGCGATCAGCCGCGTCAACCCCCTGAGTTACGAGGTGTCCGCACTCAGGGGGCTGCTGATCGGCCAGCCGACGAACTACTGGCTGGACTTCGGGGTGCTCGTGGCGGCCGCGGTGCTCGGGATCGCCGTCGCGTCCGCGCTGCTGGGGAGGCTGTCCCGATAGCCGGGTGGGGTCACGAAGTCACGAACGTCTTCTCCAGTGCCCGCCGCAGATCGGACTTGCTGATCTTGCCGACGCCGGTGACCGGGAACTCGTCGACGAACACGACCTTGTCCGGCACCTTGTATTCGGCGAGTCCGCGGCCGCGGACGAACTTCTTGAGTTCGACGGCCTTCGGCTGCTCGCCCTGGACCACGACGAACGCGCAACTCCGTTCACCGAGATACGGGTCGGGCATCGACACCACCGCGACGTCGGCGACGGCGGGGTGTGCGAGGAGGTGGTTCTCGACCTCTTCCGCGGCCACCTTCTCGCCGCCGCGGTTGATCTGGTCCTTCGCGCGGCCCTCGACGACGAGGTAGCCGTCGTCCGTGAGCCGGACGATGTCGCCGGTGCGGTAGAAGCCGTCCTCGGTGAACGCCGTCGAATTGTGTTCGGGAGCCCGGTAATACCCGCGGATGGTGTACGGGCCGCGGGTGAGCAGATGACCGGACGTGCCGTTCGGGACGGGCTCGCCCCGGTCGTCGACGACCCGGACCTCGTCGTCGGGGCTGATCGGTCTGCCCTGGGTGGTGACGATCGTGTCTTCCGGGTCGTCGAGCCGGGTGTAGTTGACCAGGCCCTCCGCCATCCCGAAGACCTGCTGCAGCGTGCACCCGAGTTCGGGACGGACCCGCTTCGCGGCCTCGGCGCTGAATTTGGCACCGCCCACCTGCAGCACCTCGAGGCTCGAGAGGTCGCGTTCCGTGCGACCACTGGCGGCGAGCCACGCCAACGCGAGCGGCGGCACCAGCGACGCGATCGTGACGCCCTCCTTCTCGATGAGCGCGAACGCGGTGTCGGGACTCGGATCCGGCGCGAGCACCACGCGACCACCGGCGTGCAGCACACCGAGGATGCCCGGTGAGCTCATCGGAAAATTGTGCGCCGCAGGCAGAACGACGAGCATGCGGGTGCTCTCGTCGACACCGCAGATGCGGTCCGACTCGCGCACCGAGTACAGGTAGTCGGTGTGCGTGTGCGGGATCAGCTTCGACACCCCGGTGGTTCCGCCCGAGAGCTGCAGGAATGCCACGGATTCCGGACCCACCGCCGGCCCGTCCGAGATCGGTTCCGCCGCCCGCAGTTCGTCGAGTGACGTGAACTCCTCCGCGTCCCCGGCCACGATGATTCGGGGCGGATTCTCGGCCGAGGCCACCACGTCGCGGGCAAGGGTGCGGTAGTCGAATCCGGCGTGCGTATCGGTGACGACGTAGGCCGCGGCGTCGGTGAAGCTGCAGAAGTAGGAGATCTCCTGGGCGCGGTGCGCGGGAAGCGCGAACACCGGCAGTGCGCCGAGCCGGAAGACCGCGAAGATCACCTCGACGTACTCGACGACATTCGGCAACTGCACCACCACCCGGTCGCCGGGCTGCACCCCCGACGACTGCAGCCCGGCGGCGAGCCGGTCGGCGCGGTCGGACAGTTGCCGGTAGGTGAGGGAACGGTCGACCCCGGACGCGTCCGGCCCGGTCACGGCGATCGCGTCCCCGAATTGCTCGGCGCGGGCGCCCAGGAACTGCTGGAACGTCTCGTCCGTCCAGTACCCGGCGTCACGGTAGCGCGCGGCGAGGTCGGCGGGGTAGCCGACGGTGGTCTCCAGGGGAGCGCGAACGCTCGTGGTCATCGAAAGTCCTTTCACGGGCATGGCTGTTCGGGGTCGTCAGGCTCGGAGGGTAGCGCCGCCGTCGACGTAGAGCGCCTGCATGGTGATGTGACGTGCCCGCTCCGACAGCAGGAACTCGACGGAGTCCGCGATGTCGGCGGCGTCGGCGATGCGGCCCAGCGGGATACCGACCTTGAACGTGCCCAGGTCTCCGTCGATCGCCCCGCGCGCTCCGGTGTCGTCGGCGGGGTCCGACCACAGCGACCGCTGCATCGCGGTGTCCGTCGAGCCGGGGGCGACGATGTTGGCGCGGATCCCGTATTCGGCCAGCTCGAGACCGAGTACCCGGACGATCATCGAGACGGCGGCCTTGGACGCGCCGTACGCGCCCATGCCGGTGCGGGGGACGCCCGCGGCGTTGGAGCCGACCACGACGATGGAACCGGCTGCACGCTCGCGCATTCCGGTGCCGACCGCCCGCAGCACGTTGACGAGGCCGGTGACGTTGACGTCGAACACCCGCTGCCAGCTCTCGGGGTCGGTATCGAGCACCGATCCGGTCTCGAGCACACCCGCCACGTGCGCGAGTGCGGTGATGGGTCCGTGCTCGTCCTCGATCCGGCGGACGGTGTCGGTGACGGCGGCGGTGTCGCGGATGTCGGTGACGGCGGTGCCGAGCGGCGGGGTGTCGAGCAGTGCCGCGGTGGCGGCGAGGCCGTCGGCATCACGATCGAGCAGTACCAGGCGGTGGCCGGACCGCGACAGTGTGACGGCCGTGGCCCGCCCGATGCCCTGGGCCGCCCCGACGACCAGTGTCGTGCCGCTCATCGGGGAAGTCCCAGTGCGGCGAGGACTGTGCCCAGTTTGGTTGTGGTCTCGGCGAGTTCGTCGTCCGGTTCGGAGGCGGCGACGATGCCGCCGCCGGCGTACGCCGTGACGGTGGTGCGGTCGGCGTCGATCTGCGCGCACCGGATGGTGACCATCCATTCGCCGTCACCGTCGGCGTCGGCCCAGCCCACGGCGCCGGCGTAGAAGCCGCGGTCGCCCTCGAGTTCGCCGATCAGCGCACGCGCCGCGTCGGTGGGGGTGCCGCACACGGCCGGGGTCGGGTGCACGGCGACGGCGAGGTCTAGTGCGGTCACCGAGCGGTCCCGCAGCCGTCCCGACACGGGCGTGCCGAGATGCCACAGTTGCGGTGTGCTGGTGAGGGTGGGCCGCTCGGGGATGTCGAGCTCGGTGCAGAACGGTTCGAGGCTCGCACGCAGCGCGTCGACGACGAGGGCGTGTTCGCGCAGGTTCTTCTCCGACGACGCGAGGTTTTCCGCGGTCAGCCGGTCGATCTCGGGATCGGTGTGCCGGGGAGCGGATCCGGCGAGAGGGTGGCAGGTCACGGTGTCGCCGTGGCGACGGATGAGCACCTCGGGACTCGAGCCGACGAGGTGCCGTCCCGACCAGCCTGTGCCTGCGGCGCTCAGATCGACGCTGAAGCCGTTGCCGCCGAGGTCGTTCGCGACGAGTTGCGCGAGCAGTGCGTGCGGATGCAGCGGTTCGTCGGCGTGCAGGACGACCGATCGGGCGAGCACCACCTTGTGCAGTGTGGCCTCGGGTTCCCGCAGCACGTGAATGGCGGCGGCGACCCGGGAAATGTGCTCGTCCTCCGCGGGAATCGACGCACCGGCGCGCACGCGCGGAAGGGCCTGCAGTCGAGGGGACCAGCTTCCCGGGTGATGACGCAGCGTCTGTGGTGCGATCAGCGCGGCGGGATGTGACGGGTCGAAGGCGAGCGCGCCGACCACCGACGTCGCGGTGCCGCTCCGCAGGGCCGCGGCGGCGTCGTGGGCGGAGTCGTAACCGGTGCGGATGCCGTCGGCGATCACGGTGCCGTGCGGGCGGGAGAGAATGAACGGCGCGCCCGGCGGGAGGTCCGCCGAAGTCTCTGCGGACTCGGCAACGGCCGTCGACTGCATATGCGATCACCTTTCGTAGCGGACAACTGCGGTGCGCGTGGCGATGCGCACCGCCACGTCACGACCATATACGGTTAGCCTAACCTTTGGTGGTTCAGCTTGTCCGTCTGCGGTCCCGTTGCGACACGTATTCCGTTGCAGACCAGCGATTTCGAGTCACGACGTGGGGCGCGATATCAGCCGCAAACAGCATCTGGATTCTCGCCACCCCCGACTGGCCTAACATCGCATGCACACGTTGCATGGAGGGCAGGCGGCTGCAATGACCGAACGCAGGTTCTCGCTCGATCAGCGGATCGTCGCCGCCCTCCAGGTCGACGGGCGGTGCTCCTGGAGCCGCATCGCCCAGGCGCTCGGCGAACCCGAGCGGAACGTCACCCGGCACGGCATCGCGCTCCTCGAGTCCGGCCGGGTGGCCGTCACCGCCGTCGCGAACAGCGGCGGCACCGCGATCGTCCGCCTCCAGTGCTCCCCGGGAACGGTTCGGGTGGCGGCGAGCGCCCTCGCCCAGCGCAGCGACTGCATCTTCGTGTACATCCTCACCGGCACCGCCGACTGTGTGGCCGAGATCCACGTGTCCCGGGACCGCCTCCCGAAGCTCGTCATGGACGAACTGCCCGCGACGATGGGCGTGGTCCGAAGCTGGACCGACCCCGTGCTGCGGTACTTCCGCACGGTCCGCGAGTGGGAGGCCGGAGTGCTGACCCCCGCCGAGAAGGAAGCGATCGGCGGGGTGTCGCCTCCGGCGACCTTCCTCACGGACCTCGAACGCGGCACCCGGGATCCCGTCGACCGGACGATCATCCGCGAGCTGATGCAGAACGGGCGGGTGGGCACCACGGCGCTCGCCCGGACCGCGGGCGTGTCCGAGGCGACGGCCCGGCGACGCGTCCAGTCGCTGCTCGCCGAGGGTGCGATCAGCCTCCGGGTGGTGGTGGATCCGGCCCTGTTCGGGCTGCGTGCCGAGGCGATGCTGTTCATCAAGACCCAGCGCAACCGGATCGAACCGCTCGTGCGGGGGATGCTCGAGATGCCGTACGTGCGGTACGCCGCCGGCACGGCGGGCGAGTACCAGGTGGTCGCCAACATCGCCGCGCCCGACGAGTCGGTGCTCTACGACTACATCACCACCGCGCCGTGGGTGGCGGACGCGGCGGCCCTGGAAACCAACATGGTGGTGCAGGCGGTCAAACGCAGCGGGCGGGCAATGTGACGGATTTCGACATCTGGCGGCCCCTCCGGCACGCCTGATTGCGATCTCCGACAGGCTGGTGGCCGATTTCGCCGAACCTCGTCCAGCTGTTGAGTGCTGTGATCCGCACCACGCATGCTTCCTCTACTCCCCGGATGGAAGAAGGAACAGCATGCAACGAGACGCCATTCTCGGGGCGATCGAGGATTCGCCGCAGCGCCGCTGGCTGCTGCTCGCCCCGGTCGCCCCGGTGCTCGCACTCGTCACCGCCGTGTGGCTGCCGTTTGTGAACACCGCCGACCTGTGGCTGGGAATGCCCCGGCTGCTCGTCTGGTGCTCGGCCTGGGTGCTCCTGCTGCTGCCCGCCCTGGCAGCGGTGGAGTTCGGCCTCGTCCGGCCGCACGAGGAGCGGAGCGACGACCGCCAGCTCGAGGAGGCGACGCTATGACGAACTCAGCTCTGTGGATCACCCTGGCCGGCATGATCGGATTGGCCGTGATCGCGGTCGGTGGACGCCGGAAACGCGCTCAGAACCTGAGCGAGTGGACGGTCGGCAAACGGAACTTCGGTGTGGTCACCAGTTTCTTCCTGCAGGCCGGTGAATCGTTCACCACGTTCACGTTCCTCGGTGTCGCCGGTATCGCGTTCACCGCGGGCATCGGCGCCACCTACGCCATCCCGTACATCCCACTCGGCTACGTGGCCCTGTATTTCATCGGACCGCGAATCTGGAAACTCAGCAAGGACCGCGGATACATCACCCAGGCCGACTTCTTCGCGGACCGGTACCGCAGCCCGCTCCTCGGCCGGCTCGTCGCCCTGTGCGGCATCATCTTCCTGCTGCCGTACCTGCAGCTGCAGATCACCGGACTCGGTCTGATCGTCCGTCTCGTCACGGGCAGCGCGAGTTCGGGCACGCTGAGCATGATCGTCGCGACCGTCCTCGTCGTCGGATTCGTGCTGTGGGCCGGCATTCACGGCCTCGCGCGTACCGCCTACGTCAAGGACGTCCTGATCCTGCTCGCCGTCGTGGTGCTGTCCATCGTGATCCCGTTGCACTTCGCCGGTGGCATCGGCGACGTGTTCGGCCAGATCGCCCAGACCCACAGCGAGATGCTGACTGTGAATCCCGGCGACTACGACAAGGTCTGGTGGACCACGAGCCTGCTGATCTCCGCGATCGGCTGCGGGTTCCTCACCACTCCGCATCTCTGGCCGCCACTGCTGGCCGCGAAGAACGGTCGAGTGATCCGCTCCAACAACACTTTTCTGCCGATGTACCAGGTGGTCATGATTCTCCCGATCATGCTGGGCTTCGTCGGGATCCTCGCGCTGAATCCCAACACCAGCAGCAACGCCGTCCTGCTCACGCTGGCCGGGGGAGCCCTGCCGAACTGGGCACTCGGACTGATCGCGATCGCCGCCGCCTCCGCCGCGATGCTGCCTGCCGGCGCCATCTGCATCGGCATCTCGACGCTGGCGTCGCACAACCTGGTGAAGATCGAAAGCGAGCGCACGAAGCTCCGGTTCAACCACCTGGTCGTGATCGCGGCTGCCACCACGGCTCTCGTACTCGGCCTGACGCGCCCCGATCTGCTGGCCAACCTGTTGCTGCTCACGTTCGGCGGTCTCAGCCAGCTCGCTCCCGGTCTGGCGCTGGCTCTGCCCGAGAAGCCTCTGCTCGCCAAGCAATCCGTGTTCGCCGGACTCGTCGTGGGCATGCTCACCGTCATCGTGATGACCGTCTTCGAACTGAACCTCGCCAACATCGACGCCGGCATCTGCGGCCTGGTCCTCAACCTCGCGGTAATCGCCGTCGTGGAGGCCGTCGTCCGCGCCACCCGTCCCCGCACCCCGACCTCCGCGTCGTCGGAAGACCTTCCGGCCGCCACCCCGATCCTGGAGACCACGTAATGACCATCGATCACTACTCGACCGCGCGAGAGATGCTCGCCGCACTGCGTAGCAAGGACATCTCGGCCCGCGAGCTGCTCCACCTGCACACGGACCGGATCACGCAGGTGAATCCGACGGTCAACGCGCTCGTCAGCCTCGACCTCGACCGCGCGCACGCCACCGCCGCCGCCGCGGACGCGCAGACTGCGGCCGGGACCCCGGTGGGGCCGCTGCACGGACTACCGTTCGCGTTCAAGGACACTCACGACGTCGCCGGATTCCCCACGGTGGCGGGCTCACCGCTCCTCGTCGACAACGTGCCAGAGACCAGTGAGCTGATCGCCGAACGCGTCATCGCGGCCGGGGCCGTCACGATCGGCAAGACCAACGTCCCCGAATTCGCCGCCGGCTCGCACACGTTCAACCCCGTCTTCGGGACCACCACCAACCCGTACGACCCCACCAAGAGCGCGGGTGGCTCGAGCGGCGGCGCCGCGTCGGCGCTCGGTGCGGGACTCGTCCCGCTGGCCGACGGCAGCGACATGGGCGGTTCGCTGCGAAACCCGGCGTCGTTCTGCAACGTCGTCGGATTGCGCCCCACCCCCGGCCGTGTTCCGTGCTGGCCCAACAGCGCGCCCTGGGACTCACTCGTGACGCAGGGGCCGATGGCCCGGAACGTCGACGACCTGGAACTGCTGCTGTCGGTGATCTCCGGACCCGACGCGCGGATCCGCAGTTCGCTCAGCGCCGACGCCGTCGCGCCGCGTCTCGGTGTCGCCGGCCTGCAGGGTCTGCGCGTCGCGGTGTCCGCGGATCTGAACGGCATCTTCCCCGTGGACGCGCCGGTCCGCGAGATTCACGACCGGCAGTCGTCGATCTTCGCCGCCGCGGGTGCCGTGGTGGCCGAGGACGCGCCGTCGATTCCCGACGCCGAGTGGGTGTTCCGCACACTGCGGGCATGGCGGTTCAAGATCGACCTCGGTGACCGCGCCGACGCCACCCCCGAACTGCTGAAGCCGTCGCTGCTCGACAACATCCGGCAGGCAGACCGGCTCTCCGCCGACGATGTCGCGAAAGCCATGGTGGCGCAGGCGGAGATCCAGCAGCGCGCCGTCGAGTTCTTCACCCACCACGACATCCTGGTGATGCCCGTGTCGCAGGTGCTCCCGTTCGACGCCGAGCTCGAGTACCCGGCGGCGGTCGACGGCCGTCGCTGCGACGACTACCTCGACTGGATGACGTCCGCGTTGACCGTGACGGTGCTGGGTTGCCCCGCGATCTCGGTTCCCGCCGGCTTCAGCGCCGACGGTCTGCCCGTCGGCGTGCAGATCGTCGCCGCCCCGGGCAACGACCTGTTCCTGCTCGACGTGGCACGGGCCTACGAGCAGCTCAACCCCGTCGGGGCCACGCGTCCGCACCTTCTCCAGAGGGCGGCAGCGTCTACTTCGTGAAGTCGTCCTCGCCGACCCGGTGGACGTGGATGAGGTTGGTGGATCCGACGGTGTGTGGGGGTGAGCCGGCGACGATGACGACGAGGTCGTCGCGCCGGTAGCGGCCCAGTCGGAGGAGGGCGGTGTCGACTTGGCGGATCATCTCGTCGGTCGATTCGACCGGGTCGACGAGGAAGGTTTCGGTGCCCCAGGTGAGGGCGAGTTCGTTGCGCACCTGGGGTACCGGGGTGAATGCCAGCAGCGGCAGCGGGGTGTGGAGGCGGGCGAGTCGTCGCGCGGTGTCCCCGGACTGGGTGAACGCCACCAGCGCTGCGGCGCCCAGGCGTTCGCCGATGTCGCGGGCGGCGAACGAGATCACCCCGCCGTGGGTGCGGGGAGTGTGGGTGAGGGCGGGGACGGTGGTGGACTGGTGTTCGACGGCGGAGAGGATCCGCGCCATCGTCGCGACCGTCTCGGTCGGGTAGGCGCCGACGGAGGTTTCACCGGACAGCATCACCGCGTTGGCGCCGTCGAGGACCGCGTTGGCGACATCCGACGCCTCGGCCCGGGTGGGGCGGGAGTTGTCGATCATCGACTCGAGCATCTGGGTGGCGACGATCACCGGTCGGGCGTTCTCCCGGGCGATCTGCACGATGAGTTTCTGCACCAACGGCACCTGTTCGAGGGGGAGTTCCACCCCGAGGTCGCCGCGCGCGACCATGACGGCGTCGAAGGCGCGCACGATCGCCTCGATGTCGTCGACGGCTTCGGGTTTCTCGATTTTCGCGATGACCGGGACCCGGCGGCCGATCCGGTCCATCACGTCGTGGACGCGGTCGATGTCGGTGGGGGCGCGGACGAACGACAGGGCGATCAGGTCGACTCCGAGCCGCAGGGCGAATTCGAGGTCGTCGATGTCCTTGTCGGACAGGGCGGGGACGGAGACGTTCATTCCGGGGAGGGAGACGCCCTTGTTGTTGCTGATCGGGCCGCCTTCGGTCACCCGGCACACGACGTCGTTGCGGTCGATGTCGGTGACGGTCAGTGCGATCTTGCCGTCGTCGACGAGGTGTCGGTCACCGGGCCGGGCGTCCTGGGCGAGGTGGGTGTAGGTGGTCGAGACCCGGTGGTGGGTGCCCTCGCATTCCTCGACGGTGATCCGGACCTGTTCGCCGGTCGCCCACACCGCCCCGCCGTCGGCGAAGCGGCCGAGGCGGATCTTCGGTCCCTGCAGGTCCGCGAGGATTCCCACGGCTCGGCCGGTGTTGTCGGCTGCGGCGCGGACGCGGCGGTAGTTGGCTTCGTGGTCGGTGTGGTCGCCGTGGCTGAAGTTCAGTCGGGCGATGTCCATCCCGGTTTCGACGAGAGTGCGGGTGCGCTCGTCCGTGGCGGTGGCGGGCCCGAGCGTGCACACGATCTTCGCCCTCCGCGGCGACAGCAGCGACGCCGCGCCGACATCGGCGGCGAGTGGTGAATGGACGTCGGTGAGAGTCATCGTGGTCCTTCGTTGTGGAGAAGTGAGCTGCGGCCGATGTCGCGCCCGATGTGGGTGAGGAGTTCGCCGGTCAGCTCCGGGTCGGTGGCCGTGTTCCGGTCGGTGTAGTCGCCGAGGGCATGGATGTATTCGAAACCGGTGGGTGCCCAACGGTTCCGGGAGAGCGTGTTGCGGCCGGCGACGGCGATCACCGGGACCGGGTGGGCGCGGCGGGCGAGGACGGCGAGGAGTTTGCCGTGTTCGGTCTGCTCGTCGATGCTGCCCTCGCCGGTGATCACCAGGTCCATTCCTGCGAGGTAGCCGTCGAAATCGAGCAGGTCGAGGAAGTACTCGGCACCCGAGACCATGCGTGCTCCGAGCATCATGGCGGCGAATCCGATGCCGCCGGCGCTGCCGGCGCCGGGGGAGTTCGCGACCGCACGCGCCTGCGGGTGGCCGCTGCGGGTGAACGCGTCGACGAGGTTGTCGAGGCCGGCGTCGAGTTCGCGCACGGTCGCGGGGTCGGCGCCCTTCTGGGGGCCGTACACGGCGGCGGCGCCGTTCGGTCCGGTCAGTGGGTTGGTGACGTCGCCGGCGATCACGATCTCGATTCCGGAGAGATTCACTGCGCGGGAGGAATCGACCGTGTGGACCTGGTGCAGGGTCCGGCCGCAGGCCCGCAGTTGCCGGCCGTCGGCGTCGGCGAACGTGAATCCCAACGCGGCGAGCATACCCATTCCGCCGTCGGTGCCGGCGGACCCGCCCAGGGCGAGGACCAACCGGCGGGGTCGAAACCGCAACGCCTGCGAGATCGCTTGTCCCATACCGAGGCTGGAGGCGTCGAGCGGAGCGCGGCGGCCGCCCGGGAGGGTGGCCAGACCGCAGGTGTTGGCGACTTCGATCACCGCTGTGGTGCCGTTGACTGCGATACGACCGCGCTGGGGTGTTCCGGTGGCGCCTGCGACGGTGACCGGGTGTGGAGTGAACCCGACGGCCACCGCCGCGTCGACGCTGCCGTCGCCGCCGTCGGCGAGGGGAAGCTGTGTGCTCTCGATTCCCGCCGAGGCGAGTCCGGCCGAGAGGTGTTCGGCGACATCGGCTGCGGAGAGCGAGCCCTTGAACTTGTCCGGGGCAACCAGAACCCTCATCGGCCTTCCTTTCTCGCGTGCAGTGCGGAGTGCGGTCATCGCTGTGCGGAGTGCGCGGGCGCCGTCGCGGGGTCGAGCCTTTCGTGGTCGACGCGGACCGCGTCCGGTTCCTTGATCATGTGGTGGTGCTTGTCCCGTGGTTCCTGTTCCAGGATCTCCATGTCGAAGTCGTTCTCGACGTCACCGTCGGGCGGAGGAAGTACTTGGCCGGAGAAGACGCGGCGGGCGCGGTCGACGTCGAGTTCGTGGTTCCATTTGGCGACGAACAGGGTGGCGACGGCGTTGCCGATGAAGTTCACCAGGGCGCGGCATTCGGACATGAACTTGTCGATACCGAAGATGAGCATGATGCCGGCTGCGGGGATGGTGCCGAGTGTGCTCAATGTTGCGGTCAGCGCTATGAATCCGCCTCCGGCGACACCTGCGGCGCCCTTGGACGTCAACAACATGACGCCGAGGAGGCCGAGCTGCTGCGGAATCGACAGGTCGGTGTTGGTGGCCTGCGCGATGTACAGCGCCGCGAGAGAGAGGTAGATGGCTGCCCCGTCGAGGTTGAAACTGTAGCCGGTGGGCACCACGAGTCCCACCGTGGGCTTCTTGACGCCGGCGTACTCCAGCTTCCGCATCAGGCCGGGCAGCGCGGGCTCGGCGGTGGAGGTTCCGAGAATGAGCAGGAGTTCTTCCTTGAAGAAGCCGAGCATCCGGAAGATGTTGAGCCGCAGGTACGCCATGACCGATCCGAGGACCACGAAGACGAAGAACGCGGACGTGACGTAGAACAGCAGGATCAGGCTGCCGAGGCTGGTGAGGGTGGAGACACCGTACTTGCCGATGGCGAAGGCCATGGCGCCGAACGCACCGAGGGGTGCGAGTTTCATGATGAAGCTCAGGACCTTGAACACCACCGCGGTCAGGCGTTCGACGGCGTCCCGGATCGGTGCGGCGATCTGTCCTACCGCGTTGATGGCGACACCGAAGATGACGGCGAGGAAGATGACCTGCAGGATGTCGCCCTCGACGAACGGGCCGAACACACTGTCCGGGACCAGGTGGGTGATGAACTCCCACCACTGTTTCTCTTCACCGGTCTGAATCAGCTTGTTGGCGGAGTCGGTCGTTTCCAGCGAGGCGGCGTCGGCGTTCACCCCGTCCCCGAGGCGGAAGAGGTTGATCGCGACGAGGCCGGTGAGCAGCGCAAGAATCGTTCCGACCTGGAAGTAGGTCAGCGCCTTGATTCCGGTCAGCCCGACCTTCTTCAGGTCCGCGACACTCGCGATGCCGCCGACGATCGTCAGGAACACGATCGGGCAGATCAGCATCTTCATCGCGGTGATGAAGGTGGTGCCGATCGGCTCCATCGCCTCGCCGGTGTCCGGCCAGAGCCACCCGACCAGGATGCCGAGCACGATCGCGATGAGAACCCAGAAGTACAGTTGCGTGTACCACGGTTTCTTGACAGTCGCCGGTTGGTAAGTCGCTGCGCTGCTGGGTATTTCCATGACGTTCACCTCGGGTGAGAGTGTTCGGGTGTGAAGACGGGGTGGCCGAGAGTTACCGACCGTTCGAGGGGTGAGGGCCCGGCTCGGCAGATCCTGCCGAGCCGGGCCGGCTGTGCAGATGGAAGGCGGTCAGGCCGGGGTCAGCGCAGTCTGCAGGGCGTGCACGATCGCCTCGGTGACGGCGTCGGTGTCCGACGAGCCGCCGATGTCGCGGGTCAGTGCTCCGCTCGCGGTGGCGGCCTCGATGGCGGCTTCGACGCGGCGTGCCTCGTCGTGCAGTCCGAAGTGGTCGAGCATCAGGGCGGCGCTGGCGATCGCGCCGATCGGGTTGCTGATGCCCTGGCCCGCGATGTCGGGTGCGGAACCGTGAACGGGTTCGAACATGCTCGGGAAGCGTCGTTCCGGGTTGAGGTTCGCGCTCGCCGCGACACCGAGGCTTCCCGCCAGCGCGGAGCCGAGGTCGGAGAGGATGTCGGCGTTGAGATTCGACGCCACCACCACCGACAGGTCCTCCGGGTGCAGGATGAACTTGGCGCTCATGGCGTCGACAAGAACGCTTTCGGTCGCGACGTCGGGGTAGTCGAGGGCGACGCGGTCGAAGACCTCGTCCCACAGGACCATGCCGTACTGCTGGGCGTTGGACTTGGTGACGCTGGACACCTTCTTCACGGTGCGGGTGCGAGCCAGGTCGAACGCGAACCGCATGATGCGCTCGCAGCCCTTCTCGGTGAACAGCGCGGTCTGCAGTGCGACCTCGTTGCCCGGTCCGCGGCCGCTGAGGTTACGTCCGCCGAGGCCCGCGTACTCGCCCTCGCTGTTCTCCCGGACGACGACCCAGTCGAGTTCGGTGTCGTCGGCCTTGCGCAGCGGCGACCGCACGCCGGGGAGGAACCTCACCGGGCGGACGTTGGCCCACTGGTCGAAGTTCTGGGTGATGTTGAGCCGCAGCCCCCAGAGGCTGATGTGGTCGGGGACGTTCTCCCATCCGACCGCACCGAAGTAGATGGCGTCGAATGCCTTCAGGGTGTCGAGGCCGTCGTCGGCCATCATCTTCCCGGTCTGCTCGTAGTACCCGCACCCCCAGGGAAATTCTTCCCACTCGAAGGCGAAACGCCCACCGGACTGTTCCGCGAGGACGTCGAGCACGCGCCGTCCGGCAGCGACGACCTCCTTGCCGACGCCGTCGGCGGGGATCGATGCAATCTTGAACGTCTGCGGTGCCATGTCGTTGCCTCCATCGTGTTGTGCTCGTCACAGTGTGTGATGCATTCATTAACCCGTCACAATCGCGCAGCGTCCATGACCAAGAGTCGATCCGGCTTATAGGTTTGACCTAATCGAAACGCATATTCGCAGGTAGAGTAAGTGTCCACGCAGCGGTCGCACTCCAGGGTTCGGCGCGGCTCGATGGAAACGAGGGGTTCGGATGGACGCGCGTCAGTTGAGGTACTTCCTGGCCGTGGTCGATCAGGGAGGCATCAACCGCGCAGCGGAAACACTGCTGATCGCGCAGCCCTCGCTGTCCCAGTCGATATCCGCGCTCGAACGGGAACTCGGGGTACCGCTCTTTCACCGCGTCGGACGCCGGCTGGTGCTCAGTGACGCCGGCGAAACGCTCGTCGGTCCCGCCCGCGTGGTGCTGCGCGATCTCGAGGACGCGAAGGCCTCCGTCGATGCACTGAAAGGGTTGCGCGCCGGTCGCGTGGACCTGATCACGATGCCGTCACCCGGGATCGAACCCCTCACCACGATCCTCACCAGCTTCAGCCGCACCTATCCTTCGGTCACCGTCAATGCCGAGGCGGCGTTCACTCCCGAAGAGGTGCTGCACGCCGTGCGCACCGGCGTCTGCGAGATCGGGATCCTGGGTTCACCCGCCGCGGTGCGTGCTCCCGAACTCGACGTCGTCGCGCTCGAAAGCCAGCCGCTGATCCTCATCTCCGGCCCGGGCGCCGAAACACCGGCCCGCCCGGAGATTCGGAGATCGGAACTGTCGGGCTTCCGCCTGATCGTCTCGCAGCGGGGGTCGTTGATGCGAACACTCGTCGACGAGGTCCTCGCCAGTGGCGTCGCCGCCACCATCGTCGCCGAGGTCGCCCACCGGACGTCGATCCTGCCGATGGTGCTCAGCGGATTCGGGCAGGCCGTCATGCCGTCGTCGTGGGCACCGTCGGCCCGGCAGGCAGGCGCCACCGTGCACCGCATCGTCCCCGAGTCCTATCTGCACGTCGCCGCCGTCTGCCGGCGAACCCACCTCACACCACCCGCGCGGGCGCTCATGGACGAAGCACGACAGTACGCCGGACGCACACCGGCCGCCTGGGAAGCGCCCGCAGCGGTAAACCCGCAAAACTCCTGAACGACAGTCGTGCCCATGACCCGTGCGGTGTCGAGGTGTTGGGGTTTCAGCCCAGGCTTGTTCCTTCGCCGGAGTTCTGTGGTGTCGGGTCCGGGATCCGCCTCATGCGGAACGAGTTGAACACCCCGATGAGGCCGGCGAGGATGGGGATGAGTAGAGCGATTTGAAGGGCGAGGGGTCGTGCGTCCGTGTTGATGCGGACGATCTCGTCCTGAATCTCCGGGGGTTGGTCGACGAGCAGTTGTTCGAGCTGGGTGTTGCTCATGACTTCGGCGTCCTCCTCGAGCACCTGCGCGACCTGTTGCTGCTCTGCCGGCGGGAGCACGGTGCTCGACTCCGCCATCGAGGTGAAGGTGAGGGACAGCGTTGCCAGCATGATGGCGCCGGCGAACGCCAGCCCGAACGAGAGCCCGAACGATCCCGCTGCGGAATTGACGCTGGCGGCCTCGCTGATCCGCTCCTCCTCGATCGGGGCGAGTGTGTAGTTGTTGAGCTGGGATACCAGCAATCCCAACCCGGATCCGGCGATCACCAACGGGATCACCAGGCCCCAGCCGAACTCGGCGCGCGGCACGATCGGGATCAGTGCCGCGATCCCGATCGTCAGAAGCACGAATCCCCAGCGGATGATGCTGCTCGGTCGCCGGTCGCCGGCCTTCTTGCCCGCGAGCAACGCCACTGCGAACATGCTGAGCGAGAGGGGTGCGAGGGACAATCCCGCCTGCATCGCGTTGTACTCGAGCACCATCTGCAGGTAGATCGGCAGCGCGATCATCGTGCCACCCAGGGCGATCTGCTGGAGCATCTGCCCCGAGATGCCCAGTCGGAAGATCTTGGAGCGGAACAGATCCGGGTCCAGGAGAGCAGGCTTCCCTTGACGTTTGCGCCGCACGAGCCAGTACGCCAGCACGGCCAGCGCGACCGCACCGATCACCAGGAGCGCACCAACCGACTCGCCACCCTCCTGCCACACCAGGATTCCCAGCACGATGCCGCCCATCCCCAGAACGGAGAGGACCGCGCCCACCAGATCGATCACCCGGGGCCCCGTGTACGGCACATCCTGGACCAGTTTGATGCCGGACAGGACGACCGCGATGATGACGACCTCGAGCACGAACCCGACGCGCCACGAGAGGTAGGTGGTGATGAAACCGCCGAGCAGCGGTCCGACGGCAGCGGCGATCGCGGCCGCCGCCCCGACCAGGGCGTAGACCTTCTTCTGCGCGGCGCCTTCGAAGTTGCCGTGGATGAGGGACTGCATGGCGGGCAACAGGAGTGACGCGCCGATTCCACCGAGTATCGCCCAGAAGATGATGATCGCGGTCAGGCTCTGTGCGAGCGCCATCGCGGACGCACCGATGGCGTAGCCGAGCAGGCCCAGCACGTACGCCCGCTTGCGTCCGATGAGATCGCCGACCTTGCCGCCGATCAGGATGAACGCGGCAGAAACCAGCGCCTCGAGCGCGATCGCGGCCTGGACGCCGCTGACGGTCGTGTCGAGGTCGCGAACCACCGACGAGATCGACACGTTCATCAGCGACGTGTCGACGACGAGCACGAACATCGCCATTGCCAGCAGGATCGCGAGCGTCCGCCGAGGTCCCGTTGCCCGCTCGGAACCACCGTTGCTCGGTTCTTCGGTCATAGGAGGCCCACCGTCCGTCCATTCCGCTGCACCGAGTGTCCCCCATGCGCGGGGACGGCGAAGCTGCAGCGTCGGATTGTTATCCGTTCGATCCGGGCACCGGACGCGCGACGGTTACGGTGATGAGACACTGCACCGAGGTGAGGAGTCGCCGTGCCCAAGCTGGAGATCAAGAGGAAGTCCGAGCTCTCCCGGAAAGAGGTGTCCGACCGGCTCATCGCGCTCGGGCAGGCCCTCGCGAGCGGCTCCGAGGTGGAACTGGGCTCCGGTGGCGACTCGATTTCGGTCGTCGTCGGCGACCGTGTCCAGTGGGAGCTCGAGATCGAGGTCGACGGCGACGAGACCGAGATCGAGATCGAAATCAGTTGGCGCGACGATCCGTCCGAAGAATCCACCGCCGACGCGGAACCGGAATCGGAGAACCCGCCGGTCAAGACTGCGCCTCCGGCCAAGACCACCGCGCGTCGTGGGCGGCCCCGCAAGAGCACCGCCAAGTGAGCTGTGCGAAGTCAGGCCGGTGAGATCGGTTCGAAGGGCCGGATTTCGTCGTCGCCCGGACGGACCACGCCGGCGGAGGATTCCGGCACTTCGTTCCACGCGCCTTCGAGGTCGCGGAGGGGTTCGGAGACCACGAAGCGGGTCTCCCCGCTCAATTCGCGCAGCACCTCGACCTCCGGGTGGAGAGCGCGCAGCTTCGTGACCTCGGTGGAGAAGAACAGCGACCTCGACTGCCGCTCACTCGAATAGCGGAAGATCCACAGCGATTCGCCGTCGGTGGTCGCGACGGTCATCTGCACCGGATGCTCGACCCCGTACGTCCGGCCGACGTCTTCGACGAAGCCGACCGCCCGGGCGACAGCGCCGAAGGGGTCGTCGGCGAGGCCGAACGTCAGTGCGAGGAAGAACAGGGCCTCGGAGTCCGTGGACCCCTCGATGTCGGAGAACAGCGTCGGGTCGACGGCCATCACCAGGTCGCGTCTGATCTCGTGGAAACCGCGGAGTGCGCCGTTGTGCACCCACAACCACCGGCCGTGCCGGAAGGGATGACAATTGCTGCGCTGCACCGGCGTACCGGTCGAGGCCCGCACGTGCGCGAGCAACATCGGTGTTCGCACCTGACCGGCGATCTCCCTCAGATTGCTGTCGTTCCAGGCCGGTTCGATGCTCTTGTACACCGCCGGCTCACTGCCTTCGCCGTACCAGCCGATACCGAAGCCGTCACCATTCGTGGTGGTCGCCCCGAGCCGCGAGTGCAGACTCTGATCGATCAGCGAATGAACCGGTCGGAACAACAGCTCCTCGGCGAGGATCGGCTCACCCGAGTACGCCATCCACCGGCACATACATCAATTCAAGCAGAACGGCACCGCCGAGCCCACCCCTTTGCCGATGAACCTGCTGGTATTTGCCGCCAACGCCCTCCGGGCGGAGGAGAATGGGCAACCGACAAGCCATATCGCGTCGCTCGAGGAAGGCAGACAGCCATGTCCGAGGAATCTACGGCGGCCCGATGACGCACTCCGCGGAACACGACGACCGGGTGACCCATCCGAGCCGGGCCGAGCGCGCACAACGAGGGACGGCCGCCCGTCGAGACACTCCGCCGTCCGCGCTGGCCGAGCACGGTGTGGCCGATCGGCGCGACCCGGTGGGCCTCCTCGAGAAGCAGGCGACGGAGAGAGTCGCGGAACTCGTTCCGATCCGGTACGGACGTATGGCGGCGACGGCCTTCGCCTTCTACCGCGGCGGCGCCGCGATCATGGCCGACGACCTGTCCCACTCGCCTACCACCGGCCTGCGCACGCAGCTCTGCGGTGACGCGCACCTGAGTAACTTCGGAATCTTCGCCACCCCGGAACGTCGGCTGGCATTCGACGTCAACGACTTCGACGAGACGCATCCCGGTCCCTTCGAATGGGATGTCAAACGCCTGGTCTCGAGCCTCGCGATCGCGGCGCAGGAGAACGGATTCAGCGGCAAGAAGACCAGGAAGATCACCCGCGCGTGCGCCGCCGAATACCGCGAAACCATCGCCAGACAGGCGCAACTGGGAAACCTGGGCGTCTGGTACTCCCACATCGAGCCCACAGCGGAACTCGTGGGACTTCGAGACGAGCTGGACAAGTCGCAGAGGAAACGCGCCAGCACAGCTCTGGAGAAGGCGCGGCGCCGGGACAGCGTCCAAGCGCTCTCCAAGCTGACCGCCGTCGTCGACGGGGAGAGGCGGATCATCAGCAACCCGCCTCTGCTGGTCCCGGTCGAGGAGTTGTACGCGGGCGAAGACCTCGAATCGCTGTACCGAGACCTACGGCATCGCCTGAACGCGTATGTGCAGTCTCTGCGGTGGGACCACCGCGTCCTCTACGACCAGTTCCGGATGGTGCAGATTGCCCGCAAGGTGGTCGGGGTCGGCAGTGTGGGCACCCGCACCTGGATCATTCTGATGCTGGGAGCAGACGACGACGATCCGCTGTTTCTGCAGGTGAAGGAGGCGGGTCCGTCCGTGCTGTCGAGTTACGTCGACGGCCCGTCGTTCGCTGCGGAGGGCGAGCGAGTGGTCAGCGGACAGCGGCTGATGCAGGCCGCGAGCGACATCTTCCTGGGCTGGGAACGTGGCGCGGGCCCCGACGGCGTCGAGCGGGACTTCTACGTGCGCCAACTGAGGGACGGCAAGGGTTCGGCGGTGGTCGAATCGCAGACACCCGCCACCATGATGCTGTACGGGCGATTGTGTGCACGGGTCCTCGCCTATGCGCACGCGCGGGCCGGCGACCGGATCGCGATCGCCGCCTATCTCGGGGACGACACCGAATTCGATCATGCGATAGGAGAATTCGCCGAAACGTACGCAGAGCAGAACACCCGAGACCATGCGGCGTTGCTCGAGGCCGTCGCCGGGGGCCGCATCGTCGCAGCCACCGGTTTCTGAAGCAGCGACGCCGGTCGACTGGATTCGGCTTCGACAGTTGGCGCGGCTCAGAAGATCTGCATGAAGCGGTACCAGTCGGATTCGATGTGCTGATATCCGATCTCACCATCACGCTGGGGGCGCCCGATCTTGTCGGTCCCGTCCGGCAGACGAGCGACTCCGACAAGGTTGACCAGGCCGCCTTCGAGGAAGAAGTGGCAGCCGGTGTCCAGCGGCTCGATGCGCCAGGTGTCGTACAGGCCTATCCGCTGGTCCTCGGACGATGGTGTGCACGTCTGCGCGTACGCGGTCAGTTCGTCTATCGACAGCCGCCACCCGAGGTCGGACGGCACACCGAAGAATACGAGGGTCGCCGTCAGTGCCACGATGGCAGGCGCGAGGCAGATGCGTCGATCCCACCGGAACCGCCAGAGCTGAACGCCGGCGAGGATCAGCCACACGGCACCGAGAATGAGCAGGGCGAAACCGGCGAGCACGACGTACGGGAAGACCGGATCGATCGGAATCGTGATCACCAGCGTCGCAGCGCAGGCGAACGCGACGAGGGCGGTGAGGACGATTCCGGTCGCCAACCTCCACCACCGCGGCGTGTCCGTCCGGCGGCGGGGCCCGTGCTGGGCTGACTGTGCGTCGCGGCCGTCCATCAGGGTCTCCGTTCGCCCGGCGCTCTCCGAGAGGTGGTCAGGTCGGTAACCTCCGGTCAGGCTCGCATGGGCGGTGGGCCGCCGAAGCCGCGGAGGTCGCGGGCGGTGGCACCGGGTTCGAATGTGCTGCCGCCGGGGCCGAATCGTCCGATCACGGTGTGCCGGCTGTCCCAGAGCACCCCGCGGGTGGGAAGTGCCCAGCGGGTCGAGAAGGTGGACGCGTCGTCCTCGTCGTCCGTGGACGGGTCGTGCGCCGCGGCGATGTGCGCGGCGTAGGCGCGCAGCGCGACCGCGAAGGCGTTGGGTTCGCGGCCGGCGTCGAGGAAGTGCGCTCGGTCGCCGCACTGCGGGCAGTGCCACGACGCGCGGTCGCATCCGCCGGCGAGGCCGACAGCCGGTGGTTCGTCTCCGGGCGGACCGGCGGTGCGATACGCGTCGAACGGGTCGGGCTGCTCGATCCGATCGGACGTCTGCCGTGCCGCCGCAACCATGTCCCGCCAGGCGGCGTGCACGTCGAAACCCCCGAGCATCAGCACCTCTTCGGGCATCGGGCCGATGAACGCCGAGCCCGCGCACAGCACCCGGCTGTGATCGCGGGCGTGGCTGTACTTCGGGTCGAGAGCCCGGGCGTGCCGCATCTGCTGCATGCGCTCGGTGATCGCGAGCCCGTGCCATTCGCGTCCACAGTGCGGGCAAGGGTCCTGGTTCACATTCGAGTCGTGCCCGGATCGGTTGTCGTGGTTCGCGAGTTGGTCGTGTACGAGCCGGTCGATCCGGTCGACGAGGTCACGGTCGGTCATGGTGGATACCCACGGTAGCGGCGGCGGCCGCTCTGTGCGGTCAGTATCCCGCGTCGAAGTCGAACTCGTTGATCAGCGCAGCGTCACCCGACAGGTAGCGTCCGAGATTCTCGACGAACAGATCCACGATCTTCCCGTTCTCGGACGGCACGTTGGCGGCGCTGTGCGGGCTGAGGATGACGTTGTCGGCCGTCCACAACGGCGAGTCCTCGCGGAGCGGTTCGGTGGAGGTGACGTCCAGGACCGCCCCGCCCAGCCTGCCAGTTGACAGTGCTTCTGCGAGAGCGTCTTCGTCGATGATCGGTCCCCGGCCGAGGTTGACGACCAGTGCGCCGTCGGGGAGGGCGGCGAGTTCGCGGCGTCCGATCAGTCCGCGAGTGTCGTCGGTGAGGGCGCAGGAGATCACGAGGATGTCCGCGGCGGGCAGGTGCTCGGCGATCCGGTCGGTGGTGGTCATGCTGTCGAAAGGCGCGCCTGCGGGGCGCGGGGTGCGGGCCACCCCGCTTGCGGTGACGGAGAAACACCGGAGGAGTTCCGCTGTGCGCGAGCCGATCTTGCCGGCGCCCACGATCAGCGCGTGGCGTCCTGCGAGCTCGGTCGTTTCCTGCTTGCGCCAGGTCCGGGTCTGCCGGTCGGCGATCAGCCGGGGGAGGCCGCGCGTGAAATGCAGAATGCCGGCGAGCGCGAACTCCGCCAGCGGATCGGCGTGGACTCCCGCGGCGGTCGTCACCGTGAGCGGCACGCGCGACAGCCCGAATTTCTCGATCAGTTGCCCGGCGCCCGCGGACGTCGCCTGAATCCAACGCAGATTCGGCGACTGATCGAGGGTGCGTTCGGGGTGCCGCCAGTCGAAGTCGAACATCACGTCGGCGGTCCGCAACATCGACGACCACCGGTCGTGCTCTTCGGCCGTCAGATCACGCGGCACCCCGACGTGGTCGCTGTGCCATCGAGGCCGGGGGAGCAGTTCGGGTGCGTACGACACCCGGATCCGTGGGTCGCAGGCTGCGATCCTGTCGACCAGGTCCTGCTCGAGATACGAGGCGATCAGCACGGCGAGGCACGGGTCGGGCACGGTCACTCCTTCACAGCCGGCGGTTCGGACGTCGGTGCGCTCGGCTCGACCTCCGGCGCGGAGGCGGACTTCGGCATCGCCGCCGCGGCGACGACGAGTACGACGGCCGCGCCGAGGGCGGCCACGAACACCAGATGCAGGGCGCCGGCCAGGTCGCCGGGGGCGGGGTTGTCGGCGCCGCCCAGTCGCGCGTTGACGAGGGCGCCGAACAGGGCGACCCCCACGGCGCTGCCGATGGACCGGGCGAACATGTTGGTCGAGGTGACGACGCCGCGCTCCGACCAGTCGACGCTCGACTGCGCCGCTATGAGGGTGGGGCTCGCGACGAGACCCATGCCGCCGCCGATGACGAAGCAGCAGATCGCCACCTGCCACACCGCCGAGTCGATGGACAGGCTCAACGTGAGAGCGGTGCCCGCCACGACCAGCAGACTCCCCGCGGTGGCGGTGACACGGAAGCCGAAGCGCAGGTACACGCGCCCGGACTGCGACGCGGCGATCGGCCAGCCGATGGTCAGGGTGGCCAGCGCGAACCCGGCCACCAGTGCGCCCGTCCCGAGGACGCCCTGGGTGAAGGTCGGCACGTAGGTGGTCAGGCCCAGGACGATCGCCCCGACCAGCAGTGACACGAGGCTGCTCGCCGCGAGAACCCGCCGGGTGAACACCCACAGCGGCAGCACCGGTTCGGCGGCGCGGCGTTCCACGAGGACGAAGACGATGAGGAACACGAATCCTGCCGCGAAGATGCCGAGGCTGATCGGGGATCTCCACGCCCAGGCCTGCCCGCCTTCGAGGAGTCCGAGGATGAGCAGTGTCGCCCCGACCGCCAGGATTCCGGCGCCGGCGTAGTCGATGGACCGCTGGGTGCGCGCCCGCTTCTCGTCGAAGTTGCGGATCAGCATCACGGCCGCGAGCAGGCAGAGGGGAATGTTGACGAAGAAGATCCACCGCCACGACAGGTACTCGGAGAACACCCCGCCGAGGGTCGGGCCGATCACCGCCGACATGCCCCACACGCTGGCCAGATAGCCCTGGGCCTTGGCGCGTTCGGCGAGGGTGTAGATGTCTCCGGCGATGGTCATGCTCATCGGCTGGACGGCCCCGGCGCCGAGACCCTGTACCGCGCGGAACGCGATCAGCGCGGGCATGCTCCACGCGATCCCGCACAGCACCGAGCCGACGCCGAACAGGGCGATGCCCAGGAGCATCACGGGCCTGCGGCCGAAGATGTCGGCCAGCTTGCCGTAGATCGGCACCGACACGGCCTGGGTGAGCAGGTAGATCGAGAACAGCCACGGGAACTGCGAGAAGCCGCCGAGGTCCCCGACGATGGTGAAGACGGCGGTGGAGATGATGGTCGCATCGAGCGCGACCAGTGACGTCGTGAGCATCAGTGACACGAGAATCGGTCCGCGTTCCGAACGGAACCCGACGTCGACCGGGGTCGTGTCCGTCGCCATTACCCACCTTCTCCGGTTACCGCGATCACAAGAGTTCCTGACCAACGGTAACGACAACGGGAGACGAAGTGTTCCCCGGCTGTGCCCCCCGACGCCGTTACGCGGTCGCCGAGGATCCCCGGAACGCCGCGCGGTACGAATGGGGGCTGGTGCCGACTACGCGCTTGAACCGGTCGCGGAACGCCGTCGGCGACCCGAAGCCCACCTGCGCGGCGATGCGGTCGACGGAGTGCGTGGTGGTCTCCAGGAGGTACTGCGCCTGATGAATCCGGACGCGGTGAAGCCACTGCAACGGTGTGGTGCCGGTCTGCTCGCGGAATCTCCGATTGAGGGTGCGGGTGCTCGTCCCGGCTCGCCGGGCGAGGTCGTCGAGCGTCAGATCGTCGCGGCTGTTCTCGTGCATCCACCTCAGCAGCGGGTCGAGGCTCGTCATTTCCGCGGACGGTGGTCGTTCGTGAACGATGAATTGCGCCTGTCCGCCTTCGCGTTCCAACGGCATGACCGACAACCGGGCAGCGTCGGCGGCGACCGCCGACCCGTGATCCGAGCGGATCATGTGCAGACACAGATCGAGGCCTGCCGCGGCACCGGCCGAGGTCAGGAACTGGCCGTTGTCGACGTAGAGCATGGCCGGATCCACGTCCACCAGTGGGTGGCGCGCGGCGAGGAGTTCGGCGGCCGCCCAATGCGTCGTCGCCCGTTTGCCGTCGAGTAGTCCGGTGGCGGCCAAGGTGAACGCCCCCACGCAGATCGACGCGATTCGGGTGCCACTGTCGGCTGCCCGGCGCAGCGCCTCGAGAATTTCGGGTGCAAGCGGAGCGGTGGGGTCGGCGAGCCCCGGCAGAATGATCGTGTCGGCCGCGTCCAGAATGCTCAGATCCCACGGCGCGCGGAGTGTGAATGCGCCGGCATCCACGTCACCGCCGAGGGCACACACCTTCACCCGGTAGGCCGCGCGCCCGTCCGGCAGCCTGGTGCGGCCGAAGACCTCGATCGGGGTGGCGAGATCGAACGCGATGACACCGTCGAGTGCCAGGACTGCCACGGTGTGCATGGCTACAACCTACGCAGTCGATCGATTTCCGCCAAGGGCGAATAACGGCGGTAGATGACGATGCGAAATGCAGAAATCTGCGGGGATGGCGTGGCGACAATCTGTTGGTATGTGGCGAAAATGCCAGTTCTCCGGTCTCGATCGGCTGGCTAACGTCACTAGCGCCTCGTGTACTCGGCACGAGGCTGACAGGGAAAGGCACCACGGATGCATGTCCAGATCGCGCTGTTCGACGGGTTCGATCCGCTCGACGTCATCGCTCCCTTCGAGGTACTGCACGCGGGTGGCCTGTACGCCGACGGCGCGCTGACCGTCGAATTGGCCTCCGCCGAGGGCGTGCGTGAGGTCCCGAGCGGAACGGCGCCGCTGAGTCTGCGGGCCGCCGCCACGCTCGACGCGTGCCGGGCCGATGTGATCGTCGTGCCGGGTGCGTCGGGGCGCGTGGAGGAGCGCACCGAGGGCGACGGCACCATCCCGAGAATTCTCGGACGGACCCTCGAGACACGGCTCCCCGAAGTACTGCGGGAGGCCTGTGCCGACCAGGACCTGATCGTCGCCACCGTCTGCGGTGGGTCGCTCGTGCTCGCGATGGCAGGACTCGTCGAAGGCCGCCACGCCGTCACCCATCACCTGGGGATGGATCTGCTCGACGCCACCGGGGTGGTCGCCGTGGACGCCCGCGTCGTCGACGACGGTGACCTCGTCACCGCGGCCGGCGTCACCTCAGGTCTGGACCTCGGACTGTATTTACTCGAACGGGAACTGGGCCCGCGCATCGCGCACGCGGTCGAGACATTGTTCGCCTACGAGCGCCGCGGCACCGTCTGGCGTGCCCGTGGGCTCGAACCCACCACCATCTGAGGAGCAGAGCCATGTCTGTCGACGGCACCTGGAACGTCGTGATCGCCACGCCCATCGGAAAGCAACGAGTCGAACTGACCTTCGTCACGCAGGACGGGGAACTTCGCGGCATCGCTCGCGGAGCCGCCGAGGAAGTCCCGCTCACCGACCTGACACTCGACGGGAACCGGCTCACCTGGTCTCAGTCCATCACCAAGCCGCTGCGCCTCCACTTGCAGTTCGATGTCCTCGTCGAGGGCGACGAGATGACGGGGAAGTCGACGGCGGGACGTCTGCCCAGCTCGAAGGTCAGCGGCCGCCGGTCGGTGCCCGACCGATAGGCTGGGTCACCGTGCGCCCCTCACTCGATTCATACGCCCATCTGGCCGGTGGCAAGGTCCGCGACCTCTACACGATCGACGACGAGCACCTCCTGTTGGTGGCGAGCGACCGGATCTCCGCCTACGACCACGTCCTCAGCACCCCGATCCCGGACAAGGGGCGGGTGCTCACCGCGATGAGCGTCTTCTTCTTCGGCGTCCTCGGCGGCAACAACCATCTGGCCGGTGAACCCGACGACAGCCGGATCCCCGAAGAGGTCCTCGGCCGCGCGCTGGTGGTCCGGAAGCTGGACATGGTCCCCGTCGAGTGCGTGGCCCGCGGCTACCTCACGGGGTCGGGACTGCTCGACTACAACGAGACCGGCGCGGTGTGCGGCGTCGCACTGCCCGAGGGCCTGGTGGAGGCGAGCCAGCTTCCCGACCCGATCTTCACGCCCGCCAGCAAGGCGGAACTGGGCGAGCACGACGAGAACATCAGTTTCGAGGCCGTGGTCGAGAAGGTGGGCCAGGACCTGGCCGTGAAGCTGCGCGACGACACCCTCGACATCTACGGCCGGGCGTCCAACTTCGCCGCGGACCGGGGCATCATCCTCGCGGACACCAAGCTCGAGTTCGGACTGGACCCGCAGGGCAACCTGGTTCTCGCCGACGAGGTCCTCACCCCCGACTCGTCCCGGTACTGGCCGGCCGACGGGTACGAGGCCGGGAAGGTGCAGCCGAGCTTCGACAAGCAGTTCGTCCGCAACTGGCTCACCGGCCCCGAATCCGGCTGGGACCGCGCGTCCGACACTCCGCCGCCGCCGCTGCCCGCCGAGATCGTGGAAGCGACCCGCGAGCGGTACATCGAAGCGTACGAGCGGATCTCGGGTCTGTCGTTCGCGGACTGGGTGGGCTGAGACATGACCTCCAAAGGCGCGAAACTGACCCCGCCGGTCGCGAAGACGGTGCCCACTGAACGCGTCCACCACGGTCACACGTTCGTCGACGAGTACGAGTGGCTGCGCGACAAGGAAGACGCCGAAGTCGTCGCGTATCTCGAGGCCGAGAACGCGTACACCGAGCAGCAGACCGCGCATCTCGCGCCGCTGCGGGACCAGATCTTCCAGGAGATCAAGTCGCGCACGCAGGAGACCGACATGTCGGTTCCCACCCGGATGGGCGACTGGTGGTACTACGCCCGCACCATCGAGGGCAAGCAGTACGGCGTCCAGTGCCGGGCACCGATCGCCGGTCCCGACGACTGGACCCCGCCGGAACTGGCTCCCGGTGTCGAACTGCCCGGTGAGCAGGTGCTGCTCGACGGCAACGCCGAGGCCGAGGGACACGACTTCTTCTCCATCGGCGCCTTCTCCCTCAGCCACGACGGCACGCTCCTCGCGTACTCGGTCGACGTGGTCGGCGACGAGCGCTACACGCTGCGCTTCAAGAACCTCGTGACCGGCGAACTGCTGCCCGACGAAATCCCCGAGACCGCACCCGGCGCCACCTGGGCCATCGACCACAGTCACGTCTTCTATCTCACCGTCGACGAGTCCTGGCGCCCCGACACCGTGTGGCGGCACAAGCTCGGCACCGACCGCGCGCAGGACGTCACCGTGTTCCACGAGCCGGACGAGCGGTTCTGGGTGTCGGTCGGGTCCACCCGGAGCGAGAAGTACCTCATGATCTGGGTGGGGTCGAAGATCACCAGCGAAGGCTGGGTGCTCGAATCGGAGAACCCCGAGGGCGAGTTCCGGGTGGTGCTGCCGCGACGCGAGGGCGTCGAATACGGCGTGGAGCACGCGGTGGTCGCGGGGGAAGACCGCTTCCTGATCATGCACAACGACGTCGTCGACGGTGAGAAGGCCGAGAACTTCGTGCTCGCCGACGCGCCGGTGTCCGACCCGACGTCGCAGACCATCCTCATTCCGCACCGCTCCGACGTGCGGTTGGAGGAGGTAGACGCGTTCGCCGACCACCTCGTGCTCGGCTACCGCCGGGAGGCGTTGACCCGGCTGGCGATCTGGCCGCTCGGTGAGGACGGCTACGGCGAGTTCACGGAGATCGAATTCGACGAGGAACTCTTCAGCGTCGGGCTCGGGGCCAATCCGGAATGGCGGCAGCCGACACTGCGGATGGCGTTCACCTCGTTCATCACGCCCGGCCAGGTCTACGACTACGTGCTGTCGACGGGCGAACTCGCCCTGCGCAAGTCGCAACCCGTGCTCGGCGAATTCGATGCCGGCAACTACGAGCAGCAACGCGACTGGGCCGTCGCCGAGGACGGGACGCGCATCCCGCTCTCGATCGTCCGGCGCAAGACGAACGGCGTCGACGACCCCGCCCCCACCCTCCTCTACGGGTACGGATCGTACGAGGCCAGCATGGATCCCGCGTTCTCCGTCGCGCGGCTGTCCCTGCTCGACCGCGGAGTGGTGTTCGTGGTCGCGCACGTGCGCGGCGGCGGCGAGATGGGCAGGCACTGGTACGAGACCGGCAAGACGCTCACGAAGAAGAACACCTTCACCGACTTCGTCTCGAGCGCACAGCATTTGATCGACACCGGACGCACCACGCCGCAGCAGATGGTCGCCGACGGCGGCAGCGCAGGCGGTCTGCTGATGGGTGCGGTGGCCAACCTGGCACCCGAACTGTTCGCCGGAATCCTCGCCAACGTTCCCTTCGTGGACCCGCTGACGTCGATCCTCGACCCCTCACTGCCGCTGACCGTCATCGAATGGGACGAGTGGGGCAACCCGCTCGAGAACCCCGAGGTCTACGAATACATGCGCTCGTACAGTCCGTACGAGAACGTCGAGGCCAAGGACTACCCGGCCATCCTCGCGATCACCAGCATCAACGACACCAGGGTGCTCTACGTCGAACCGGCGAAGTGGGTCGCCAAACTGCGCGCCACCAAGACCGGCGACTCGCCGCTGCTCCTCAAGACGGAGATGAGCGCCGGGCACGGCGGTGTCAGCGGACGCTACGAGAAGTGGAAGGAAGTAGCGTTCGAATTCGCCTGGGTGCTCGACACGATCGGCAATTAGGTACGGCGGCACCCCGCCGAGGAATTATTTCGGCGTGTGAAAAGCATCGGCGTGCGAGGCGGAAGTCGGAGTGTCAGGACGCTTTCCGCCTCGCCCGGCTCAGATGCAGAAGCTGATGCTGGCCGACCCCAGTGGCAGGTTGAGGCAGACGGCGATCGAACCGACTGCCGGGGTCGGTGAGGGCGCAGCCGGTGCGGCGACAGCTGCGGGAGCAGCCAGAGTACCGAGTGACAGGGTCAATGCGATTGCGGCGAGTGTGGTGGCAATTCTGCTAGACATGTGAAGGTCCTTGACTGAGTTACTGCGAGCCGGAGGTGACTCCTCTACAATCGTCCACCGATGTGATGCAGGTCACAACCTCTGGCGGAGCTTTTCTCGACCGTCTCCGGTGGCCCTGTTCGCGTCACGTCAATGCCGTTGCGCCACAGTGGTATCGAATGTCACTTGTAGGAGTCGAGCATCTCCTGCGGTAACGGCTGCTCCATGACCACCCGGGAGCCGTCCCAGGAGTAGGTGATCACCGCGGGTCCGCCCGACGGGCAGCAGTTGGCGTCCTGCTCGCCGAGCCACCTGTACTGCACCGAGACGGAGTCGTCGGTGGACCCGACCACCCGCGTGTAGGCATACGATTCGGCTGTCGCGGTGCCCAGATAAGTGCCGTCGTGGAAGAACAGCACCTGGGTCGGCGAACTCACCGTTCCCCTGGGCGTCTCCGCCGTGGCCCACAGCAGTGCGGGGCAGTTCTCGCCGGCGGCCTCGGACGCAGTTCCCGGTACCCACGGTTCGCCACCCGGTGCGTTGCCGAGCGACGCGAACGCGCCGGTGACCAGCGCGGAATCGAGATCGAGGCAGAGCCCGGCCTGCGCTACGGCCGGGGTGGGTGCCCCTGCGGTGCCGTTTCCGGTGCACCCGGTGAGCGCGGTCGCGGCCGCGACGGTCAGAAATGCTGCCACGTGAGTCTTCATGTGCTCTCCCTGCATCGTCCCCGACAGGAATTACTTCGCCTCACTCACTGTCTCGCGTGGCGTGGCCGGTTCGTTACGGGGTCAGCGCAGCGCGTACCGAATCTGCGGGCGCCCCGCCCGGCCGTACTCGGTGTGCCGGGCGAGCACCCCGTCGTCGGCGAGGCGTTCGAGATACCGCCAGGCCGTGACCCGCGAGACCCCGATGCTGGCCGCCACCTCGGCCGCCGTCAGCGGTCCCGCAGCGTCACGGACGCAGGCGGAGACGTGGTCGAGTGTCTGTGGTGCAACGCCTTTCGGGGACGCCGCGCGCTCGTCGGAGGTGCGCAGCGCCGACATCGCCCGATCGATGTCGTGCTGACTCAACGCGTTGCTTCCGGCGGGCAGGGCGTCGCGGAATTCCCGGTACCGCTCGAGTTTGTCGCGGAACGCCGCGAACGTGAACGGCTTGAGGAGATACAACGCGATTCCGCGTGCAACGGCGGTGCGGACCATCTCGAGGTCGCGGGCCGAGGTCACCGCGATCACGTCGGGGCTCGGTCGCACGCCACTCAGTGCCGCCGCCACGTCGAGTCCGCTGGCATCCGGCAGGCCGATGTCGAGGAGGACGAGGTCGATGGGGTCGTCGCTGCCGTTCGCGGCGGCGACCGCGCGCATCGCGCTGTTACCGTCGTGAACGACCGTGTGGACCGAAAAACCCGGAATGCGTTCCACATACGCCCGATGCGCCTCGGCGATGAGTGGTTCGTCCTCGACGATCATCACACGGATCACGAGGCGTCACCCTCGATCGGGATCTCGACGACGATCATCGATCCGAGCGACGGCTCCGTGTGGATCGCCCCGCCGTGCCGCGCCACGACCTGGGCCACCAACGCCAGCCCGAGCCCGCGCTGACCTGACTTGGTGGAGTAGCCGCGCGTGACCGCCTTGTCGAGTTCGTCGGCGGGAATACCCGGGCCGCTGTCGGCCACCCGTACCACCATCATCGAATCCTCCTGACGGACGGTCACTTCCACCCACGCATCCTCTCCGGGGGACTCCGTCGCACCGCGGGCGGCGTCGATCGCATTGTCCACGAGATTACCCACCAGCGTGACGAGTTCACGCGCACTGAGCGACGCGACGGGTCCGAGTGCGGTGTCTTCGGTGACGGTCAGGTCGACTCCCCGTTCGGCGGCCACACCCACCTTGCCGAGCAGCAGTGCGGCCAGAGCGGGTTCGTGCACCGCCGTCATCAGGCGGTCGATCAGTTCCTGCGACAACCGCAGATCCTCGGTGGCGAACGCGATCGCGTCGTCGTAGCGGCCCAGTTCGACCATCGTGATGATCGTGTGCAGGCGGTTCGCCGATTCGTGGGCCTGCGACCGCAACGATTCCGCGAACCCGCGCACGGAGTCGAGTTCACCCATGATGCTTTGCAATTCGGTGCGATCGCGCAGTGTCAGCACCGTCCCCAGGCGCTGCCCCTCCCACGTCACGGGCTCCCGGCTGACGAGCAGCACGCGGTCGGGGGTCACGTGCACCTCGTCCCGGGAATCGTCGCCCTGCGTCTGCCGAAACGACTCCGGCAGCGCGGCCACCGGGACCGGGCCTTCCGGGAGATCGAGGAGCCGGCGCGCTTCGTCGTTCACCACCTCGGCCTTCGCGGTGTCACTGCTGTCGCGGCCGAGCACCACCAGGCCCTCGCCGATCGAGTGCAGGACGGCGTCGTGATGCTCGTACATCTGCCGCAGCTCGTCCGGCGCCATCCCCAGTGTCTGACGGCGCAGGCGCCTGCTGAGCAGGAACGAGCCGGCCGCCGACACCGCCAGACCGATCGCGGCGACCGCGAAGATGGTCGGCAGACTTGCGGCGAACTGGTCGCCGATCTTCTCACGCGTGACGCCGACGGACACGAGACCCGCGATCCGGTCGCCGTCGTACACCGGGGCCACGGCCCGGATCGACGGTCCCAGCGAGCCGGCATACGTCTCCGTGAACGTCTCCCCGCGGAGCGCGCGCTCGATGTTGCCGGAGAACACCCCGCCGATCAGCTCCGGATTGGTGTGGGTGAAGCGGATGCCGGCGGGCGTCATCACGACGATGAAATCGGTGCCGGTCGCGGCACGGATCCGCTCGGTCTGGGGCTGGAGAACCGCCGTCGGGTCGGGGGACCGCAAA
Organism: Rhodococcus mengyinensis; assembly: GCF_048381435.1. Classification (NCBI taxonomy): domain Bacteria; kingdom Bacillati; phylum Actinomycetota; class Actinomycetes; order Mycobacteriales; family Nocardiaceae; genus Rhodococcus; species Rhodococcus mengyinensis. Next base: position 263,772 of record NZ_JBLWIT010000038.1, on the reverse strand, counting down.
GCCTCGACGGTGCCGTCCGACAGCGCGAGCGTGGTCGCGACGGCCGTGACGGCACGTCGGGTGGTCTCGTCGCTGTCGCGACGCTGGTCGACGATGGCCAGCGCGGTCCCGGCGCCGATGACCAGCACCAACACGACGAGCTGCAGGAGGAAGAGCTGCCTCGCGACGCTCATGGGCCGTCTCGGCGGATGGTGCGGCAATGCATTTCTCCTGAACGTAATGAACACAAACTTCTCCAGCCAAGCGATCGCTTAGAAGATTCTTCCAAGACGTGATCGCGGTCACTAACCGGCCTCACCGATCAGCTTGCCACTCGAATTGGAGGACAATCCCATGAGTACTGCGACAGGGAAGACCAAGAAGCGCGACCGGACACACTGGTTGTACATGGGGGTCATCGTCGCCGTCGTCGCGGGCGTCCTTGTCGGATGGCTGGCTCCGGGAGTCGGCAAGTCGCTCGGCGTGCTCGGCACGATGTTCGTCGACCTCATCAAGATGATGATCAGCCCGGTCATCTTCTGCACGATCGTGCTCGGCATCGGATCGGTGAAGGCCGCCGCCAAGGTCGGCAAGGTCGGCGGACTCGCCCTCACCTACTTCATCGGCATGTCGACGGTCGCGCTCGGCATCGGCCTGGTGGTCGGCAACCTGCTCAACCCGGGCTCCGGCCTGAACATCAGCGCCGACACCGCGGGCACCGGAGCGGCGCTCGCCGAGAAGGCCCACGGCGCCGGCGGCACCATGGACTTCCTCCAGTCGATCATCCCCACGTCGCTGATGTCGGCGCTGACCGAGGGAAGCGTGCTGCAGACCCTGTTCGTCGCGCTGCTCGTCGGCTTCGGACTGCAGGCCCTCGGCAAGCAGGGTGAGCCGATCCTGCGCGCTGTCGGCTCCGTGCAGAAGCTCGTCTTCAAGATTCTGTCGATGATCCTGTGGCTCGCACCGATCGGTGCCTTCGGTGCCATCGCGAACGTCGTCGGCCAGACCGGTCTCGGCGCCGTCGTCCAGCTCGCCACGCTCATGCTCGGCTTCTACCTGACCTGCCTGATCTTCGTGTTCGGTGTCCTCGGATCCGTGCTCCGCGTCGTCGCAGGCGTCTCCATCTTCAAGCTGGTCCGGTACCTGGCCCGCGAGTACCTGCTGATCTTCGCCACCTCCTCGTCCGAGTCGGCCCTGCCCCGTCTGATCGCGAAGATGGAACACGTCGGCGTCGAGCGCACCACCGTCGGTGTCGTCGTCCCCACCGGCTACTCGTTCAACCTCGACGGCACGGCGATCTACCTGACCATGGCTTCGATCTTCATCGCCGACGCAATGGGCCAGCCGCTGTCCTTCCCCGAGCAGCTGTCGCTGCTGGTGTTCATGATCATCGCGTCCAAGGGTGCTGCCGGAGTCAGCGGCGCCGGGCTCGCCACCCTCGCAGGCGGCCTGCAGAGCCACCGTCCCGAACTGCTCGACGGCGTCGGCCTCATCGTCGGTATCGACCGGTTCATGTCCGAGGCCCGCGCGGTCACGAACTTCTCCGGCAACGCCGTCGCCACCCTGCTCGTCGGTTCCTGGACCAACACAATCGACAACGAGCGCGTCCGCACCGTCCTCGACGGCAAGCTCCCGTTCGACGAGTCGACGATGGTCGACGACGGCCACGGCGAGGTCGTCGAAGAGCAGGCCACCGAGACCCCTGCCGCCGACGAGCCGCGGGTCCTCGTGAAGAGCTGACACCCACTCCGAAGTAAACCTCTGTGCGCCCGGGCGATTCGAAGCCTGGGCGCACAGAGGTTTGTTGGCTACGTTGGTGCGCATGACGACACCTGTTCAGAACATCGGCATCAACACACTCGGCGGCACCCCGACCTCGCTCGGCGAATACGACGGTCGCGCCGTCCTCGTGGTGAACGTCGCCTCGAAGTGTGGACTGACCCCGCAGTACAAGGGCCTCGAGAAGCTCGCCACCGACTACGCCGACCGCGGACTGACCGTGATCGGCGTCCCGTGCAACCAGTTCATGGGCCAAGAGCCCGGCACCGCCGAAGAGATCGAGACCTTCTGCTCCACCACCTACGGCGTCACGTTCCCCCTGTTGGAGAAGATCGAGGTGAACGGCGAGAACCGGCACCCGCTCTACGAGGAACTGACCAAGGCCGCCGACGCCGAGGGCGCCGCGGGCGACATCCAGTGGAACTTCGAGAAGTTCCTCGTCGCACCCGACGGCACCGTGGTGAAGCGGTTCCGTCCCCGCACCGAGCCCGACGCCCCCGAGGTCGTCGAGGCCATCGAGGCGGTCCTGCCCAAATAGGCGGCTTCGCCGCTCGTGCGCCTTTTCGGTAGCTCCCACTACCGGAAAGGCGCACGAGCTTTGCTCGCTGTTCACGTTCACCTGTCACGCTGAGGACCATGACCGGACAGCTGATCGTGTCGGTGTCAGGAATCAAGGACGAGACGCGCGACTTCGCGGCCGCGTTCGCCGAGGAGATGGATGCGCGCGGCGTGCCGCTGTCGCTGCTCGTCGCCCCGCGCCTGAAAGACAAGTATCGACTGGTCAACGACCCTGTGACGCAGGACTGGGTCCGCGCGCGCCGATCCCGCGGCGACGCCGTCGTCCTCCACGGATACGACCAGGCCGCGACCAAACGTCGCCGGGCCGAGTTCGCCTCGCTTCCCGAACACGAGGCGCGGCTGCGACTGCTGGCGGCGGACCGGGTGATGGAACAGACCGGACTGCGCACCAGACTGTTCGCTCCGCCCCGCTGGCTGGCGTCGCAGGGCGCCGTCGCGGCACTGCCGTCCGCCGGGTTCCGGCTGCTGGCCACGATGACCGCCATCCACGACCTCGAACGCGAGACGTCGGTGCGGTCGCGGGTGCTGGGGATCGGTGAGGGATTCCGCGCCGAACCGTGGTGGTGCCGGGCGCTCGTCCTCGGCTCCGGACGGACCGCCAGGCGTGGGGGCGTGGTGCGCCTCGCCGTCACCGCGAAGCAGTTGGGCACGTCGGGACCTCGGCAGGCGATGCTCGACGCCGTCGACCTCGCGCTCTACCACGACGCCCGGCCGCAGGTGTACCGCTGGGAGCCGCGGATCCCGCAGATCGGTGCCGCCTGACCCGTGAGTACTTATTAACCGCCCGCGGTTAATAAGTACTCACGGGTCAGGCCACCTCGACGCTCAACTCGCTCGGCATCGTGCGGAACTCGGTGCCCTCGGGCGCCATGTCCGAGTAGCGGCCGTAGAAGATGCCGGTGGCCTCGTTCGCGATGATCGCCTGGTGGATGGGCACCGCGACCCGCGGTGCGACGGCGCGCAGGTAGTCGATGGCCTCGGAGATCTTCAGCCACGGCGCCGCGGCGGGCAGCGCCAGCACGTCGACCTTCTGCTCCGGAACGAACAGTGAGTCGCCCGGGTGCATCAGCCGGGCGGGGTTGCCGGCGTCGCCGAGCAGGAACGCCGTGTTGTCGATCACCGGGATGTCGGGGTGGATCACCGCGTGCCTCCCACCGGTGCCGGTGACGTGCACGTCGCCGATGTCGAACTCGTCGCCGGCGTGCACCCCCGTCCACGCGCCGCCGAGCTGGGCCGCGGTCTGCGGGTCCGAGTACAGCGCCGCGCCGGGGTTCGCCTCGACGAGGGCGGGCAGTCGTTGCTGGTCGACGTGGTCGGGGTGCTGGTGGGTGACCAGGATCGCGTCCAGTCCGGTGATGCCCTCGAATCCGTGGGAGAAGTTGCCCGGATCGAAGAGGATGGTGGAACCGTTCAACTCGACGAGGACGCAGCTGTGGCCGAAGTGAGTCAGTCGCATGAATTCGAGTATGCGCCTGCATGCATGGCTCGTCCCGCTCGTCCGATGCGAACCGCAGGCAGGTAGCCCGGTAAACTTCCGGGTGCCCGGTGTTCCACTCTGGGCTCGCGCACTACTACAAGGAGCAGCACGTGGCCCGTGTCGTCGTCGAAGTCATGCCCAAGGCCGAGATTCTCGACCCCCAGGGGCAGGCCATTGTCGGAGCGCTGCCGCGGCTCGGCTTCGCTGGAGTTTCCGATGTCCGTCAGGGCAAGCGGTTCGAGCTCGAGGTCGACGGCAGTGTCGACGACGCTCAGCTCGAGAAGATCGCCGAGGCCCTGCTGGCCAACACGGTGATCGAGGACTGGACCGTGAGGCGCGTCGAAGCATGAGCGCCCGCGTCGGAGTCATCACTTTCCCCGGCACCCTCGACGACGTCGACGCCGCCCGCGCGGTGACCCTCGCCGGCGGCGAGGCCGTGAGCCTGTGGCACGGCGACGCCGACCTCAAGGGTGTCGACGCCGTCATCGTCCCCGGTGGCTTCTCCTACGGCGACTACCTGCGGTGCGGCGCCATCGCACGGTTCGCGCCCGTCATGGGCAAGGTCGTGCAGGCCGCGCAGGGCGGCATGCCCGTCCTCGGTATCTGCAACGGCTTCCAGGTTCTGTGCGAAGCGGGCCTCCTGCCCGGCGCGCTCACCCGCAACGAGGGCCTGCACTTCATCTGCCGCGACGAGTGGCTGAAGGTCGAGGCCACGTCGACGGCGTGGACGTCCCGCTACGAGTCGGGTGCCGAGATCCTGGTCCCGCTCAAGTCCGGCGAGGGCCGCTACCAGGCGTCGGAGAACGTCCTCGACGAACTCGAGGGCGAGGGCCGCGTCGTGTTCCGCTACGTCGGCGACAACCCGAACGGTTCGCAGCGCGGTATCGCAGGCATCTCCTCGGCCAACGGCCGCGTCGTGGGCCTCATGCCGCACCCCGAGCACGCCACCGAGGCCCTCACCGGCCCCAGCGACGACGGGCTCGGCATGTTTTACTCCGTCCTCGACAGCGTCATCTCCGCCTGAGCCGACCGGCACCGTGTGTGGCCGCAGGCCTGCACGGTGCCGGATCAGACGGCGACGGTTCCCTCGCCGTGCTGGGTGATCCCGCGGCGTTCGGACGCGGTGAGCCCGCCCCAGATTCCGAACGGTTCGGTCACGCTCAGGGCGTGGTCGCGGCATTCGACGAGAACGGGGCAGCGACGGCAGATCGCTTTCGCGCGACGTTCACGGTTGCTGCGGGCGTTACCCCGCTCGCCGTCGGGATGAAAGAACACGGACGATTCGACGCCGCGGCACAGGGCGTGGATCTGCCAGTCCCAGGCCTCGGTGTTGGGGCTGGGAAGGCGAGTGGATGACGGCATGTCGGCTCCCTCGGAGTGTCGTCGGCACTGAAAAGCGTTGTGGCACAATATCGATATCTACTTGACGGCGCGGATCACCACGATCTCTTCACGGGTCTGGCCGACCTCGATGAGCCCTCTCCGCTCGAGCATGCCTCTGCGTTCGACGAGGACCGGTCCGAAGGGGATCTCGGCGGTCGCGGCGATGTCGACCCGCATGTTCTGTTCCTCGAGCATCGTCAGAGTTTTCTCGACTCCGCTCAGGCTGGACTGCGCCAGCAGGAGGACGCCACCGGCGACGAGAACGTCGGGGGCCTGGCAGCAGATCCGATCGAGCAGTGCGCGACCGTTCTTGCCCGCGTCCCAGGCCCGCGCCGGACCGCGGTCGGGGACCGAGTCGACCAGTGCCGGCACGTATGGCGGGTTGGACACGACGACGTCGAACCGTTCCCCGCGAACCTGCTCGATGAGATCGCCGTGGATCACCCGGATCCGGTGCCCTCCGACAAGGGCATTGAGTCTGATGCTGATCGCCGCTCGCCTCGACACGTCCACCGCGGTTACCCGGCCCGCACCCGCGGCGGCGGCGCGCACGCTCAGCGCGCCGGTCCCCGCACAGAGGTCGAGCACCCGGGAATGGGGGCCGAGTGGCTCCGCCGCCAGGACGTCGGCCAGCAACTGCGTATCGTGTTGCGGGCGATAGACTCCGGGAAGACGTAGCAGCATCGAAGACTCCTCGGTCGCCGGTCGCATCGTGGTGCGTCCACGGCATTCCCCTGCGGGCTCACCGTGGACGCCGTGCGTCTGATTACTTCACAGTTACCCCGGTCGACGCAGGGTCAATCACGCCGATGCGCTCCGACCGCGGTGGCACGGGTCGGAAGTCGCGCAGATTCCGGGGTGAACTGGCACGATCGACGGGGTGACGTACACCGAGCAGTTGCGTGACCTCGCGGCCCGGCACGGGGTGGCGACGTCGTACTGGGGTTGGGATCAGCAGCGCCACGACGTCCGTGACGACACACTCCGCAGCGTCCTCGCAGCCCTGGACGTTCCCGCCGCAACGGAGGGCGAGGTGCGGCGCGCCCTGTCCGAATGCGACGCGGCACCGTGGCGACGGATGCTGCCGCCCGTCGTCGTCGGCAGGGAAGGGTCCGAGACCCGTTTCGTGGTCCACGTTCCGCACGGCGAGGCGGTGGACGTCACGATCGACACGGAGTCCGGCGGGACGGTCCCGGCACGCCAACTCCAGGTGTGGGTCGATCCGCGGGAGGTCGACGGCGCCCTGGTCGGCCGCGCGACGTTCGTCGTTCCCTCCGACGTTCCGTGCGGGTGGCACGCGGTGCGGGCGTCCACCTCGCACACGTCGTCGTCGTGCACGCTCGTGGTGACGCCGGCACGATTGTCGACGTCCGACGCGCTGAGCGACCGCCGACGCTGGGGTGTGCTGACGCAGTTGTACTCGATCCGGTCGCGTCGGTCGTGGGGTGTCGGGGACTTCGGCGACCTCGCGGATCTCGCCTCGATCTTCGGGTCCGTTCACGGCGCCGACTACGTGCTGGTCAATCCGCTGCACGCCGCGCAGCCCCGGCCACCGATCGAGGCGTCGCCGTACCTGCCGACCACCCGCCGCTACGTCAACCCGATGTACATCCGTGTCGAGAACATCCCGGAGACTGCGTACCTCTCGACGCGACGCCATGCGCGGATGCGCGACGCCGCAGCGCGATTCGAGCGGGCGAACGACCGGTCCGACCGGATCGACCGCAACCCGTCGTACCGGGCCAAACTCCGGGTGCTCGAACGGGTCTTCCGGATCGAGCGCAGCCCGAGCAGGCAGCACGCGTTCGAGGAGTTCTGCCGCGTCGAGGGCGACGGACTGCGGGACTTCGCGACCTGGTGCGCGCTCACCGAGAAACTGCCGCCCGACGACCCGCGATGGACGACGAAGGCCGGTGCGCCCGACAGCGACTGGGTGCAGGCGCAGCGGCGCAAGCTCGCGCCGCGAATCGAGTTCTACTCGTGGCTGCAATGGGTATGCGACGAGCAGCTTTCCGACGCCCAGGACGCGGCGAGGGCGGCAGGCATGGACATCGGGATCGTGCACGATCTGGCGGTCGGGGTCCAGCGCGGGGGTGCGGACGCGTGGTCGCTGGGAACGGCCCTGGCAGAGGGCATTACCGTCGGTGCGCCTCCCGACGACTTCAATCAGCAGGGTCAGCAATGGAATCAGCCGCCCTGGCGACCGGATCGGCTGGCCGAACTGGGGTACGCCCCGTACCGCGACATGCTGCGCACCGTGCTGAAGCACGCGGGTGGGCTGCGGGTCGATCACATCCTGGGGCTGTTCCGGTTGTGGTGGATCCCCGCCGACGCGGAGTCGCCTGCGGCCGGAACGTACGTCTCCTACGACCACGAGGCTCTCGTCGGGATCCTCGCGCTCGAGGCCGAGCGGGCGGGCGCCGTGGTGATCGGTGAGGACCTCGGGGTTTTCGAACCCGAGGTCCAGGACTACCTCGCCGAGCGCGGAATCCTGGGGACGTCGATCCTGTGGTTCGAGCACGACGGTGAGCGGCCGACACCGCCGGAGCAGTACCGGACCCTGTGCCTGACATCCGTTACCACGCACGATCTTCCGCCGACCGCCGGATACCTGGCCGGCGAACACATCGAATTGCGCTCGCGGCTCGGGCTCCTCGAACGCGACCTCGAACTCGAGAAGGAACACGACACAAGGCAGCGTGACGCCGTACTGCAATTGGCGCGCGACCGCGGACTGCTGGCCGACGACGCGTCGATACCCGACACCGTGAAGGCGCTGTACCGGCTGATCGACCGCAGCCCGTCGTTGCTGACGGGTGTCGCGCTCGCCGATCTGGTGGGGGAGTACCGCATCCAGAATCAGCCGGGCACCGACGAGACCCAGTATTCGAACTGGAAAATTCCCCTCGCCGACGCGTCGGGGCGTGCCGTCCACGTCGAGGACCTGGCGGACGGCGATTTCGGGTTCGTGAGCGGCGCCCGCTGATCCCGGCCGTCAGGGTGCGAGGGCGCGCATCGCCAGGTCGACGACGGCGTCCGCGTGGTCGTGGGTGAGGGGATGTGCTCCGCTCTGCCAGCGGTAGAACATCGGCGCCATGAACAACTCGAACGCGAGGGTGAGGTCGATGTCGGGCCGCACCTGCCCGGCGTCCTGCGCGGAGCGGAACCGCGCCGCGACGAACTCGAACTGCGGCCGGTAGATCCGCTCGACGATCTGTTCCTGCAGTTCGGGGTCCTGCAGCGATTCGATGGACAGCGCCCGGAACAGCGGTTCGAAGTCGGGTGAGGTGAACTCGTCGACCGTGGCCCGCAGGACCAGCCGCATGTCGGCGGCGAGGTCGCCGGTGTCCGGCAGGGCCATGGCCTCCTGTGCCCCGGCCGCGTTCTGTTCGTGGAGGGTGTCCACGACGAGTGCGCCCTTGGATCGCCACCACCGGTAGATGGTCTGTTTCCCGACCTTGGCGCGCGCGGCGATGCCTTCGATGCTGATCTTCCCGTAGGGCTGTTCGCGGATCAGTTCCTGCGTGGCCTGCAGGATCGCGGCGCGGGACCGTTCGGAACGGCGGGGAGTGTCGGCGGACGGCATGAACGGATCGTAGACCAGACGAGACGTATCGTCTTGACTCGACTCGCGCCCCGTGTCACTCTTGAACGAGACGGACCGTTCCGTATTCGAGAGGATGAAGATGACCCGATCACACATCGCCATGGTCAGCATTCCGGCGCCCGGGCACGTCAACCCGAGCCTGGAGATTCTCCGCGAACTCGTCACGCGCGGTCACCGCGTGACGTACGCCAACGACGCCGCCGTGAAGGACGTCGTCGAGAGCACCGGAGCGGAATTCAAGGAGTACACCTCGACGTTGCCGCGCGTGAACACCGCAGGTGCGACGGAGGAGTCCGAGAAGTCCTGGGACGGCGACACCATCGATCAGCTCACTCTGTTCCAGGCCGAGTACGAGTCGATGCTGCCCCAATTGCGGGGGCTGTACGAGGACGACCGCCCCGACCTGTTCCTGTACGACATCGCGGGAGGACCCGCCCGCGTCCTCGCCGAGGAATGGGGCGTGCCGATCGTGCAATTGTCGCCGACGTACGTGGCGTGGGAGGGCTACGAGGACGACATGAAGTCGTTCGTGGACACGATGCGGGCGGACCCACGCGGGGCGGCACTGTACGAGCGGCAGGGGAAGTTGCTGCGGGGCAACGGTGTCGAGACGGACCCGGACGAGTTCTACGGGCGCCCGGCTCGGGCGGTCGTGCTGATCGCGAAATCGATGCAGCCCAACGCCGATCGGGTGAACGAGGACGTCTACACGTTCGTCGGACCGGCTCTGCCCACCCGGCGGCCCGCCGACGGCCGGTGGCAGCGCCCGGCAGGCGCGGGGAAGGTGCTGCTCGTCTCGCTCGGCACCGCGTTCACCGATCACGCCGACTTCTACCGGCGCTGCATCGAGGCGTTCGGCGACCTCGACGGCTGGCACGTCGTCCTGCAGATCGGGCAGCACGTCGACGTCGCCGAACTCGGGACCGTGCCCGGCAACGTCGAGGTCCACCGGTGGGTGCCCCAATTCGACATCCTCGGGCAGGCCGACGCGTTCCTCACCCACGCCGGCATGGGCGGGTCCAGTGAGGGAATGTTCACGGGAACGCCGATGATCGCTGCGCCGCAGGCCACCGACCAGTTCGAGAACGCCGACGCGCTCGTCGCCGCGGGAGTCGCGGTGCGAGTGGACAGTTCGGACGTGTCGGCAGCCGAGTTGTGGGACGCCCTCGCGCACGTCGACGCCGAGCCGGTCCGGCGCCGCAGCGCGGAGCTTGCCGCCGAGTTGCGTTCTGCGGGTGGAGTGGACGCCGCCGTGAAGGTGATCGAGGAGTTCCTCTGAAGCCGCGAAACCTGTCGGTGGTCACGTCTACTCTGCGGGCATGGCACTCACACTCGGCATGATCACGTTCGACACGACGGATCCGGGGCCCCTCGCGAAATGGTGGGCGAAGCAGACGGCGGGCACGATCGAGCAGGAGAACGACGGCTGGTTCTACGTCGTCGCCCTTCCGGAATCCGCGCAGAAGCTGGCGTTCCAGAAGGTCGGCGACCCCACCCCGGGGAAGAACCGCATCCACCTCGACCTGGCGTCCGACGACCTCGACGGCGAGGTGGGCAGGCTCAGTGCCGAGGGCGCGACGGAGGTCGCGCAGCACGAGATGGGCGACTTCCGGTGGGTCACGCTCGCCGATCCCGACGGCAACCAGTTCTGCGTCTCGGGTCCCCACACGTGACAGCGGGTCCTGCATGATTGACCCCATGCCTTCCACTACGTGGGCCGACGCCCAGGGACTCTGCACCTTCGTCGATGCATCACCGTCGCCGTTCCATGTGTGTGCGACGGTGTCGATGTTGCTGACCGGCAACGGTTTCACCGAGTTGCACGAGACCGACTCGTGGCCCGGCGAGCCCGGCCGGTACTTCCTGGTGCGCGGCGGATCCCTGATCGCGTGGAGTACCGAAGGGCTGGGCCGGACGGCGCCGTTCCGCATCGTCGGCGGGCACACCGACAGCCCGAACCTGCGTGTCAAGCAGCACCCCGACCTGTCGTCGGCAGGGTGGCAGCTGGTGGGTCTCGAACCGTACGGCGGTGCGTGGCTCAACTCGTGGCTCGACCGCGACCTGGGCATCTCCGGGCGGCTGAGCGTGCGGGCCGGCAACGCGGTCGAGGAGAAACTCGTCCGCGTCGACGAACCGATCCTGCGCGTGCCGCAGCTGGCGATCCACTTGTCCGAGGACCGCAAGGGCGTCCACCTCGATCCGCAGCGCCACCTCAACGGGGTGTGGGGCGTGGGGTCCGAACGCCGCTCGTTCATCGACTTCGTGGCGGACCGGGCGGAGGTGCCCGCCGACGCGGTGCTCGGGTGGGAACTGATGACCCACGATCTCGCGCCCAGCGCCCTCGTCGGAACCGAACAGGACCTCGTCAGCGCGCCGCGACTCGACAACCAGGGCACCTGCTACGCGGGCACCCAGGCGTTGCTGGCGGCGGCCGAGAACCCCGGTGACCGGGTGCCGGTGCTCGCGCTGTTCGACCACGAGGAGGTGGGGAGCATGTCCGATCGGGGCGCGTTCTCCGATCTGCTGAGCACCGTGCTCGAGCGCATCGTCCTCGGCCGTGGCGGTGGTCGCGAAGAATTCCTGCAGACGATGGCCGGATCGATCTGCGCGTCCGGGGACATGGCGCACGCCACGCACCCCAACTACCCGGAGCGGCACGAGCCCGCACACCACATCGCCGTCAACGGGGGACCGGTGCTCAAGGTCAATCAGAACCTGCGCTACGCCACCGACGCGGCCGGAGCCGGCGCGTTCGCCCTCGCCTGCGACCAGGCCGGCGTTCCGCTGCAACGGTACGTGCACCGGGCCGATCTACCGTGCGGTTCGACCATCGGCCCGATCACCGCTTCCAGGACCGGGCTGAGCACCGTCGACGTGGGCGCCGCGCAGCTCGGAATGCATTCGTCGCGGGAGCTGATGGGCGCCCGCGACGTGCGTGCCTACTCCGACGCGCTTGCGGCCTTCCTCACACCGACGGCGTGAGGGAAGCGGGGCGAGGAGCGCCAGGTCGGTACCGGAACGAGCCGCCGGATAGACTGACGTACGGCTCGTCGCCACCCGGCTTGCGCCGACCGTGACTCCCGGCTTGCCTCTCTTGACTCCCGTAGGGAAGGGACCCCACCTCCAGTGTCAGCACACCCGGTCGACACCGTCACCGCCGCCACCGCGACCCCCGACGTCGCACAGCCCTTCAAGGAACTGGGGCTGAAGGACGACGAGTACGCCCGCATCAAGGAGATCCTGGGCCGTCGCCCCACCGAGGCCGAGCTCGCGATGTACTCGGTGATGTGGAGCGAGCACTGCTCCTACAAGTCGTCCAAGGTGCACCTGAAGTACTTCGGTGAGACCACGACCGACGAGATGCGTTCCTCGATGCTCGCGGGCATCGGCGAGAACGCCGGTGTCGTCGACATCGGTGACGGCTGGGCCGTCACGTTCAAGGTCGAGAGCCACAACCACCCCTCCTACGTGGAGCCCTACCAGGGTGCGGCCACCGGCGTCGGCGGCATCGTCCGCGACATCATGGCCATGGGTGCACGTCCCATCGCCGTCATGGACCAGCTGCGCTTCGGTGCGGCGGACGCCCCCGACACCCGACGCGTCGTCGACGGCGTGGTGCGCGGTGTCGGCGGCTACGGCAACTCGCTCGGCCTCCCCAACGTCGGCGGCGAGACCGTGTTCGACGCGTCGTACGCCGGTAACCCCCTCGTCAACGCCCTGTGCGCCGGCGCGATGCGCGTCGAGGACTTGCACCTCGCCTTCGCGTCCGGCGCCGGCAACAAGATCATCCTGTTCGGTGCGCGCACCGGCCTCGACGGCATCGGCGGCGTGTCCGTCCTCGCGTCGGAGACGTTCGACGGTGACGAGAGTGGGGACGAACACGAAGCCGAAGGCGGAGCTGGAGCATCGAAAAGCCGGAAGAAGCTGCCCGCCGTGCAGGTGGGCGATCCGTTCACCGAGAAGGTGCTCATCGAGTGCTGTCTCGAGCTGTACGCCGCGAAGCTGGTGGTCGGTATCCAGGACCTCGGCGGCGCCGGCCTGTCCTGCGCCACGTCCGAGCTCGCCGCGGCCGGCGACGGCGGCATGCACATCAACCTCGAGCAGGTCCCGATGCGGGCCACCGGCATGACCGCGGCCGAGGTGCTGTCCAGCGAGTCCCAGGAACGCATGTGCGCGGTCGTCACCCCCGACAACGTCGACGCGTTCATGGAGGTCTGCAAGAAGTGGGACGTCCTCGCCACCGTCATCGGTGAGGTCACCGACGGCGAGCGGCTCACCATCTCCTGGCACGGCGAGACCGTCGTCGACGTGCCGCCGCGCACCGTCGCCCACGAGGGCCCGGTGTACGAGCGCCCCGTGCAGCGTCCCGCGAGCCAGGACGCCCTCGTCGCCAACACCACCGCCGGACTGACGCGTCCCGAATCGGCCGACGAACTGAAGGCGACCCTGCTGAAGATGCTCGCGTCCCCGGCGCTGTGCAGCCGCAAGTGGATCACCGAGCAGTACGACCGCTACGTGCGCGGCAACACCGTCCTGGCCGAGAACGCCGACTCGGGCGTGATCCGCGTCGACGAGAAGACGGGCCGCGGCATCGCGCTCGCCACCGACGCGTCCGGCCGCTACACCGCGCTCGACCCGTACGCCGGCGCCCAGCTGGCGCTCGCCGAGGCCTTCCGCAACGTCGCCGTCACCGGCGCGACCCCGAAGGCCGTCAGCAACTGCCTGAACTTCGGGTCCCCCGAGGATCCCGGCGTCATGTGGCAGTTCCAGCAGGCCGTCCGCGGTCTGGCGGACGGCTGCGCGAAGCTCGGCATCCCCGTCACCGGCGGCAACGTCAGCTTCTACAACCAGACCGGGTCGACCCCGATCCTGCCCACCCCGGTGGTGGCCGTGCTCGGCGTCATCGACGACGTGCACCGTCGCATCCCTACCGGTCTCGGACTGGAACCGGGCGAAACGCTGATCCTGCTCGGCGACACCCGCGACGAGTTCGACGGGTCCATCTGGTCGCAGGTCGAGCACGGCCACCTCGGCGGCGTGCCACCGAAGGTCGACCTCGAGCGGGAGCAGTTGCTGGCCGACATCCTCCTCGCGGCGTCCCGCGACGGGCTGGTGTCCGCGGCGCACGACCTGTCCGAAGGCGGTCTCGCGCAGACCGTCGTCGAGGCCGCGCTGGCCGGGGAGACGGGCTGCCGCATCCTGCTTCCCGACGACGCCGATCCGTTCGTCACCCTGTTCTCCGAGTCGTCGGGCCGCGTGCTCGTCGCGGTCCCGCGCACCGAGGAAACTCGCTTTACCGGTATGTGCACGGCCCGTAATCTCCCGTGGGTGCGCATCGGTGTGGTGGACGAGGGGTCCGATTCCGTCGAGGTCCAGGGCCAGTTCTCGGTCTCGCTGGCCGAGCTGCGCACGACGTTCGAGGGAACTCTGCCGGCATTGTTCGGGTGATGAGTGGTCGAATCGGGGGCATTGGAGAGGGTTGACCGGGGGCCGCGGGAATTCTCGCGGTTGGTTGATCCTGCACTCCTCCACGGTCCCCGACTCGACCGGACCTGGCGTTTCCTTCGGCTCGACTTCACCGGCATCGCGTGCGCGACGCTGTTCTTCTGCTGGTCGCTGACGCCGTCGCTGCTGCCCCGCGACTGGCTGTTCCAGGGGCTGATCGGCGGCATCAACGCCGCGATCGGTTACACGGTGGGAACGGCGATCGGCTGGCTGGTACGTCGCTACTTCCTGCGGCACCGGTCGTGGTGGCCGTTGCCGGAACCGTGGTCCACCGGCCTGCGCGTCGTCGTGACGGTGACGTGCGTGGTCGTGAGTCTCGTGATGCTCGCGTACTCCGCGGCATGGCAGCGTGAGATCGCCGCGCTGATGGGGGCGGAGGGCACCACCACCACCGGCTACATCCGCACGGGCGGTCTGAGTCTGCTCGTGGGCGCCGCGATCATCTCGGTGTGGCGGCTGCTGCGCGAACTGGTGCGGTGGATCGCGGCACGACTCATCCGGCGGTGGCACCTCGCGATCCCGACGGCCACCACCGTCGGCATCCTCATCGTGACGGTGCTGTTCTTCCTGCTCGTCGACGGTGTTCTGATGCGCGGCATCTACGCCGCCACGAATGCGGCGTTCAGCCTGCAGAATTCGACCACCCGCGACGGCGTCGAGCAACCACTCGACCCGGAGAAGTCGGGGAGCCCCGAGTCGCTGGCGCCCTGGGACACCCTCGGGTACGAGGGCCGGAACTTCGTGTCCCGAGGGCTCGACGCCGACGAGCTCACGGCGGCCAACGGCACCCCGGCCAAGGACCCCATCCGGGTTTACGCCGGACTGGAGACCGCCGAGGACCCGGACGCGCGCATGGACGTCGTCATCGACGAACTCGAGCGGACCGGCGCGTTCTCGCGCAAGGTCCTCGTCGTCGTCCCCACCACCGGCACCGGTTGGGTCAATCCGACTGCGGCGCAGGCGATCGAGTTGGTCCACAACGGTGACACGGCGCTGGTCGCCAGCCAGTATTCGTTCCTGCCGAGTTGGATCTCGTTCCTCGCCGACCGTGAGAAGGCCGCGGAGGCGGGGAAGAAACTGATCGATCGTGTGCACGAGCGGTGGTTGCAGGAACCTGAGGCGACGCGCCCCAAACTGCTGGTCTACGGCGAAAGTCTCGGCACCCAGGCGGGGGAGGGCGCCTTCGACACGCTGAGCGATATCCGGCAGACCGTCGACGGCGTGTTGTGGGTTGGGCCGCCCAACTCGAACCGGCTGTGGGGACAGCTGATCCAGCGCCGCGACCCCGGCACTCCCGAGGTCGCCCCCGAGTACTCGGCGGGTCTGGTGGTGCGGTTCGCCGACGACTCCGCCGACATGGTGGAGGAAACCGGCGAATGGCTGTCACCGCGTATCCTGTACGTGCAGCACCCGTCCGATCCCGTCGTGTGGTGGTCGCCCGACCTGGCGTTCACCCGCCCCGACTGGTTGAAGGAACCACCGGGCGAGGATCGTTCGCCGTCGATGAAATGGTTTCCGTTCGTGACGTTCTGGCAGGTCTCCGCCGACCTCACCAACGCCGCCGGCGTGCCGGACGGGCACGGCCACAATTACGGGACTCTCGTCCTCGACGGCTGGATCACGGTCGCCCAGCCCGAGGGGTGGACGCCCGTCGACACCGAACGCGTCCGGTCCACTCTCGAATCCCTCTCCGGGACAGAGGGCCCGGAGAAGTGAGCAGGGTCGCCTCCGTTGCCGGTGCGGCGGCGGCCGTGCTGTGGAGCAACGTGGTGCTGCCCGGTTCGGGGCTCGGCCCGTACGGGCGGGCGGTCGCGGGAGGCGCGCTCGGGCTGTCGGTCGTGGGAGCAGCACGCGCCGCGGGCTATGGCGTCGACGAACTCGGCCTGTCCGCGTCGAGGGCCCGGTCCGGGTTGCGGTACGGCGCCCTGGCGTCGGTGATCCCGCTCGCCGGATACGCGATCACGCTGAGTGTGCCCGCACTGCGCAGGCGTGTGCCGACCGGCGACGGCGTCACCGATTTCGCCGGCTGGGTGGGGTTCCGGATTCCGGTAGGGACCGTGGCGCACGAGGAACTGCTGTTCCGCAGCGTCTTGTCCGCGATGCTGCGACGGGCCTGGACGCCTGCGACGGCCAACGTCCTGCACGCCGCCACGTTCGGGCTGTGGCACGTGCGCGCGGCCCGGATTGCCGGCGACGGCGTCGCCGCGAGCGTGCTGCTCACCGGCTCCTCCGCGTGGCTGTTCGAGTGGTTGCGTCGACGCAGCGGCAGCGTCGTAGCCCCTGCACTGCTGCACCTTTCGGTCAACGTCGGTGGGGCGGTGGCCGCCGAACTCGCGCGGGCCCCCACAGTAGATTGAGCGTATGCCGCCGCGCCGAGCCGTAGATCCCGCCGAACTGAGAGCCGCCGTACTCGAGGTCGGCCCGTGGCTGCGCGGCGATTCCGAGGAGACACCGTCCCGCAGCCAGCTGGCCGCGGCGGTCCGGCTCAGCGCGCGGACACTCGAGCAGGTCGCGCCCGGTTCGAGCGTGGAGGTGCGGGTTCCGCCGTTCGTCGCGGTCCAGTGCATCGAGGGGCCGCGGCACACCCGCGGCACCCCGCCCAACGTCGTGGAGACCGACCCCCGGACGTGGCTGCTGATGGTGACGGGACTGCTGGAGTTCGACAGTGCGACCGCCGACGGCGGAGTGTCGGCGTCGGGGAGTCGCGCCGGGGAGATCGCCCACTGGCTGCCGCTGCTGCGCGTGTAGTCAGCCCAGCCACAACGCGCGGGTGCGGGGCAGGCCACTCGACCCGTCGTCGGACGGGCGTACGGCCAGCACCTGATGGATCGTCAGCCGGCCATTCTCCTCGAACCCCAGGGCGCTGGCCGGGAGGTACAGCAACCAGGTGCGGGCCCGCTCCGCGCCGGCGAGCCGGATCGCGTCGTCCCAGGAGTCGCGGAGTCTGCCCACCCACGCCCGCAGGGTGAGTGCGTAGTGCTCCCGGAGGGCCTCGACGTCGCGCACCTCGAGTCCGGCGCGCTCGAAGGCGTCGAGCGTTCTGCTCAGCGGCAGCACCTCGCCGTCCGGGAAGATGTAGTTCTCGATCAACCCCGACGAGTTGCCGGTGCCGGTCAGCGACCGGACCGAGGCGATCGCATGATTGAGCAGCGGCCTTCGGGACGGAGAAGGTCGAGCAGGTGCTGCGCATACTCCGGCAGCGCGGAGTCGCCGACGTGTTCGGACATGCCGATGCTGGAGATCGCGTCGAACGGACCGTCGACGACGTCGCGGTAGTCCTGCACGCGGATCTCGATCAGATCCGACAGCCCGGCCTCGGAGACCCTCGCCTGTGCCCATTCGGCCTGTTCGTGGCTGAGGGTGACCCCGACGACGGACACGTCGTACTTCTCGGCGGCGTGGATCGCCAGCGACCCCCAACCGCAGCCCACGTCCAGCAGTCGCATGCCCGACTGGAGACCGAGCTTGCGGCAGACCAGGTCCAGCTTCTCGTTCTGCGCTTCTTCCAGCGTCCCGATCGCATCGCGGTCGTCGGATCGCTGGTCCCAGTAGCCGCACGAGTAGACCATCGTCGGACCGAGGAACAGGCGGTAGAAATCGTTGCCGACGTCGTAGTGATGTGAGACCGAGGACGCGTCGCGCGCCTTGCTGTGCTTGGCGCCGGGCCACCTCCACCGACGGCGGTGTCGGCCGGAGTCCGAGGCCGCCGAGCCGGACGAACGTCGCCAGCGACTTCAGGACGGTGCCGCGGTCGGATCCGCGGACGCTGAGGGTGCCCAGCCGGTCGACGAGGTCCGGAAGCGTCAGCAGCCGGAAGGCGTCGCCCTCGATCTCGAGGTCACCGGACACGTAGGCCCGGACGAGACCGAGTTCGTTCGGCGACCACAGCACCCTCCGGACGGCCCGGCGGTTGCGGAAGACGACGGTGACGTCGGAGTCGGGGCCTGCCTCCGAGCCGTCCCAGCATCGGACGTGCACGGGAATGGGGATGCCCATCGCACCTTCGAACGCGCTGAGCAGGCGTTCTGCGGCGGTCGGTGCCGTGCTGCGGACGTTCATCGGACAAGCCCCCGCTCTGTGGTTCGAGGATGCTGATCGGTACCGAAACCAATCTATTTTCGGCTGTCCGTCCGGGAGTTGGGCCGGTCCGATCGGCACCGTGGGCGAAGCGGCGGCGCAGGGCACGTAGACTGACCTTGCCCCTCACACGCCCATCCCCAGGGAGCACCCCGGTGACCAGAGCCGATCTGTCGGTCCATAGTCCTAATCTTCTCTCTTCGAACCCGTCCGACGAGGACGAGAACGAGCCCCGCGAGGAATGCGGAGTCTTCGGCGTCTGGGCGCCGGGAGAGGATGTGGCGAAACTCACCTACTACGGACTTTATGCGCTGCAGCACCGTGGGCAGGAAGCGGCGGGCATCGCCGTCGCCGACGGTTCGCAGGTGCTGGTCTTCAAGGATCTCGGGTTGGTAAGCCAGGTGTTCGACGAGCAGACCCTGGCAGCGATGCCGGGCCACGTCGCCGTCGGTCACTGTCGCTACTCCACCACGGGCTCGACCACGTGGGAGAACGCGCAGCCGATCTTCCGCACCACCGCCGCGGGCAGCGGCATCGCCCTCGGGCACAACGGCAACCTCGTCAACACGGCGGAGCTGGCGCAGCGCGCCCGTGAAGCCGGACTGGTCAACGACAAGCGCCCCGGCGGCGCCACGTCCGACTCGGACGTCGTCGGCGCCCTCCTCGCGCACGCCGCCGCCGACAGCACCATCGAGCAGGCGGCCATGAAGCTCCTGCCGACACTGCGCGGCGCGTTCTGCCTCACTTTCATGGACGAGCACACGCTCTACGCGGCCCGAGACCCGCACGGCATCCGCCCGCTGTGCCTCGGACGCCTGGACCGCGGCTGGGTCGTCGCCAGCGAGACGGCCGCACTCGACATCGTCGGCGCGTCCTTCGTCCGCGACATCGAGCCCGGCGAACTGCTCGCCATCGACGCCGACGGCGTCCGCTCCTCCCGCTTCGCGAACCCCGAGCCCAAGGGCTGCGTGTTCGAGTACGTGTACCTGGCCCGTCCGGACAGTGTCATCGCCGGACGTTCGGTGCATTCCACCCGCGTCGAGATCGGTCGTCGCCTCGCCACCGAGCACCCCGCCGAGGGTGACCTCGTCATCCCGGTCCCTGAATCGGGCACTCCGGCCGCGGTCGGTTACGCGCAGGGGTCGGGCATTCCGTACGGCCAGGGTCTGATGAAGAACGCCTACGTGGGCCGCACCTTCATCCAGCCGTCGCAGACGATCCGCCAGCTCGGTATCCGCCTCAAGCTCAACCCGCTCAAGGAAGTCATCCGCGGCAAGCGCCTCGTGGTGGTGGACGATTCGATCGTCCGCGGCAACACCCAGCGCGCGCTCATCCGGATGCTCCGCGAGGCCGGCGCACTGGAGATCCATGTCCGGATCGCATCGCCGCCGGTCAAGTGGCCCTGCTTCTACGGCATCGACTTCGCCTCCCCGGCCGAGTTGATCGCCAACGGTGCGGGCGGCGGCGGCGAGCCCGGCAGCTTCGACGAGATGCTCGAAGGGGTGCGCCGTTCCATCGGCGCCGACACCCTCGGCTACATCTCCACCGAAGGCATGATCGCCGCCACCGAGCAGCCTGCGTCGCGACTGTGCGCGGCCTGCTTCGACGGCACGTACCCCATCGCGCTCCCCACGGAGACGTCGATCGGAAAGAACGTTCTCGAGGGAATGCTCGAGAGCGCGGCAGGCGGTCCCGCGACGCGGGAGAACGACAACGCGAACGCCCTCAGTCGGCCGTAGGCCGGGATATCGGGATCCGGCCGGAGAACGTACTCCGGTACCGTAAGGACGCAATCACAGCACTCGATTGCCCGACCGACACGATTTTGACGAGCAACAGAAGGCTGGAGTAACAACCACATGACCGAGGATCCGACAAGTCGCCCTGGCGCGTCCTACGCCGCCGCAGGAGTGGACATCGCCGCAGGCGATCGGGCGGTGGAACTCTTCGCTCCCTTGGCCAAGCGCGCCAGCCGTCCCGAGGTTCTCGGTGGTCTCGGTGGATTCGCGGGTCTGTTCTCGCTCAAGGGTGACTACAAGGAGCCGCTGCTCGCGGCGTCCACGGACGGGGTGGGCACCAAGCTCGCCGTCGCTCAGGCACTCGACAAGCACGACACCGTCGGCCTGGACCTGGTCGCGATGGTCGTCGACGACCTCGTCGTCTGTGGTGCCGAGCCGCTGTTCCTGCAGGACTACATCGCCGTCGGGCGGGTCGTCCCGGAGCGTGTCGCCGAACTCGTCAGCGGCATCGCCGAAGGCTGCATCCAGGCCGGTTGCGCGCTGCTCGGTGGCGAGACGGCGGAGCACCCCGGTGTGATGGCGGACGGCGACTACGACCTGTCCGCGACCGGCGTCGGTGTGGTCGAAGCCGACCAGGTGCTGGGGCCCGACCGGGTCCGTCCCGGCGACGTCGTGATCGCCATGGGTTCGTCCGGACTGCATTCCAACGGTTACTCGCTGGCCCGCAAGGTTCTGCTCGAGATCGACCACATGAGCCTCACGGCGCACGTCGACGAGTTCGGCCGCACCCTGGGCGAGGAGATGCTCGAGCCCACGAAGATCTACGCCAAGGACTGCCTGGCCCTCGCCGCCGAGACGGACGTGCGCACGTTCTGCCACGTCACCGGCGGTGGACTGGCCAACAACCTCGCTCGGGTCATGCCGAAGGGTCTGGTCGCCGAACTCGACCGCGGCACGTGGAGCCCGGCTCCGATCTTCGCGATGATCGCGCAGCGCGGACGGGTGGAGCGGGCCGAGATGGAGCAGACGTTCAACATGGGCGTCGGCATGGTCGCGATCGTGGCGCCCGAGGACGTCGATCGTGCGCTGGCCGTCCTGACGGCGCGCCACATCGACTGCTGGACGCTGGGCAGCATCAAGAAGTCGCACGACGTGTCGGCGGAGCGCGCAATTCTCGCCGGCGATCACCCGAGGTTCTAGGGTCGGACGCCGTCTGTCGGAACGGGGCGAGCTAGTGGCCCCGACCGGCTGAAGATGTGGAAATGAGGGGGAGCCGGTATCGGCTCCCCCTCATTTCGTTGTCTTCAGATCTCAGCGCCGCCAGTCGTCGTCGTCCTCCCGGGAGTGACCCTCCCTGTCGGCACGCTGGTCAGCGAAGACCTCGTCCCGATGCGAGTTGGACGACCCACCTGAGAGCTCTCGTTGCAGGCTGTCAAAATCCGTGGTCGGTACGCTGTACTTCAGCTCGCGTGCAACCTTGGTCTGCTTTGCCTTAGCCCGGCCGCGGCCCATGGCTGACCCCCTCGCGCTTTCGCGGGGCGGCCTGGGGAATTTGGCGGCCCCGTTTGAGTGTGTAAGTTCCTGCCCCACACTCTAGCGTGGAAAAGTCCCTCGCGCTTCCATCCACACCCCGAAGCGGTGTCGGTTTAGTCTCACCGGGCTCGCGAGCTGCCCCGATGCCGGTGTTTCGCCTTCAGAAGACTCCCGGAATTGCCCGGACCGTCCCCACCCGGACGCCGCCGCCGAGCACGGGCTGCGATGCGAGGGCCGCCAGATCCTCGGTCCACTCGGCGCCCATCCGGTGGAGAAGTGCTGCGGCGAGGGGTAACCGGGCCCGTTCGTGGCCGTCGTCGATCTTCAGCGCGAACGCCGAGCCGTCGGGGAGCGCGCCGGCGTAGACACCGTCTGCTCCGGCCTTCGTCATCAGCCCGGGCACGACCGGCATCAGCCGCGCGTCGTCCTTGCCGGTGCCCGAGACGAGGTAGGGGTGCTCGCGGACGGCGTGGGCGACGGCGAGCTCGGGGGAGTCGGGCTCGGCGGTGACGAGCCGGGCGAACGCCCGCGCCAGATGCGTCAGCGACAGCGGGACGATCGGCAGCCCGCATCCGTCGATGCCGAGTTCGGCGTCGACGTCGCCGCTGATCGACCCGAGCGTCTCGACGACCGCGAGTTGCAGCGGATGCGTCGGCTCGAGGTAGCTGTGCAACGGCCAGTCGTTGGCCAGGCACGTGGCGAGCATCGCCGCGTGCTTGCCGGAGCAGTTCATGTACACCGGGCGGGGGAGCTCACCGGCGGCCAGCAGTTCGGCCCGGGCGAGTTCGTTGGAGGGCAGATCGGCGGGGCAGCGGAGCTGGTCCTCGTCGAGGCCGTACCGGGCGAGCAGCCGCTCGACGAGTTCGATGTGGTCCGACTCGCCCTCGTGGGATGCGGTCGCGATCGCGAGCTCTTCGGAACTGGACGGTTCGAAGCCGTTCCGCAGCATCGTCACGGCCTGCCACGGCTTGTTCGACGACCTCGGGTAGATCGGCGTGTGCACCTCACCGAGGGTGAGCGCGATCTCGCCGTCCGCGCGGAGGATCACCGCGGAACCGCGGTGGACGCACTCACGGAATCCGGAACGGACGACCTCGACCAGTTCGATGCTCAATACGTGACCTGCACTTCCAGTCCGGCGATCCGTCGGCGGGCCTTGTCCGCGACGGTCGGAGAGAGGTTCTCCTGCTGTTCGAGCAGCGCCACGAACCGTTCCGGGTCGCGGCCGGTGAACAGATCGCGCACGGTGACGCCGTGGCCGGGCACGTGGATGCGCTGGACGGTGTCGCCGGCGCCGACCGACCCCTCCGTCACCACCCGCAGGTACGCGCCCGTGTCACCGCGTTCGGAGAACCGCTTGACCCACCGGGGCTCGGCGGCCCAGACGCCGAACGTCCCGCACGGTGTCCGCGGGCTGGTCACCTCCAGTTCGGTGGTGCCGATCCGCCAGCGCTCGCCGATCACGGCGTCGGTCGCGGCGATCCCGTCGAGGCGGAGGTTCTCGCCGAACCATCCCGGGGGCAGTTCGCGGCCGAGCTCCGACGCCCAGCGCTGCGCCTCGTCCTCCTGGTAGGCGTAGACGGCCTTGAACGGGCCACCGTGGTACTCGGTGTCGCAGACCCGGTCGCCGACCAGTCCGGTGGTCGTGACGCGCACAGGGCCGTCGACGGGCCGCTTGTCGATCGCCGTCCGGGTCACCCGGCGGGTGCCGCTGTCCCGTTCGGTGTGCAGCACGCAGACGGCCAGCACCTCGCCGGCCGTCGCGGTCGCCTCGCTCACCGGCCCCGGAGCCGGTCGACGGCGGCGCGGCCCGCCTGGACCGTGTCGTCTGCAGGCACGGAGTCGGGGTCGATGGACGCGGCGCACGAGCCGGCCACCAACTCGGTGTCGGTGGGGATGGACCGTTTGACGAGGGCCAGCGCGATGGGTCCGAGCTCGTGGTGGTCGATCACCGTGCCGATCCGTCCGACCGCACGGCCTCCCGCCGTCACGGGGTCGCCCGGTTCGGGCCTGCCCTCGGCGCTGCCGTCGAGGTGCAGCAGGACGAGGTGACGGGGCGGTTTGCCGAGATTGTGGACGCGGGCCACCGTCTCCTGGCCGCGGTAGCAGCCCTTCTCGAGGTGGACGGCGCCGTGGTCGGCGGGACCGCCGATCCAGCGGACCTCGTGCGGGATGGTGCGATCGTCGGTGTCGAGTCCGATCCGGGGCCGTGCGGCGGCCACCCGCAGTGCCTCGAACGCCCACGTTCCCGCGGGTGCGGCGCCGGCGGCGGTGAGCCGGCCCCACCACGTCGCGAGTCCTTCCCGCGGGATCAGCAGGTCGAAGGACTCGGCGGCCGGCCACGGCATGCGGCGGACGAATCCGCCCCCGGGCACCGCGACGGCGGCGTACGGCTCGGCGGGTGCCACGACGCCGGCCGCGTCGAGGACCGTCACGGCGTCGGGGCCGAGCACGCTGAGGACCGCGAGCTCGTTGCCCTCGCGGGGCTCGGCCTTGGACCAGAACACCATCTTGGTGAGGAACGACAGGAGGTCGGGTCCGCGGTCGGCCTCGGTGTCGATCCAGGTGACGCCGTCCAGATCGGTCTGGACGAAGTGGTGCTCGACGCGGCCGTTGACGTCGAGGCTGAGGTTCTCGGCGCTCGCGCCGTCGGGGAGCGCGGCGACGTGCTGGCTCGAGATGGTGTGCAGCCAGGTGAGTCGTTCGGGTCCGCTGATCGCGATGACGAACCGGTGGGAACGGTCGACGACCGCCGCGGAACGTTCGGCGCTGCGTTGTTCGCCGAGTGGATCGCCGTGATGCCAGGCAACGCCGGCGTCGGGAGAGCCTTCGGGCGCAGGAACCGCGCCCGGGGCCGTGAGGAGTGGACTGGGTGAGACGGGCAGTTTGTCGACCACGAACCCAGTCTAGGGACCATGGACCACGGGTGGCGGTCAGCAGGGTCGATAGGCTGGGCGTCATGTCTGATCGAGTGTTGGTGACACTGGACCACGAGGTGCGGGACGCGGATGCCCCGCTGCTGCACGCGGACGATCTGGCGGTGGTGCGCGGCGACGGTGTCTTCGAGACGCTGTTGGTGCGTGGCGGTCGCGCACTGAAGGTCGAGGCCCACCTCACCCGTCTCGTCGCGTCGGCGCGCGCCCTCGGATTGCCCATTCAGGACCTGGACGAGTGGCGCCTGGCACTCGAGCTGGCCGTCGAGGAGTGGGGGTCCGAGCGGGAGGGTGCGATGCGACTCGTGCTCAGCCGCGGCCGCGAGTCCGGTGGCGACCCGACTGCTTTCGTCACCGTCGGGCCGGTGTCCGAGCGGATTCTGGAGGCGCGGCGCGACGGGGTGTCGGTACTCACATTGGCCCGGGGCTATTCGGTGGATCTGTCGGCGAGTGCGCCGTGGCAGCTGCTCGGGGCGAAGACCTTGTCGTATGCCACGAACATGGCGGCGCTGCGGTATGCGGTGACACTCGGTGCCGACGATGTGATCTTCGTCAGCAGCGAGGGCAATGTGTTGGAAGGGCCACGTTCCACGGTGGTCATCGCCCGCGACAAACACCTCCTCACGCCGCCGCCGGAGCACGGAATCCTGCCCGGAACGACGCAGCAGGCGCTGTACGAGGTGGCGTCCGGCAAGGGGTTCCGCTGCGAGTACGCGGCGCTGCGGCCGGCGGATCTCATTACGGCGGAAGGCGTTTGGCTCATCTCCAGTGTCACCATGGTCGCGCGGGTGCGCAAGATCGACGGACTTGCCCTGCCCGACGCACCGCTCGCCGACGAGATCGTGGAGCTGGTCGGCCTCGCGGTCGAGGCGGCGGGTACCGAGTCTGCGGAGGGTTGACAGGTCTACTACATTTCGTAGTAGCAAAGTCCTGCGGGGGAAACGACCCCGCAGTACGTTGTTTTCAAGGGTCGGGCGGAAGCCCACGCTCCGGCCCTGAAGCCTGTCCTACGGGCCCAGTTTCGGAGTAGCCATGGATGCCTTGGATGTCTCCCGGTGGCAGTTCGGCATAACCACCGTCTATCACTTCATCCTCGTTCCGCTGACGATCGGGCTCGCCCCGCTGATCGCCGTCATGCAGACGATGTGGGTGGTCACCGGAAAGGACCACTGGTATCGGCTCACCAAGTTCTTCGGGAAGCTGTTCCTGATCAACTTCGCGCTCGGCGTCGCCACCGGCATCGTGCAGGAGTTCCAGTTCGGGATGAACTGGAGCGAGTACTCTCGCTTCGTCGGTGACGTGTTCGGCGCACCCCTCGCCCTCGAGGGACTGGTCGCGTTCTTCCTCGAGTCGACATTCCTGGGCCTCTGGATCTTCGGCTGGGGACGGCTGCCCAAGCTTGTCCACCTCGCCACCATCTGGCTCGTCGCAATCGGTGTGAACGCGTCCGCGTACTTCATCATCACCGCCAACTCGTTCATGCAGCACCCGGTCGGGGCCATCTACAACCCCGAGACCGGACGCGCGGAACTCACCAGCATCTGGGAACTGCTCACCAACAACACGGCGCTCGCGGCCTTCCCACACGTCGTGGCCGGAGCGTTCCTCACGGCAGGGACGTTCGTGGCCGGCGTCGGCGGCTGGTGGATGGTGCGCAGCATGCGCAAGTCGAAGGAAGCCACCGAACCCGAAGTGGCGAAGAAGCACGAGGAAACCGCGAGGACGATGTTCCGCCCGGTCACCATCCTCGCGCTGTGGGTGATGGTCGCCGCGGGCATCGGACTCGCGATCACCGGCGACATCCAGGGCAAGCTGATGTTCGAACAGCAACCCATGAAGATGGCATCGGCCGAGTCGCTGTGCCACACCGAAACCGGCGCCGACTTCTCCATCCTCACCGTCGGCACCCAGAACAACTGCGAGAGCATCACCCAGCTCATCAAGATCCCCGGCCTCACCTCGTTCCTGGCGGACGGCACGTTCGACTCCACCGTCGAGGGCGTCACCGAGATCCAGGCCCGCTACGAGGAGACGTACGGGCCCGGCAACTACAAGCCCAACCTGTTCGTCACCTACTGGACGTTCCGCGCGATGATCGGCTGGGCCGCCGGGTCGGCGCTGCTCGCCGTGGTCGGTCTGTGGATGACCCGCGGCGGCCGCGTACCGGACAAGAAGTGGTTCGGCTGGCTGTCGATCGCCGTCATCCCGACACCCTTCCTCGGGAACAGCGCGGGCTGGGTCTTCACCGAGATGGGTCGTCAACCGTGGGTCGTGGCACCCAACCCGACCGGTGTCGACATGATCAGACTGACTGTCGACCAGGGCGTCTCGAATCACTCCCCGTGGACCGTCTGGGTCTCGCTCATCACGTTCACGGTGGTCTACGGGGCGCTGGCCGTCGTGTGGTTCACGCTGATCCGCCGCTACACGGTCGAGGGACCACTCGAACACGACGCGCATCCACCGGGTGACGACCACGACGAGCCCGAAGAACCGGGCAAGCCCGAGCAACTCTCGTTCGCGTACTAGGGGAGACGGTCATGGGACTTCAAGAAGTGTGGTTCATCCTGATCGCGGTGCTCTTCATCGGGTACTTCGTCCTCGAGGGATTCGATTTCGGTGTCGGCATGCTGATGCCGGTGCTGGGCAGGCGCAAGGACCCGAACGGGGACACACGGCGGCGGGTGGTGCTCAACACTATCGGCCCCGTGTGGGACGGCAACGAGGTGTGGCTCATCACCGGTGGCGGCGCGTTGTTCGCCGCGTTCCCGGAGTGGTACGCCACGTTGTTCTCCGGCTTCTATCTGCCGCTGCTGATCATTCTCGTCGCGCTCATCGTCCGGATCTGCGCCATCGAGTACCGCGGCAAGATCGACGACGACACCTGGCGCAGGCGGTGCGACTGGGGCATCGTCTTCGGGTCCTGGGTGCCTGCCGTGCTGTGGGGTGTCGCGTTCGCGAACATCGTGCGGGGCGTCGACATCGACGCCGACAAGCAGGTCACCTCGAGCCTCTTCGATCTGCTCAATCCCTATGCGTTGCTGGGTGGTCTGACGACCGCACTCGTGTTCGCCCTGCACGGCGCGGTGTTCCTCGCCCTGAAGACGGCCGACGAAGTACGCACGGACGCCGTCGAACTGGCGTCCCGGCTGGCGATCCCGGCCGTTCCGGTGGCAGGCGCGTTCGTGCTGTGGACACAGCTGGCGCACGGCAAGGGCTGGACGTGGATTCTCGTCGCGATCGCCGCCGCCGCACTCCTCGGGGTGGTCGCGTTCACCCGCGCCGAACGGGAGGGCTGGGCGTTCCTGCTCACGTCGATCGCGGTCATCGCCACGGTGACCCTGCTGTTCGGCTCGCTGTTCCCCAACGTCATGCCGTCCACACTGGACGCCGCGTACAACCTGACCATCGACAACGCCTCGTCGAGTCCGTACACGCTGAAGGTGATGACGTGGGCCGCCGCCTTCCTCACCCCGGTGGTGCTGATCTACCAGGGCTGGACGTACTGGGTGTTCCGCCAACGGATCTCGACCAAGCACATCCCGCCGTCGATCGGTCTCCCACTCGGGCGCAGATGAGCACAGCGGTAGGCGACGCACCCCGCCCGGCCGACGAGCGCCCGGGCGGGGAGCGAGGTTCCCGGCGTCCCGTCGATCCCCGCCTCTGGCGATACTCGGCGGCGGCCCGCGGGTACCTCGTCCTCACGGTCGCGCTGTCGATCGTCAACGTCGCGATGGTCATCGTGTCGGCGCTGATGATCGGCCGGGTGCTCGGCGGGGTCATCGTCGACGACGCCACCGATGTCGGCCGGTGGTCCACCGAACTGGTGGTCCTCGCGACCGCGGTGGGCGTGCGGGTGCTCGGCACCTGGCTGCAGTCCCGGTTCGCGCACCGGTCCGCCACGCGGGTCGTGGCGGAGCTGAAGGGGGAGGTCCTTGGCGTCGCCACCCGTCTGCGACCGCGCGAGCTCGACCCGCGGCGGGACGAGATCGCGACCGTGCTCACCCGCGGAATCGACGGTCTCGTGCCGTACCTCACCGGGTATCTACCGGCGCTGGTCCTCGCGGCGACGCTCACTCCGGCGACGCTCGCGGTCATCACGTTTCAGGATCTGACGTCGGCGGCGATCATCTTCGTCACACTTCCGCTCATCCCGATCTTCATGATCCTCATCGGTCTGCTCACCAAGGGCAAGGCCGCCAAGACGCTGACCGCGATGACCACACTGTCCTCCCAGCTGCTCGACCTCCTGGCCGGCCTGCCCACGCTCCGCGCGCTGGGCCGCGAACAGGGACCGGCGACGCGGGTGCGTGAACTCGGCGACGCCCACCGCCGCACCACGATGTCGGCACTGCGGGTGGCGTTCCTGTCGTCGATGGTGCTGGAACTGCTGGCCACGCTGTGCGTCGCACTCGTCGCCGTGAGCATCGGACTGCGGCTGGTGTACGGGGGGATGGAACTCGAAGCCGGAATCGTCGCACTGATTCTCGCGCCCGAGGTGTACCTACCGCTGCGGATGGTCGGAACTCAGTTCCACGCCGCCGAGGACGGAATGGCCGCCGCGAGCCGGGCCTTCGCCGTCATCGATACCGATCGTCCCGACGACGCCGCCGACGGTGCGGTTCTGGTCGACGCGGCCGGGGTACGAATCGAATTCGACGGCGTCGACGTCCCGTCCCGGCACGGCCCGGCGCCGCGCGGCCTGACCGGCGCCCTCGAGCCTGGTGCGGTGACCGTGCTGACCGGACCCAACGGTTCCGGGAAATCGACTGCGGTGCAAGCACTCCTCGGCCTCGTCGAACCCGAGCGCGGGGAGGTGCGGGTGGCGGGCACCGCCGTGAGTTCGCTCGACCGGTCCGCGTGGTGGGCGCAGGTGGCGTGGCTCCCGCAGCACCCCGTCCTCGTACCCGGCACCCTGGACGAGAACCTCCGGCTCATCGGCGAGGTCGTCCACCTCGAACAGTCCTGTGCCGCGACGGGTTTCGACGAGGTCCTCGCCGAACTTCCCGACGGCTGGAACACGCGCGTCGGGTCCGGCGGAACGGGACTTTCGCTCGGTCAGCGGCAGCGGCTCGCGCTGACCCGCGTGCTGGCCACCCGGCGTCCCGTCCTGGTGCTCGACGAACCCACCGCGCACCTCGACGACGCGTCGGAGCGGACCGTGCTCGATTCGCTGCGAAGCCTGGCCGCCGCCGGCCGGACGGTCGTGGTGGTGGGGCACCGGCCGACCGTGCTCGCGGCCGCCGACCGGGTGATCGAGGTGACCGCCGATGTCGCGTGACCCGCTGATCCGGGCATTGCCGCTCCTCGACCTGCAACCGGGGCGGGTAGTGCGCGCCGTCGCCGCCGGCGTGGCCACGCTGGGCAGTGCGCTCGCGCTGGCGGCGTTGTCGGCATGGTTGATCACGAGGGCGTGGCAGATGCCGCCCGTCCTGGACCTCAGCGTGGCCGTCGTGGCGGTGCGCGCGCTGGGCATCTCCCGCGGCGTCTTCCGGTACCTCGAGCGGCTCGCCACCCACGACACCGCGCTGCGCGGGACCACGTCCGCCCGCACCCAGCTGTACCAGCGGTTGGCCGACGGCGACCCCGCGGCCGCTGCCGGCCTGCGCCGCGGCGAACTGCTCGCCCGCACCGGGGCCGACGTCGACACCCTCGGTGACGTCGTCGTCCGCGCGATCGTCCCCATCGCCGTGTCCGTCGTCCTGGCCGTGGCCGCCGTCGGCATCCTCGCGGTGATCTCGCCCGCCTCCGCACTCGTGCTCGCCGTGGCGCTCTCGGTGTCGGGGGTCGCGGCGCCCTGGTTGTCCGCGCGGGCCGCCCGCCTCGCCGAGACGTCCGGGGCCGACGCGCGCGCCCGGTTCAGTGAGGACGCCGTCACCGCGCTCGATCACGCCGCGGAACTCCGCGTCGCGGGTCGCCTCGAGCGAACCGTGTCGCGGGCGGTCCGCTCCGAACACGCCGCGGTCGCGGCCACCGACCGCGCCGCCGCACCCAGCGCGTTCGCGGACGCCGCCACACCACTCGCGGTGGGCGTGAGCGTGATCGCGTCACTGCTCATCGGCATGGACCTGTATTCGTCGGGGACGATGAGCCCGATGGCGATGGGCATCGTCGTGCTCCTGCCGCTGTCCGCGTTCGAGGCCACGGCCGCGCTGCCCGCCGCGGCGGTCGCGCTGACCCGGGCCCGGATCGCGTCCCGCCGGATACTCGCCGTGCTCGACGCCGCCGTCGCGGATCCGCACCCCGGGGACCGGGAACTGGACGGGCCCGCCGAGGTCGTCGCGAAGCACCTGCGGTGCGGCTGGCCCGGAGGGCAGGTCACCGCCCCGCTCGACCTCGACCTACAGCCGGGCGCCCGGGTCGCGATCGTCGGCGGCAGCGGGTCCGGGAAGACGACCACCCTGATGACCCTGGCCGGGTTGCTCCCCCCTGTGTCGGGGACGGTCCAGGTCGACGGACTCGACCTCCACCGGGTCAGATCCGAGGCTCTCCGCCGGAACGTCGGATTCTTCGCGGAGGACGCGCACCTCTTCGACACGTCCGTGCTCGAGAATCTGCGGGTGGCGCGCGGCGACCTCCAGGTCGCGGAGGCGCTGACCGTCCTGGAGTCGGTCGGGCTCGGGGGCTGGGTGTCGGGGCTGCCGGAGGGCGTGCACACGACCCTCGCGGGCGGTGCCAGGGCAGTGTCCGGTGGACAGCGTCGCCGACTGCTCCTCGCCAGGGCTCTGCTGTCGCCCGACCGGGTGCTCTTGCTCGACGAACCGACCGAGCACCTCGACGCCGACGCGGGCGCCGACCTGCTCCGGCGACTGCTCGCACGCGACGGCGGACTGGTGTCGTCGCAGCGCACCGTCGTGGTGGTCACCCACCAGCTTCCGGAGGATACCAGCGCTGACCTGGTGATACGGGTGGAGAAAGCTGAGAGCGAAAATGCGTTGCCGACTCCGTGAGTGCGGCGTACTTTCTTCAGTACACGAGGAAGGAGGTGGTCTGAAATTGTATGACAGACGGACACGTGAGGTGGCTGCCAGCTAGCCGCTACCGCTGACGGAATTCACTGACCGCGCGAGCGGCGAGCGAATCCCAGGCAGCTACCCGGCCCCCGAGCCCCCGGTCTGGTCCAGATCGGACCCGGTGCACACGCACCGGAAGGCTCGGGGGCTGTTGTGCGCTCCGCGCCCGTGAGTACTTATTAACCGCCCGACGTTAATAAGTACTCACGGCAGCGGGGGCACGGGTTCGGCCCACTCCAGCCGCCCCGCTCGAGCACCGTCCGCACCTTGGCCGCGACGTCGCACGAGCGCCGCGTCACCTCCTCCCAGCCGTAGACCAGCGTCGCCTTGCCGGCGAGTTCCGCCGCGTTGCCGCGACGCCGATCTCGCAGGGCCACCGACCGCGACGAGTGATACCGCAGTCCGTCCAGCCGCACGAGGAGCGGAACGCCGCTTTTCGAATAGTCGACGTCCTCGTAAAGGGTTCGTCCGTCGACGAGAACAGGCGACTGTCGTCGAGCGGCCGGCAGTCCGTGCGCGAGTTCCACGTCGATCGCGTACCGGTGCTCGAGAATCGACTGGACTCCGCCGGACACGAACGTCAGAGCGTCGGTCAGAGCCTTGCGGTACCTGCGCGGTGGACGCTGCTCGATCCGTCGAAGCAACTCGTGGACGGAATGTCGCTGCCGGTGACCGCCGACACGAGGACGCGTGCGGCCGCCACCGCCGACGGCTCCGCGACAGCGAGATCCACGACGGTGTCGGCCCGGGACGTTCGAGGCGGAAGCGTCGGGACGAGGATGTGGGCGTGCGCCCGGGATCGGTGCACCACGACCCCGGGATGCAGGAGATCCCCCTCGCGGGGAACGGGACGGTCGGATCGCCGGCCGGCCTTCCGATACGTCGGTCCCTGCGGCTCCGCAGACAATCCGTAGGGCACCGTGACGTGAATCGGCCCGTCAGGGTCGACGGGCATCAGCCCCCACTCCTCGGCCGCCGTCCGATGGCTGAGAATCGCTCGGGGACCGCCGAACAGCAGTGCCGCCCACAGCCTCATCGGCCGGTCGAGCGGACCGTTCGTGACGGCGTAGACGCCGTGCAGAACCGCCGACCATTGGCCGGACTCCACCATGTGCTGAATCTGCCGGGTCGAGATACCCAGTCCGCGCAGTTGCCGGGCCGTGACGAGGCCGTGCTGATAGTCGAGAACGCGTTGGAATTCGGGCCTGAAGTCGATCGTCGCAGTCGTCATGGACGCGACGGTGCGCACGGCGACCGACAGGATTCGCCCGAAACAGGCCGATCTCAACTGACCTGTGGATGAACCTCAGGTTGTGGATAACCCGAGCCGTGAGTACTTGTTAACCGCCCGTGGTTAATAAGTACTCACGGGCGCTAGCCAACGTAGCGGGACAGACGCGCGGAGAGGTGGGGACGCAGCTCACCGTCGGCGATGATGCGTTCCTCGACGTAGGCGAGGTCGCCGCCCTCGACAATGCCGTAGAGACGCTTGGCGCCGCCGACGAGAACACCGGAGGTGCTGCGGATCACGACGTCGGTCGCGAGTTCCCACGACGACTGGGTGAGGGCCTGACCGTAGAACAGTTCGACGATGCCGGAGCTGTGGGCGAGGAGGAGTTCGACGACTTCCTCGTTGGTGCTGCCGGGGATGCCGTCTCCGCTGATCCGCCAGAAGCCGGTTTCGTGGAGGTCGGGGCGCACGTATTCGCCGTCGGCGTCGAGGACCCAGGTCTGGGATTCCCACTTGAGGTAGTTGCCACCGTTGTGGGAGACGATGATCTGCTGCCCGAAGGGGTAGTCGCCTGTGTCGGGGTCGTGGCCTTCCCCTTCACCGCGCCACACACCCACGAGGGGCAGTACTGCGAGGAGTTCGTTGTTCAGATCCGGGCCGAGGCGCAGATTTGCGGTGTCCTCGGGCAGCGGAAGGTCCGGAAGCTGCGGGATGTTCCGCGACGCCGTCGTCTTGGAACGCTCGATGGCGTCCGCGACGGCTGCGTCACCGCTACCACGACGCACGGCGGGGGTGTCCCCAGCGGGCGCGCTCGTAGTCGGGTGCTCGGAAGGCGGATCTGCGCCTGCGTCCGGGTTCTGACTCACGACTCGTCGGTGACCAGGCGGTAGATCGTGTAGAGCGAGAACCACGTGATCAACACGGCGGCAAGGACAAGAAGTACCTCGAAGAAGATAACCACGGGGACATCCTAAACCGAACCCGTCGAACGGTCGAAACGGGAGGCGACTTACCGTGACTGCGGCTACGGTTTCTCGAAGGCGACCACCCGGTCGGTTCCGAACATTCTCATGCGGTCGTCTCGTCTCCCGTCCCTCCCGGAGGTCCCATGCTTCGATCGAGTACTGCCGTCACCGGTCCGGTGCGGGCCGCGATCGCGGCGACGGTGCTGCTGCTGACCGCCACCGCGTTCGGTGCTCCCGGCCTTGCCGTCGCCGCGCCCGACACCGGGAGCGCAGACTCGGGAAGTGCAGATTCGGGGAGTGCCGACACGGACCGTGTCGATCCGAACAACTACGCCGCCGACTGCCCCGACGTGATGATCGTCGCCGTATCCGGCGCCACCGACTCGACGGCGGACCGCAACCCTCTGGCTGACGAGAATCGGCAGCTCTGGTCGAACTGGGTGGGCAACGTGACGGTGCCGACCGGCGAGGCCAACAAGGACGATCCGGGGACGGTGGGGTGGATGTACGTTCCCTACCCGTCCACGTACGGTCTGGGTCTGCTGCAACCTGTTCCGACATACCAGGATTCGATGGCTGCGGGTGTTGCGTCGACGAACAAGATTCTCGACGAGAACAAGGTGAAGTGCGGCGACGACACCAAGTACGTGCTACTCGGATACAGCGTCGGCGCCGAGGTGGTCGAAAGGGTGTCGCGCGAACTCGGCCACCGAGACGGCAACGCTCTGGTTACCGCCGACGACATCGCCGGCGTCGCGCTGATCGGCGACCCGTACCGTCCCGCGGGCACCCCCTCGATGGGCGAACCCGGCCCGCCCGGAGGCGGTTTCATGTCGTCCGAGCCGGCCGACTACGGCGCTCTCGACGGCAAGATCACCTACGCGTGCCGCCCCTACGACATCGCGTGCGACGCGCCGCAGGAGATTGCCGTTCTCGAACTGGCACTCGGGGTGCTGGGACAGATGCACTTCACCCTGCTGAACCCGGGCCAGACGGTCTCCGACTTCGCGAATGCGGTGACGAACATGGCGGCGCGGTCGATTGTGCACATCGTCACACACGAAGACTGGTTCGCCTCCGACGAGTCCTTCCTCGACGTTCTCCGCAAGGTCGCCGACCGGACTTACGACCCAGACGGCCCGGACCGCAACATGCAGGTGTCCCAGGAGCAGATCGTCGAGGCGCTCAACTGGGCGATGGGTCCCGGTTCGGAGGTCGTGAAGGCGAAGCTCGCCGACGAGGGCCCGGGGTTCGTCGAGGACAACAGGGACGTCTTCGAACTGGTGATCAAGCCGTACATCTTCCTGGGCTTCATCCAGCACCTGTTCTACTGGAACAACAACCCGAACGACCCCTGGTACTGGGAGAGCGAGAAGGTCGTCGACTGGATCACCGCACTCGCGCAGTCGGAGAAGGGCGGCGAGACCATCCCAGCCGCACCGGGCAAGTAGAGTCCGCACGACGAGAAGGGCCCCGCTCCGAATCCGGAGCGGGGCCCTTCTGATGTCGTCAGCTGGTGACTACTCGCCGACCGTGACGTCGACGTTGTGCACGCCTGCGCTCGACGGGCTCACCGTCGAGGTGCCGTTGCCGGAGCTGGACAGTGCACGCACGGTCCACTCGCCGGGAGCGGCGAAGAAGCGGAAGTCTCCGGTGCCCGAGGCGACGACCTCGGCGGTGAACTCTCCGCCGCCGTCGAGGAGACGCACGAACGCTCCACCGATCGGCTGGCCGTCAGCGGCGAGAACGCGGCCGGTGATGACCGTTTCCTTCTCGACGTCGACGCCCGCGGGCAGGGTCTGGGTCTGTACAGGTGCTCCACACATGGCTCAGTGAACCTCCAACTCGATGGGTGCGCCGACGAGCGAGCCGTATTCGACCCAGCTGCCGTCGTAGTTCTTGACATCGGACTTGCCGAGGATCTCCTTGAGCACGAACCAGGTGTGGCTGGAGCGCTCGCCGATACGGCAGTACGCGATGGTGGGCTTGGACTCGTCGTAGCCCTTCTCCGAGTACAGCTTCTCCAGGTCGTCGTCCGACTTGAACGTGCCGTCCTCGTTTGCGGTGGTGCTCCACGGAATGTTGATGGCCGTGGGGACGTGTCCACGCTGCTGCGCCTGCTCCTGCGGCAGGTGCGCGGGAGCGAGGATCTTGCCGGAGAACTCGTCGGGCGAACGCACGTCGACGAGGTTCTTGCTGCCGATGGCGTCGATGACCTCGTCGCGGAACGCGCGGATCGACAGGTCGGGGGCCTCGGCCTTGTACTGGGTGGCCGCGCGGGTGACGGTCTCCTTGGAGAGGGGACGCCCGTCGAGCTCCCACTTCTTGCGGCCGCCGTCGATCAGCTTCACGTCCTGGTGGCCGTACAGCTTGAAGTACCAGTACGCGTACGCCGCGAACCAGTTGTTGTTGCCGCCGTAGAGAACGATGGTGTCGTCGTTGGCGACGCCCTTGGCGGACAGGAGGTCGGAGAACTGCTGCTGGTTCAGGAAGTCACGACGGACGCCGTCCTGCAGGTCCTTCCGCCAGTCGAGGCGGATGGCGCCTTCGATGTGGCCGCCGTCGTATGCGCTGGTGTCCTCATCCACCTCGACGAAAACGGTCTTGGGGGCGTTGAGGTTCTGCTCAGCCCAGTCGGCGGAGACTAGGACATCGGAGCGAGCCATGGTGTTCCTTTCGATGTGTACTTACTTGTGTCGGGTGGATCGTGCAGTGGTTCTCGGTGTGAAACTTTCAGGCCGCCGTGCGGAAGCGTGCGACGAGTGGATAGATCTGGCAGCCGAGGCAGATGCCGAACGCAGCGTTGAGAAACGCCGCGAACAGGGCGAATGCGGTGGCCACGGCGCCGACGACGCCGGAGCCGGCGAAGAAGCCGACGGTGCCGACGGCGGCGAAGACGAAGCCGACGAGCTGCGCGAAGCGAAGCGGTGCGACGGGTTCGCGTTCACTGACCGGGGCGAGTCGCGGCGCGACGAGGGTGCCGAAGATCCGGCCGTACGGGCTGCGCCGTGGCCCGGTGGCTGCGCCTGCCGCGAAGACGACCGCTTGAAGCGTCAGCAGAATTCCTGCTGCGACCAGCGAGAACGTCGACACGACGAGCACGGCGACGAGGACGGCGGTGGTGACCCAGGCGGCGAACCGGGGGCCACGAACGTCGACCTGCTCGAGCTCGAGTGTTGTGGACATGAGAAGTGCTCCTGCGGTGAGTCCTGAATGCTTGCCTGGCGCCGAACGACGACGGAAGACGTCGTCATCGGGGGTGAGATCACGTGCGCGGAATCCGCGGTGTCAGCAGAAAGCGACAGCCCTGGTGATCAGCAACAGGTACAGCAACAAGCCCCGAGGCGGCACAGGTCTACTGTGCGGCGACGGGTGAGCATGAGCTCGTGGCTGGATTGCACGACGACGAGTTTACCCGGTTCTTCAGGAATTTGAACCCGGGGGCCGGGTGAGGGGTCCCAGCGCGGCCCGCAGGTCGGTCGCGGCGGGCACTCCGGACACCCGGAAGCGTTGCTGCCGGTCGGCGTCGAGAATGAACGTCGTCGGCAACGACAGAACGCCGAGTTCCTTGGCGAGAGCGGGATACTCGTCGATGTCGACCTCCACTTCGACGGGAGGTTCCGGCTCGCCGGCGAGGTCCGCGACGACCTGTCCCACCACCCTGCGCACCGCCGCGCAGGGTCCGCACCAGTCGGCGGAGAAGTGGAGAACGGTGGCCCGTCGAGGGTGCTCGGGCGATGCCGGCCCGACGCCCGCCGCCTCGAGGAGCAGTCGTCGTCGGTCGGTCACGACCGCGGAAGTCTTGCCGGTGCTCCGGACGGTCCCCTGGCGGCGTTGCCAGACGAGCCCGAACACGACGGCGGCGAACAGTGCGATCAGTAACAGTGTGATTCCGGTCATCGGCTCTGCAGTTCGTTCAGGTCGATCGTGACGTTGTTGCCGACGCCCTCGATGACGATCTGCGAGCCTTCCGCGTAGACCTCCGTCGGCTGGACGCCGAACGGGAGTTCCCGGGGGTCGATCGTCCGGGTGAAGAGGCCGAGGATCGCGGGGGCGAGAGGTTCGGGGATGGTGAAGTCGGCGTGGCCTTCGGGTCCGAAGTAGAAGTCGCTGGCGACGATCTTCACCTGACCGCCGTCGAGAACCAGGTCGGCCTGGACGCTGACGGTGGTCTCGATGGGCCCGACGGGGACGGTGCCGGTGAGGACGACGCCGCCCGCGGTCGGCATCCCCGAGCCGCCGGAGCCCCCGGTGCCGTCCGACTTGCTGGCCGGCGGGGCCGAAACCTGCAGGTCAGGGATGTCGAGGAAGCGTCCCAGGTCGGTGGCGTCGATGAGCATGCGGCCGGAGAGGTGATCGACCGGAAGGGCCTTCACGGAGCCGTCGACGAGGTCGGACAGCGGCGCGGAGACACCCAGGAGGGTGGACTCGATAGTCACCTCACCCACCACGTCACTCTGTACTCCCTGGGCGCGGATCTCGATGTTCTCGTACTTTCCGTCCCACGCCTGGGTGAGGAACGGAAAGCCGTGAACCGTCACCTCGGGGTCCGCTGTGAGGGACGCCCCTGCCCGCAGTTCCCGCGACACCCGGTACTCCGCGTAGGCCGCCGAACCGAAGTCGACGACGAGACCGAGAGCCACGAGGAAGACGATTCCGATGATGAGTTTCCGCACGGCCCCATTGTGACGGACACCCGTCGGGGGAGTGTCGGTGCAACCTCCGCGCCGGTCGGCCGGGGGTTCGGTGCAACGAACGCCGACGGCGGCGCGCTACTCTGTCACCGACAAAAGTGTCGATACCTTCAGTGTCGATCTACCTGGACCGGCGGATGAACGATTCCGTCTGCCGGCCGGGTACGACGGCGACGAGATGGGAGGCTGTGTGGAGCTACTGCTTCTTACCTCCGACCCCAACCCCGAGGCAGTGCTGCCTGCCCTCGCCCTGCTGGCGCATTCGGTGCGGCCTGCCCCGACGGAGGTGTCCTC
Source organism: Rhodococcus mengyinensis (assembly GCF_048381435.1). Taxonomy (NCBI): domain Bacteria; kingdom Bacillati; phylum Actinomycetota; class Actinomycetes; order Mycobacteriales; family Nocardiaceae; genus Rhodococcus; species Rhodococcus mengyinensis. The sequence goes on along the minus strand of NZ_JBLWIT010000038.1, from coordinate 224,984 downwards.
TCTCCTGGAAGCGAGCTCCGCCGACATCGCCCTGGTGGATGCGCGCACCGATCTCGCGGCGGCTCGCGGCCTCTGCCGGCTGCTGGGCAGCACGGGTTCCGCGGTTCCCGTGGTGGCAGTCCTCACCGAGGGTGGCCTGGTGGCGGTCAATTCCGACTGGGGCCTCGACGACATCCTGCTCCCGGGCACCGGACCGGCCGAGGTGGACGCCCGCCTCCGACTGCTGGTCGGACGCACCGGTGGCGTCGCGAGCCCGGAGGCTTCCGGCAAGATCACGCTGGGTGAACTGGTCATCGACGAGGGCACGTACACGGCCCGTCTGCGCGGCCGTCCCCTCGACCTCACCTACAAGGAGTTCGAACTCCTCAAGTACCTGGCACAGCACGCGGGTCGCGTCTTCACCCGCGCGCAGTTGCTGCAGGAGGTGTGGGGATACGACTTCTTCGGCGGTACCCGCACGGTCGACGTCCACGTGCGTCGTCTGCGCGCCAAGCTGGGCAGCGAGTACGAATCCTTGATCGGTACAGTCCGCAACGTCGGCTACAAGGCCGTCCGTCCCACCCGCAGCAAGTCGGGTGCGCCGGTGCCGCCCATCGACGACCTCGACGCCGAGGATGCGGACTTCGAATCCGCGGAAGGGCCGGCGATCCAGTGAGTGCTTCGGTTCAGTCCTGGACTGATCGACTCGACGGCAAGCAAGCTGCGGACGTGTCCGCACTGCTCGAACGCGCGACGGCAGCGGACGGAACCGCGCCGGTGTCGGAGCAGGGCGTGCACGCCGTGTCCGGCGCCGGTAGCGCCGGTGTCCGTCATCTCGTGGAGACCGACGCCGATCGGATCGTCGGGTATGCGCAGCTGCAGCCGGGTCACGGGGATCATCCCGCGATGGCCGAACTCGCCGTCGACCCCGAGGCCCGTGGCCGGGGAATCGGTGGCCGGTTGGTCACCGAGGTCCTGTCCGAGGGTGGTCCGGACGCCCGGGTGTGGGCGCACGGAAACCTGCCTGCGGCACAGGCGGTGGCGCAGCGCCTCGGGCTGACCGGTGCGCGCGAACTTCTGCAGCTCCGGCGTCCGCTCGCCGGTGCGGAACTCCCAGAACTCGTTGTGCCGGAAGATGTTTCACTCCGCGAGTACCGCGGCGTCGAGGACGATCCCGAGGTGCTGCGGGTCAACGCTGCCGCCTTCGCCTGGCATCCCGAGCAGGGGTCGTGGACCGAACGTGAAATGGCCGAGCGTCGTGCGGAGGCCTGGTTCGATCCGTCCGGACTGTTCATGGCGTTCGCCGCTTCGGACGAGCAGAGACTGCTCGGATTCCACTGGACCAAGGTGCACCCGAAGCAGGGCGACGTGCCGGCCGTCGGTGAGGTCTACGTGGTGGCGATCGGCCCCGACGCCCAGGGGCGTGGTCTCGGCCGGTTGCTGACGCTCGCCGGACTGCACTATCTGCGTGACCGCGGGCTCGGAGCGGTGCTGCTCTACGTCGAGGGCGACAATGCGTCGGCGCTGCATACCTACGACCGGCTCGGGTTCGAGCGGTTCCATACCGACGTCGCGTACGCGCGCGCCTGAGGCGCTTCTCTACTTCCGCACCTGTTGTTCGTCTCGGAAATGTGGACAAATGCTCGGTCTGTTCACCTTCCGTTCACCGATCGTGGTCCAACTGGACATTAGCTACCCCTAGGTTTCTCCGTGGGCAGCGCCGTGTTGCCTGGTGCAGATTTCAAAGAAACGCACCTCATGTCGCCGCCCGATCGCGGGCGAGACGGTATTTCCGGAGGACTAGGTGAATCTCAAGCGCAATGGCGCCCTGCTCGGTGCAGTGGCCCTGGGTGCCATGACCTTGGCCGCGTGTGGCAGCGACAACAACGCGGCGTCGAGCGGCGTCGACGCAGCGGCGTCCAACGCGACGTGCGAGGGCAAGGCCAACCTCTCCTCGGCCGGTTCCTCGGCCCAGAAGAACGCCATGGACCAGTTCGTCTCCACCTACATCTCCGTCTGCCAGGAAAAGGGCAAGACCGTCAACCTGGCGTACAACCCCAGCGGTTCCGGCGACGGACGTACCCAGTTCATCGCGGGCCAGATCGACTTCGCCGGCTCCGACTCGGCGATCAAGGCCGAGCAGGCCGAGCAGGCCAAGGCCCGTTGCGTCGGCGGCGAGGCCTGGAACCTTCCGCTCGTCTTCGGACCCGTCGCTGTCGCCTACAACCTCGACGGCGTCGAGGACCTGGTGCTGAACGGCGAGGTGACCGCCAAGATCTTCAACGGCACCATCAAGAAGTGGAACGACCCGGCCATCGCCGCGCTCAACCCGGGCGCCACCCTGCCGGACCAGGACGTCACCGCGATCATCCGCTCGGATTCGTCGGGAACCACCGACAACTTCCAGCAGTACCTCACGGCCGCCTCCAACGGCGCCTGGACCACCGGTGCAGGCTCCGACTTCACCGGCGGAATCGGTGAGGGCGCCAAGGGTTCGGCCGGTGTCGCGCAGGCAGTGGCCTCCGCTCCGGGCTCGATCACCTACGTCGAGAAGTCCTACGCCGACCAGAACAAGCTGTCTGCCGCACAGATCGACACCGGCTCCGGCCCCGTCGCGCTGTCGGACGAGTCCGCGGCGAAGGCGATCGAGGGTGCGCAGTTCAAGGGTGAGGGTGTGGGCGATCTGACCCTCGACCTCGGCTCGATCTTCGGCACCAAGGAAGCGGGTGCGTACCCGTTGGTGCTCGCCACCTACGAGATCGTGTGCTCGAAGGGCTACGACGCCGACACCTCCGCAGCGGTCAAGTCGTTCCTGACCAGCGCAGCGAACGAGGGTCAGGGCAACCTGGCCGAGCAGGGTTACGTGCCGCTGCCCGACTCCATGAAGGAGAAGCTGAACGCGTCGGTCGCCGCAATCGGCTGATCGTACCGTTAGTCGTTCGGACCCGCCCATGACTCGATATTCTGACCAGGAAAGATTGCGAGCGCAGATGAGTGAAGCGCACATCGAATCAGCACCTCGCGCCTCCGGCTCCGCTTCTGGCGGAGTCGGGGTGGGCGGTCCGAACGGCACCCCGGAGGCCGAGTTGAGTACCACCAAGGCCGAAGCCCCGACTCCGACAGGTGCACCGCGCAGCAAGTCCGTCGCGAGGCCGGGGGACCGGATCTTCAAGTCCCTCGCAACCACCTCGGCGATCTTCATCTCGATCCTCATCGCCGCGATCGGCATCTTCCTGATCTGGCGCGCAGTTCCCGCACTGAGCAGGAACCAGGTCAATTTCCTCACCAGCCGTGAGTGGGTCACTCAGAACATCAATGCCATGGCGTTCGGTGTTCTCGACCTGTTCCAGGTGACCGTGCTCGTCTCGCTGTTCGCTCTGATCCTCGCGATGCCCGTCGCCCTCGGCATCGCGATCTTCCTCACCGAGTACTCGCCGAACTGGCTCAAACGTCCGCTGGCGTACGTGATCGACCTGCTGGCCGCCGTGCCGTCGATCGTCTACGGCCTCTGGGGTCTGCTGGTGTTCGCTCCGGCGATCAAGCCGCTTGCCGTGTGGCTCAACGAAAAGCTCGGCTGGTTCCCACTGTTCGCGACCGGAAGCGGTTCCATCACCGGCGGTGGCACCATCTTCACCGCAGGTATCGTCCTCGCCGTCATGATCCTTCCCGTCATCACCGCGGTGACCCGCGAGGTGTTCGTGCAGACTCCGACGCCCCAGATCGAGGCAGCACTCGCGCTGGGTGCCACGCGGTGGGAAGTGGTGCGAACCACGATCATTCCGTTCGGCAAGTCGGGCTACATCAGCGGATCGATGCTCGGCCTGGGTCGCGCCCTCGGCGAGACCATGGCGCTCTACCTGATCCTGCGCACCACCTCGCAGCCCTTCGGATGGTCGCTGTTCGACGGCGGCGCCACCATCGCCTCGAAGATCGCTCTCGGCTACGCGGAGTTCAACAACAACATTCAGGCCGGCGCCTACATCGCCGCAGGTCTGGTGCTCTTCGTTCTCACCTTCGTCGTGAACGCCGCTGCCCGCGCCGTGATCGCAGGAAAGAAGGACTGACCCATGACCGCGACACTCGACAAGCCGGTCAAGGCCCCCACCTTCCAGGGGGTCGGTGTCCGCCGACGCATCACCGACCTCACCGCCACCGTCCTCGTGACGCTGGCAGTGCTCGTGGCGCTGGTCCCACTGGTGTGGGTCCTGGTCACCGCTGTCATCAAGGGAATCCCTGCCCTGACGTCGGCCACCTGGTTCACCCACTCGCTCAGCGGACTGACTTCCTCGGCGGCGGGCGGCGGCATCTACCACGCGCTGATCGGCACGATTCTGCAGGGAATCGTCTGCGCGGTGCTGTCCATTCCGCTCGGACTGTTCGTTGCGATCTATCTCGTCGAGTACGCCGACCGGAAGTCGCGGCTCGCGAAGCTCACCACCTTCATGGTCGACATCCTGAGCGGTGTCCCGTCCATCGTGGCCGCCCTCTTCATCTACGCCTTGTGGATCGCGACGTTCGGTTTCCCCAAGTCCGGCTTCGCCGTTGCGCTCGCCCTGGTGCTGCTGATGGTTCCCGTCGTCGTCCGCAGCACGGAGGAGATGCTCCGCATCGTTCCGCAGGACTTGCGCGAGGCGTCGTACGCGCTGGGCGTTCCGAAGTGGAAGACGATCGCCAAGATCGTGCTGCCCACCGCACTGCCCGGCATCATCACGGGCGTCATGCTGGCGCTGGCCCGGGTGATGGGTGAGACTGCGCCGCTGCTGATCCTCGTGGGGTACGCACCCTTCATCAACTTCAACCTGTTCGGTGGCGAGATGGGCACGCTGCCCGGCGTCATGGTCGCCGAGATGAACAACCCGACCGATGCCGGTACCAACCGCATCTGGGGTGCGGCGCTGACGTTGATCCTCCTCATCGCCATCCTCAACATCCTGGCCAAGGTCATCGGCCACTTCTCACAGGTCCGCAGCAAGTGACACATACACTCGATTTCGAACACCAATCAGTAGGGAGCCGGTAATGGCCAAGCGTCTGGATCTCAAGGACGTCAACATCTACTACGGCAAATTCCACGCCGTCGCCGATGTCGGGCTGTCCGTCCCCCCGCGGAACGTGACCGCCTTCATCGGCCCCTCAGGCTGCGGCAAGTCGACGGTGCTGCGTTCGCTGAACCGCATGCACGAGGTGACTCCCGGTGCGCGCGTGGAGGGTTCGATCCTGCTCGACGGTGAGGACATCTACGGTTCCGGCATCGACCCGGTCGGCGTCCGCAAGACGATCGGCATGGTGTTCCAGCGTCCCAACCCGTTCCCGACGATGTCCATCAAGGACAACGTGGTGGCCGGACTGAAGCTGCAGGGCGAGCGCAGCAAGAAGCGTCTCGACGAGGTGGCCGAGCGGTCGCTGCGCGGCGCCAACCTGTGGACCGAGGTCAAGGACCGTCTCGACAAGCCGGGCGGCGGACTCTCCGGCGGTCAGCAGCAGCGTCTGTGCATCGCCCGGGCCATCGCGGTCTCGCCCGACGTCCTGCTGATGGACGAACCCTGCTCGGCGCTCGATCCGATCTCGACCCTTGCGATCGAGGACCTGATCACGGAGCTGAAGAAGGACTTCACCATCGTGATCGTCACCCACAACATGCAGCAGGCGGCGCGCGTGAGTGACCAGACGGCGTTCTTCAACCTCGAGGCCACCGGCAAGCCGGGCCGCCTCGTCGAGATCGACGACACCGAGAAGATCTTCTCCAACCCGACGCAGAAGGCCACCGAGGACTACATCTCGGGCCGCTTCGGATAGAGCGACACACACGAGAACGCCCCGGCCGGTACCGCGGTCGGGGCGTTCTCGCGTCTGCGGACGGCGACCTCGGGCGAACGAACGGGACGCTCGTACGGTCAGACCGTACGAGCGTCCCGTTCGCGCGAAAAGTGTTGGGGGAGTTCTACAGTTCGGGGTACGAGGTGAGGGTGTCGGCGTCGACGGCGGGCGTCTGGGTCTCGTCGGGCAGCTTGCCGGTGACGAGGAAGATCACCCGGCGGCCCACCTCGACCGCGTGGTCGGCGAAACGCTCGTAGAAGCGGCCGAGCAGGGTGACGTCGACCGCCGCGGCCACGCCGTGCTTCCACTCCCGGTCCATGAGGACGGTGAACAGGTGACGGTGGAGGTCGTCCATCGCCTCGTCCTCTTCACGCAGGCGCGCGGCCCGTTCGGGATCGCGCGTCTCGAGAACCTCGCGGGCAGCGGCGCCGATGGAGACGGCGATGCGCCCCATCTCGGCGAAGTAGCCGTTGACCTCTTCGGGAAGCACGTGGTTGGGATGTCGGCGGCGCGCGATCTTGGCGACGTGGAGAGCCAGCGCACCCATGCGATCGATGTCGGCGACGATCTGGATTCCGCTGACGACCGAGCGGAGGTCGCCGGCGACCGGCGCCTGCAGGGCGAGGAGGGCGAACGCCCGCTCCTCGCAGATGGTGCTGAGCTCGGTGATCTTGTCGTGCTCGCCGATCACCTGCTCGGCGAGGGAGAGATCTGCCTGGAGCAGCGACTGGGTGGCTCGCTCCATGGCGACCCCCGCAAGCCCCGCCATCTCACCGAGCAAGTCGGCAAGCTCGGTCATCTGTTCGTTGTAAGCCACGCGCATGAGGTCACAGCCTACGGTGCACGGGAAACCAAGTCACGATCACACGGTGAACGCGGGGTGAACGAGCGACCGGGCGGGCGCTCATTCGCAGGACGTGTCGCCCGCGTTCACAACCGCCAGGTCCGCGGGGATTTCCACGTCCTCGGGCTGACCCTCTCGCACGCCCGACATACTGAGCGGTGTGTCGATCGGGCTGGGCGTCTGGACGGTCCCGGAGAAGTTCGAACCGAGTGCGACCTCGACGACCGTCCCGAGTCCGGTGGTCGATTCGAGCACCGCACCCGGGAACGACGACGCCAGGGTCGCCGCCTCGGCTTCGTGGCCGGGCGAGAACCGGACGACGGTCTCACCGCTGGTTCCGGTGTAGTTGCCGACGTTGTAGATCTGGAACCCCTCGGCGGCCAGCGAGTCGGCCACGGTCGCGGCCAGTCCCGACTCACCCGATGCGTTCGACACCTGCACGGTCACGCTGGACGGGTCGACGGCCTGGACCGACAACGGCGCCGGCGCTGCCTGCGGTTCGGGGGCGGAGGGCAGGGGTTCCGCACGCTTCTCGCCGGGCAGCGCCTCGTCGTCGATGATGGCGCGGAAGATGGCCTTGATGTCGTCGGTGCGCGGAATCTCGTTGCCCCATTCGGTGGTGCCCGCGGTGGGCACCGTCAGGAACGTGACCGCGCCCGCGTCGACGTTCTGCAGTGAACGCCCGAGCGTGACCAGCGACTTCGTGTCGATGTTCTCGACGAACGTGTCGCGGGTGAACGCGTTGATGAAGCCGTTCAGCTTGCCGGGATTGAGCAGCACCTGACTGGACAGGGCGCCCCGCAGCAGGGCGGACAGGAATCTCTGCTGACGGTTGATGCGGCCGTAGTCGCCGTTGCCTTCTGCCTCGACATGTCGGGCGCGGACGAAGTTCAGTGCGGTCTTGCCGTCGAGCATCTGGGTGCCGGCCTCCGGCAGCACGGTGCCGAGGACGCCGTCCTCTAGCGGCTGGGTGGTACAGACCTTGACCCCGCCGATCTCGTTGACCATCGACTCGAAGCCGGCGAAGTCCATGCCGACGAAGTGGCCGATCTTGAGACCCGACATCTTCTGGATCACCTTCACCAGGCACTTCGGTCCACCGAGTGCGTAGGTGGCGTTGAGTTTGTCGCCGTCGGCGGCGGGAAACGTCTCCTCGGTGTAGGTGCCGCTGGCGTTGTCCCAGCCCTCACAGACGGGCCGCTCGACGTCCAGGTCGCGGGGGAACGACACCGCGACCACCCGGCTCCGGTCGGCGGGGATGTTGACGAGCATCACCGTGTCGGCGCGGGATCCCTCGGCATCGTCGATGGTTCCGGCACCCACTTCGCCGCTCGCGCCGGCGCGGGTGTCGCTGCCGACGATGAGATAGGTCTCGTCACCGGTCTGCCCGACGGCGTCGACGATGTCGGTCGACTCCGTGTCGAGTGCCGCGATCTGGTCGAACTTGCCCTCGGTGGAGCGGAGGTAACCCCAGACGATGCCGGTTCCGGCGAGTGCGACCACCGCCACGAGTGCGACGACGGCGCGTCCTGCTGCACGGAGACGCTTGCGTTTGCGGGTCTTGCTGAGAGCCAGGCGGGTGGTACCCGGGTTGCCGACCACCTGCGGTACCGCGGTGGTCTCGGCGGAATCCGCGACCCATTCGGGCTCAGGTGTGCTCTGCGGCGGCTCCGGGGGCGACGCCGCCGGAGGGGTCTCCCGCGGCGGAACCCCGGGAGGCGGTGGCTGCCGCTCGTCGATCGGGGGAATGATCTCGGTCTTGTCCGGATCGTCCGGCGCGCTCGGTTCCTCCCCGGAGACCTTCTTCACCAAGTCTGCGACGGAGAGCGCTTCGGTGGGCCCACCCGCGGCCCGGCGGCCGATCCGGCCGCTGTCGTGGCGGGACGGTTCGGCGCGTTCTACCTGCGCCCGGTGCTCGGGCGGCGCGGTCCGTTCGGGTGGCGCGGTCCGTTCGGGTGGCGCGGTCCGTTCGGGTGGCGCGGTCTGCTCGGGAGGCCGCCGTTCGGGCGGTGGCTGACGCGGCGGGAGTCGCCGCGGCCGTCCGGACTGGGCTTCTCGGTAGCTGGGATCCGCGAGAGGACGCTCCCAGGGGGCACGGGATTCGGGAGTCGGTGAGTCCGAGCTGTGATCATCACCCACCGATGCAACCTGACCTCTCCGCCGACTCGGACCTCCGTCGGCCTCGACGGATTCCAGCCATAGTACTTATCGAACGTCGAGGCTCCACACATGTAGCGAGGTGACGCGCGTTCGTGGTGCTAACCACCAGAATGCATGAGGTCGGCGCCGGCGGGCACCAGGCAGTCGTCGGGGTCGTCGAGCCACCCCTCGGGGAGCGCGACCGTGCCGGGTGACCCCTGTCGTCCGCGCGGTCCCTCGGCGTCCTTGGGGAACGGGATGGTCGGATCGAGCTGGACGAGGAGGTCGTCGAGTTCGGTCAGGGTGCTCACGAGGGCCATCGCGACCCGCAGCTCGGACCCGGCGGGGAAGCCGCGCAGGTACCAGGACACGTGCTTGCGCAGTTCACGCAGGCCCTTGTCCTCGCCGTGATGATCGGCGAGGAGTTCCGCGTGCCGGCGGATGATCGTGGCCACCTCGCCGAGATTCGGCGGAGTGGGCTGCGGTTTTCCGTTCAGCGCCGCGCTCAGCTCCGCGAACAGCCACGGCCGGCCGAGGCATCCGCGGCCGACGACGACGCCGTCACAACCGGTCTGCTCCATCATGCGGGCAGCGTCCTCGGCGGCGAAGATGTCGCCGTTCCCGAGAACGGGCACGTCGGTGACGTGCTCCTTGAGCCGGGCGATCTCGTTCCAGTCGGCTGTGCCGGAGTACCGCTGCGACGCGGTACGCGCGTGCAGTGCGACCGCGGCCGCACCTTCGCCGGCGGCGATCCGGCCTGCGTCGAGATGTGTGTGGTGTTCGGCGTCGATACCGACGCGGAACTTGACGGTCACCGGGACGTCGGTGCCCTCGGTCGCCTTCACGGCGGCGGCGACGATCCGGCCGAACAGCGTGCGCTTGTACGGCAGCGCCGCGCCGCCACCCTTGCGGGTCACCTTGGGAACCGGGCAGCCGAAGTTCATGTCGATGTGGTCGGCCATGTTCTCGTCCACGATCATCTTGGCCGCGGCGTACGTGGTGTCGGGGTCGACGGTGTACAGCTGCAGCGACCGTGGTGTCTCGGTCGGTCCGAACGTCGTCATGTGCAGGGTCGCGGGCTGCCGCTCCACCAGAGCGCGCGCGGTCACCATCTCACAGACGTACAGGCCGGACGTGCTGCCCGCGCGTTCCGTCTCGAGCTCACGGCATAGCGTGCGGAACGCGACATTGGTGATCCCGGCCATGGGGGCCAGAACCACCGGACTGCGCAGCTCGAGCGATCCGATACGAAGGGATGACATTGACGACCTCTGCGAAAGTGCTGGAACAAAAACTGTGCCCGGTACCGAATCCGGTACCGGGCACAGGATAACTGTTTACGTCACGAAGCCTTCTGCTCGCGCTTCTTGGCCTCGCGGGCCAGCATGCGGTCGCGCTGCTCCTCGAACTTGGTGGCCTGGCCCTCGAGGTTCTCGAGGAACTTGCCGAGGCTCTCGCGGACCTCTTCGCCGCGGGCGGTGAAATCGGTCCGCTCGAAGATGTTCCACTTGCGCAGGACGGGCATCACGACCTCTTCGAGGTGCTGACGCAGGTCGTAGATGCCGTGCTTGGCCATGAGCACACCGTTGCGCCGGAAGTTCGGCATGCCTGCGCCCGGCATCTGGAAGTTCTGGACGATCATGTTGATGGCCTCGAGCGCCTGATCGGGCGCGAGGTCGAGGGCTGCGCCGCACATGTTGCGGTAGAAGATCATGTGCAGGTTCTCGTCGGCGGCGATGCGCTGCAGCATCTTGTCGGCGATCGGGTCCTTGCACGCCTTACCGGTGTTGCGGTGGCTGACGCGGGTGGCGAGTTCCTGGAACGTCACGTACGCGACGGAGTGGAGGAAGCCGGCGTCGACGTCGGCGGGGGAGGCGAAGCCGTTCGTCATGTGCTCCATGCGGAAACGCTCGAGCTGGACGGGGTCGACGGCGCGGGTCACGACGAGGTAATCGCGCATCACGATGCCGTGACGGTTCTCCTCCGCGGTCCAACGACCGACCCACGTTCCCCACGCGCCGTCCTGCGAGAAGTTCTCGGCGATCTCGCGGTGATACGACGGCAGGTTGTCCTCGGTGAGGAGGTTCGTGATCATCGCGGCCTTGGCGACCTCGTCGAGCTGCGACTGCTCGGGATCCCAGTCGATGCCGCCCATCGCGGCGAAGTTGCGTCCTTCGTCCCACGGAACGTAGTCGTGGGGATGCCATTCCTTGGCCATGGAGATGTGGCGGTTGACGTTCTCTTCTGCAACCGGCGACAACTCCTGCAGCAGTTCGAGTTGGGTCAGATCCCTCGCCATGTGTAATGCCTCCAGTAGCTCAATTTGACTTTGTTCAGCCTACGGCACCGTAAGTAGGTTGGTAAACGCCGTCGGCGGCCCGGGAACCGTCCAAGTTACCGATCCGTAATGGATCTTCCGGGATGTGTCGCCGCCACGCGGCGAACCGTTACATGACAGTGTACTGATGAGCGTGCGTGTGCGGTGACCAGCGTAATCATCGCAGGGAGAGAACATCACAGCGACGCGCGGGCAGTTGTGGACGATCACAGATTTGTCGGTCTCCACAGATTCCCCGCCGTAACTCGAGCCGTGTCGGCGGTTGCGTGGGAGCCTGTTCGTCCGAGCTGTCGGTCTCCTGGGATTCGATCCACCCCAGGTGTGAATATCGCCACCCGGGCCCAGTCCGCCGCCCGCACCCTTTCCGAGCAGGCCACCCAGGACCCCGCCGAGCCCGCCGGAACCCCGCGTGTCCGTTATGCCGGTTGCGGTGGGTCGGGGCGCTGCCGACAATCGTCACATGGGCAACAACATGAGCCGCCTGGAACAGATCGTCGCCGAGTTGCCCGAAGCCGTGCGGGTGGACGTCGCCCAATGGGACGGACACCCGACGTTCCGGGTGCGGGGGAAGAATTTCGTGTTCAGTGACGTGGAGGCCACCCGGTTGACGGTGAAGCTCAGCGTCGACGAGGCCGAAGCGGTCGTCGCAACGGAACCAGGGGCCGAGCCCGCGGGATACGGTCTCGGTAGACACGGCTGGATCGCAGTGGACGTCGCGGACGCGGACGAGCCCCGCTGGAAACAGCTCCGTGAGTGGATCAGAACGTCGTACACGCTCGTCGCCCCGAAGCGACTGGCCGAGCAGGTGCTGGACGAAGAACTGTTGCCGACGCAGGGAGACCAGTCATGACGACCGAGGACAGCGCATCCACTTCCACACCGGCGAAATCGGGCCTGCCGGCGTGGGCCAAGAAGGCCATCGGCATCGCAGTCCTGCTGGTGATACTGGTCATCGCCTACTTCATCCTCGCGGCCTACCTGCCGCGGGCGTGGGCTCAGAACGTGGGTGGACTGGCGGGCGGCAGCTTCGGCGGCGGCATCCTGTGGGGACTGTTGTTCGGCACCCTGTGCACCCTGCTGCCGCTGCTGCTGGTCCGCGGAGCGTGGCGGCTGTTCCGCCGGCGCCGGTTCAAGCCGGTGCAGATCGTGTTGCTGATCCTCGGTGTCCTGGTGGTGCTGCCCAACCTGTTGACGCTCAGTGTGGTGCTCGGCGGCAACAGCGCAGCGCACGCGGGCGAACGGATCATGGACGTCGACGCGCCCGGATTCCGCGGCGCGTCGCTCGCCGGCGCCATCATCGGAGTGGTGCTGTTCCTCGGCGTCGCCGGAGTCAGCTTCACGTACCGCAAGCGCGGCGAGGATCTCGCCGAGATGCGAAGAGAAACGAAAGCGAAGGACGGACAGGTGGGCGACGGGCCGCCGGCCGGACCGTCACCTGCCACGCCCTAGCGAATTCACCACACGAGCACGGGCTTGATCACCGTGCCCGCGGCCTGATCGGCGACGGCGCGGTTGATGTCGTCGAATCGATACTCGGTGACGAGACGGTCATACGGGAACTTCCCGTCCGCGTGCAGCGCCAGCAACTGCGGAATGAACTGCTGCACCGAAGAATCGCCCTCGACGCAGCCGCGGAGGGTCTTGCCGCTCAGCATCAGATCCTGAATGTTCACCGCCACTTCGGGTGCGCCGAGACCGACGACCACCGCGCTGCCGCGCGCCCGCAGGGACGACAACGCCTGGCCGATGACGGCGGGGATCCCCGTGGTGTCCAGGGTGTGGGTGGAGCCCCCACCGGTCGCCGCACGGATCGCGGCGACCACGTCCTGCGATCCGGGATCGATCGCAACCGCGCCGAACTCTTCCGCGAGCGCACGGCGTGCGGGAACCGGATCGACTGCGAGAAGCGTTGCGACGCCGGATGATCGGGCCGCGAGCAGGGCGGCGAACCCGACGCTGCCCGCGCCGAAGACGACCACACTCGATTCGCTGACCGGCCGGAGCACGTTCAGTACCGCGCCCGCACCCGTCTGGAAACCGCAGCCGAGCGGCGCCGCGGCGGCCAGGTCTACGGACTTGTCCACGACCACGACGTTGTCGGCAGTCGCGAGAACGTGTTCGGCGAAGCTGGACTGGCCGAAGAAGGCGGCGCGCACGGGTTCGCCGTTCTGGGTGACGGTGGCCGAACCGTCCGCGCGCCTGCCTGAACTGTTCAGCCGGTGCGCATCGACGCAGTATGCCGGACCAGCGCTTCGGCATTGGTCGCAGTCGCCGCAGTGGCGGTAGCTGAGAATCACGTGATCACCGGGCGTCACCCCATTCACACGCGACCCGACGTCCACGACGATCCCGGCACCTTCGTGCCCGAGAACGGCGGGGCCGGCGGCGCGGGGGAGGGCCGCCTTGGTGAAGAGGTCCGTGTGGCACAGGCCGGTGGCGACGATGCGCACCAGTACCTCGTCCGCGCGGGGTTCGTCGAGTTCGACCGTCTCCAGCGTGAACGGGGAATCGGGTCCGCGTGAGAGCGCTGCTGTGACCTGCATTGGAACTCAGTCTCTTTCGAGCAGGAAGTAGTAGTGCCTGCCGTCGTCGAGGACCAGTGCGGACTTGCCGTTCATGATGCCCATCAGAGTGGAGTCGTCCACCTTCTTGAAGTGATCGAAGATGGGTGCGCCGTCGTACACCATGGTCGCGGTGACCTCGCCTCGGAACTCGATGTTCCACAGGCTGGCTTCGCCGTTGCCGGCCTTGACGTCGGAATAGAGGTTGCCGTCCGCGTCACGGCAGATCAACGGCTTCGCATCCACGAGGGAGTGGAACGTCTTTCCGTGCCAGCGGCTCGCGAACAGCTTCTCGTGGAGGCGGTGGCCGGTGGCGAAGTCGTCGCCCTTCCAGCTGCCGAGGATGTCTTCGGCCCTGACGGTGTCGAGCGCCGCCCACACGGTGTCGAGTTCGTCGGGGGAGACGCCGCTCTCGCGCCCCCGGAGCTCGTGGAACGTGCTGCGGGCCTGATCGATGTCCATGAAGAGTTCCTTGGGGTGAGGGGTGCGAGGTTTACGAACCAAACTGTTCGTCAACCGCGCACGCTACGCCGAACCAGATGGTTCGGCAACGGGCAATTTAGGATGTCGGAATGCGAACAGCGGGAGAAGCCACGCGGGAACGGATCCTCACCGCGGCCAAGGAGGAGTTCGCTCACCACGGAGTCGCCGGGGCCCGGATCAACCGCATCGCAGAGACGGCCCGAGCGAGCAAGGACCGTCTGTACGCGTACTTCGACAGCAAGGAAGCGCTGTTCGACGCCGTCATCGCGCAGTGGATCGCCGAGACGACCGAGCAGACGGCGCTGCGGGGAGACGATCTGCCGGGCTACGCGGGCCGGTTGTTCGACGACTACGTGGCGCACCCCGAGAACGCGAGGCTGCAGAAGTGGGCCGACCTGGAGATGCGCGAGCAGATCGCCGACAGCGATGCGCGGACCCTCGCGCTGCGGCCCAAGATCGCCGAGATCCGGCGAGGGCAGCAGGAGGGGTTCGTCGATCCGTCGTGGAACGCGGGCGAGCTGCTGCTCGTGATCACCGACATCGCCGTGTCGCTGGCCACCGCGCGTGGTGGACGCAAGCCGGAGGGGAAGTCGGGGGAGCGCACGGTGGCACAGCGGCGGCAGAGCGCTGTCGAGGCGGTTCGTCGTCTGATCGGGGCGCCTGCGACGTCGGAAGCGCCGAGATGTGGGTGAGTGCTCGTGCCCCTTACCCGGCATGTGCCGGGTAAGGGGAGAGTGCCCCCAGTAGGGCTCGAACCTACGACCTGCGGATTAAAAGTCCGTAGCTCTACCAACTGAGCTATAGGGGCGCGGGGCCAGAGTCTAGTGCGCAGACGGTGACCGAGAAAACAGGGCCCCCGGCACGGCGCGCCGCGCGGGGGTGAAATGCGTCGGCTCGGG